>NZ_JAHUTS010000012.1:0-152476 GCF_019209835.1 Enterovibrio paralichthyis | reverse complement strand
GGAGGAGGCGATACATCATGTGTTGCCCATTAAGCGAGAAGAGCGAATATACCCGAGAGCCGTGAAGCCTAAGGCAAAGAAATACCCCAATAAAAAGAAAGCCAGTCAGCTTAACTGACTGGCATTAGCCAGTTGGCTCCTTTTCTATTTGGGCAATTTAGTCACTGAATGGAAAACCCATCTATCGCCTGCCAGTCTATTTGGTTGTGCACCAGTTTGGTGACATTCGCCGTGGCTGGCCCTTGCTCCAACCACGCCAGCAGCGCGTTGACATTTTTCTCCTCACCGCACATCAGCACCGTCACAGTCCCATCAGATTCATTCCGCGCATAACCGCTAAGCGACAGCTTTAATCCTTCATGGGCAGTGTGAAAACGGAAGCCAACTCCCTGAACGCGTCCTGAAACTGTCGCCCTAACACATATTTGTGACATCAATCACACCTCACTGGTTAGTCTTACCTTTATACAACAGTGTACTATTCACCTCGTCTAACGGTAATACACCGGAGCTTTTGACAAGGACCGATTCAAACATGATAGAAACGCCGTTCCGCTGGGTTGACCAGTACCTCATCAAAGTTAGCCTGAAACAAAAATTCTTCATCCTTTATACAATTTTAGTCTCGCTGACACTTGCGGTTGGTGTGGTTTTTTACAATGCCTCACAAGCACAGTTAGCCCAAGCACAAGAGAACCATAGCGCAGCACTGCAAAGTGTGCTGTCTCACTACGACGCTTCTGCAACAGAAGCCGCCTCACTGATTGCGACCAGCGGTGCAAATTCAGTGGAAACCAGTTTTTGGGCCCAAATCAGCGGACTGGAATGGTTTGCGCTGGCAACCCTTGCATTGCTAGGTGTTTCAGCGCTCCATTATGTGTCCAGTTTTATCGGTGGCGCCATGTACACCATGAACCATTCACTGCAACGTATGCTGGACGGTGACCTGACCAGCCGTATGAACTTCTTCCCTGTGCGTGACGAGTTCAGCATCATTGCGACTACTGTCGATAAAGTCGCGGATCGCGAACACAGCCTGGTACGTGCGATCAAAAATGCAGCCTCGTTGATGGAAGGGCTTTCCTCCGAGCTAAGTCAGCGCAGCGTTGAAAGCGAATCACTGTCTAAAGACCAACGTGCGTATCTCGACTCACTGGCAAGCGCGACAGAAGAAATGGCAGGATCCATCCGAGATGTTGCCGCTCACGCGGAACAAACTTCCGGTGAAATCACACAGGCCGGTGAAGCATCAAAACAAAGCCAATCCCAGGTCAATCAAACCATGCGTGCCATTCAGGCGCTGAGCCGTGAAATTGAGACCGCCTCGAACGCAGTGGCTGCACTGGAAAATAACTCCAGCGAAATTGGCAGCATGGTCGCGACTATCAGCGCAATTTCAGAGCAGACTAACCTGCTGGCACTGAACGCAGCCATTGAAGCGGCACGAGCGGGTGAGCAAGGACGTGGTTTTGCTGTGGTCGCAGATGAAGTACGCACCCTTGCCGGGCGAACCCAGCAGGCGACCGTCGAAATCCAGCGAATGATCCAGGATCTGGAAAGTAACACCGGGCACCTTCGCACGGTTATGCAAGGCACCGTCGAAAATGCAGCGGCCAGTGAGTCTTTGATGCAAAGCATCAGTGAGGATATCAGTTCGATCTCTGACCGTAGTCAGCGCATTACTGACCGCAGTACCGAGATTGCCACTGCAGCAAACCAGCAAGGCAGTGTGGCCGGTACCATTTCTTCAGATGTGGAGCATGTTCGCCAACAGGCATGGCAAGTGAGCGAGATGATCCAGCAAACTGCCCGTGACGTTGCCGATCTTCAGAAGCAATCTTCCAGCCTAACCGCGCTGGTTAAAGGTATGCGCACAGACTAAACCGTCCAAACGGCGAAAAAACGGCCGCCTACAGGGCGGCTGTTTGCATTCTTTCTTTTCATCTCACACAATACAGCACCTTTATCGGTTGGCGTGACCTACATCTCACGACAACCCGCATCTTGAAATTAGGAAAAACCAATGAATCCGTCTGTTTATCTGGTTAAAGGCCGCGAAAAATCGCTGCGCCGTCGCCACCCTTGGGTATTCTCGCGTGGTATTCAACGCGTCGAGGGCAAACCAAGTCTCGGTCAGACCGTGGATGTCTACGATCATCAGGGTCAATGGCTGGCGCGTGGTGCGTTTTCTCCTAATTCTCAAATCCGTGTTCGCGTATGGTCGTTTGAGCAAGAAGACATTAATGTCGAATTCTTCAAAAACCGCCTGCAACAGGCTCAAGGCCTGCGTGACACACTGGCAGCCCGTGACGGCCTGACCGGCTACCGTCTGATTGCTGCAGAGTCCGATGGTTTGCCGGGCATCACCATCGACCGCTACGAAAACTTTCTGGTATGCCAACTGCTGAGCGCAGGTGCTGAAGCACAGAAAGACAACCTAGTCGCTGCCATGGTTGAGCTGTACCCTGAATGCAGCATCTACGAACGTTCAGACGTTTCTGTCCGTAAGAAAGAAGGCCTGAAAGAGCGTACTGGCGTTTTGCACGGCGAGATGCCACCAGCGTCTGTGGTTATTGAAGAAAACGGCGTAAAAATTAGTGTCGATATCACGGGTGGACACAAAACTGGTTTCTATTTGGACCAACGCGACAGCCGCGAAGCATCTGTGAAATATGTGAACGGTAAGCGTGTTCTGAACTGCTTCTGTTATACCGGCGGCTTTGGCCTGTATGCCCTGAAGGGTAACGCGGCAGAAGTGATTAACGTGGACGTTTCCCAACCTGCACTGGACATCGCCAAAGCCAATGCTGAAATGAACGGCTTTGACGTTTCTAAAGCCCAGTTCGTCAACGCCGACGTATTCAAACTGCTACGCGAATTCCGCGATGCCGGCGAGAAATTTGACGTCGTGATCATGGATCCACCAAAGTTCGCAGAATCAAAAGCGCAACTGACTGGTGCGTGCCGTGGCTACAAAGACATCAACATGCTGGCGATGCAAATCCTGAAGCCTGGTGGTACGCTGCTGACTTACTCCTGCTCAGGTTTGATGGACAACGCCCTGTTCCAGAAAATCATTGCTGATGCGGCGTTGGACGCACACCGCGATGTGCAGTTCATCGAGCGTTTTGAACAAGCGGCAGACCACCCAATCGACAGCGCATACCCAGAAGGTTTCTACCTGAAAGGGTTTGCCTGCTACGTAAAATAAGCGTTTTAAATAATAATGAGGGCCCTTCATCAAGTCGGGCCCATTTTGCAATTTTAAGGGATGATCATGAGAAGAAAGCTGTTTCTCTCCTCAGTGTTTGCAGCACTACTACCGCTGTCTGCCCAAGCAGATGTGACCCTCCACCTCAACGACAATGTTGAGCTGCTTGCTTACAACGGACAGACCCACAAGTCGTCAGTATTTGGTAAAGAAGATACGGTCGTATTGCAAGATGGCACACAACAGTTGGCATTTCGGTACGTCACTAGCTTCGAAGAAGGCAAAGACGTCACTTTCGTCCGCTCCGATGTGTTGGTCGTGAAATTCGACGCACAGGACACCGATGTCCACTTTGAATTCCCGGAATACCTGAACAAGCATCAGGCGCGCAAATTCAATAAAAACCCTGAGTTCACCATCAAGGATGCTAGCGACAATGCCATTGCGTTTGAGCAAGGTAAACTGATCAAGTCCGGTTTCCAACTGAGCCGTGACTACCTATCTAAACTGCAACGTTACAACCAGACTGACATGCCAGCATCGTTGAATCTGGAACAAACACCGGTAGCAGAGACCGCTCCCGCTAAACCGGTAACCCGAAGTACGAAAGTCGTGGTCAATGACAGCGAAGGCATCAACGAAGAGGAATACCAGCTTCACTACTGGTTCCAAAAAGCGGATGCGCAAACCAAAGCCCGCTTCAAAGCGTTTGTGAACGCGCAGTAAGCGCTGCTTATGAATGATGAAGGCCACCAGACGGTGGCCTTTTTAGTGGGATTAACATCAGCTGTGGGATGACAACACTCTGTTGATATCGTCCAGACTCGCCGGGTCATCAATCGTCGAGGGGACGCTGTAGCTTTCACCGTCGGCTATCTGACGGATAATACGGCGCAGTATTTTTCCCGAGCGGGTTTTCGGTAATCTGTCGACAATAATCGCGCGGTGAAAGCAGGCAACAGGGCCTATCTCATTGCGCACTTTTGCCACCAATTCTTTTTCGATATTGCCTTCCGTTGAGTAGTAGCCGTCTTTAAGCACCACCAAACCAAGTGGTAATTGACCTTTCAGCTCATCATAAATCCCGACCACGGCACACTCCGCTACCGCTTCGTGGGCGCCGACAATCTCTTCCATTTCGCCGGTTGATAAACGGTGACCAGACACGTTAATCACATCATCGATGCGCCCCATTACAAACAGGTAGCCATCTTCATCGACATAGCCACCATCACCGGACACATAATAGCCGGGAAACTGTTGCAGATAACCGGATTCGAACCTGTCATGGTTACGCCACACCGTTACCAGACAGCTCGGCGGCAAAGGACGCTTGACGGCGATGTATCCTTGCTCATTTGCAGTCAGTGGTTCACCGGTTTCATTGAGGATTTTGACATTAAAGCCCGGCGTCGGTCTGGTCGATGACCCAGGCTTGGTCATAAAGCTTTCCAAACCGATCGGGTTGCAGGAAATCGCCCATCCCGTTTCAGTTTGCCACCAGTGATCGACAACCGGACGGCCGGTATGCTCTTCCACCCATTCCAATGTGGGCGGATCCAGCCTTTCCCCTGCCATAAAAATAGTCCGCAGTTTTCCCATCGGGTACTTGTGAATCTCCTTTCCTTCCGGATCTTCTTTCTTAATCGCCCGGAAGGCAGTTGGAGCAGAAAAGAGTACAGACACACCATATTCATCGCACACCCGCCAAAAAGCACTGGGATCCGGCGTTCTGACCGGCTTGCCTTCAAACATGATGGTAGTGCAGCCATGAATGAGCGGTGCATACACAATATAAGAATGGCCCACCACCCAGCCAACATCCGACGCAGCCCAATACACTTCACCAGGTTCGACTTTATAAACCGTCGACATACTGTATTTCAGGGCAACCGCGTGACCGCCGTTGTCGCGAACAACCCCTTTGGGTTTTCCCGTCGTGCCTGAGGTGTAGAGGATATATAGCGGATCGGTTGCGTTAACGGGTACACAATCATGGGGCTCAGCCCGTTCAAACAAAGTTGCCCAGTCTGCATCACGCTCATTGTCTAACACGGCAGGTTGCTCGGGACGCTGGTACACCACCACACGCTCAGGCTTCCAGCGGCTGTCCATCACCGCCTGATCGACCATTGGCTTGTAAGGAATCACCTTGTTCACTTCGATGCCGCAAGACGCGGTCAGCAACACTTTCGGTTCCGCATCTTCGATGCGCACCGCAAGCTCATTCGGCGCAAAGCCCCCAAACACCACAGAATGGATAGCGCCCAACCGGGCACAGGCCAGCATGGCAATGGCTGCCTGTGGGATCATCGGCATATAAATGATTACCCGATCACCCTTTTCAACGCCCAGGGATGCCAACATGCCAGCGCACTTGGCAACCTGGTCGCGCAGCACTTCATAGCTGTACCGGGCTTTTTTGCCGGTAACGGGAGAATCGTAAATCAGCGCAGTCTGGTCACCCCTGCCCTGCTCTATGTGGTAGTCCAAAGCAAGATAAGCGGTATTGAGTTCGCCATCCGGAAACCAACGTTCTATGCCGTTTGCATCATTTTCCAATGCAACGTGAGGGGGTTTAAACCATTTGATTTGCCGGGACTGCTGAAGCCAGAACCCTTGAGGATCATTGACAGATTGCCGGTAAGCGTTTTGATAGGCTGACATGGGCGTGCTCCTTGCCTGTCGATAACAGCGATTTTATTCCGGATTATTCGATGGCTTTCATCAGACAATCTTTCATTCCTTCAGATTTGGTCACACCCTTCACTGTTTGCTTCACTTACTGTCGACACTCTTCTTTTGTGGTGACTCGCATCAAAGCCCTTTTTGTCGACAATGTTCTCTAGCTGACTAAATAATGCCCACTTAAATACAAACTTTCAACGCAGGTTGTAGACAATCATCATTAGACATTGGTCTACCCCATCTGAATATGCAGCCTTGCATGCAGCACAAAATTCATGCAGAGAAACGAAAATTGTCCGTTGAATTTGTGAATACCGGCGAAGAGATAGAACCTTTTTCTTCGAATCCTGAGTAGAGATCTAAATCTGACTAAAACTCGGATGCCAGCCATATCCAACTCAACTACTTTATTTTTTACGCGATGCAAGTCGCGCTAATGTTATATAAATCAATAGTTAAACTTTTATTTTCGAGGAATATTCAATGGATGTGACAGGCAAAAGCAAGGGCTTCACGCTGTCGGCAGTCGCCGTAGCGTGCATGTTTGCTTTTAATGCGCAGGCAGCTACCGACTGCTCAGGTATTGAGAAATGGCAGTCTGATAAAGCGTATACCAGTGGCAGTACTGTTCAGCGTGACAAGAATGTCTACAAGGCAAACTGGTGGACAATGGGTAATGACCCGAAAACGTCTTCCGGACAATACCAAGAGTGGAAAAAGGTGGATCAGTGTGATTCCGGTGACGTCACTCCACCTGTAAACGAAGCACCAAGCGTTGCCCTGACAGCGCCTTCAGCCAGCGACAGCTTTAAAGCTGGTGACGTTGTCACTATCAGCGCAAATGCCAGCGACAGCGATGGTTCAATCGCTAAGGTTGAGTTCTTCGTTGATGGCACATCCATTGGCTCAGATACCTCAGCGCCATACGCAAAAACTTGGACTGCGGCAGAAGGTACACACAGCATTGTTGTTAAAGCAACGGATGACGACGGTGCAGTTGCAGAAACTTCAGCACTGAGCATCACCGTTAAACCAGGCGTTATCATTCCTGACAACGAAGCACCAACCGTTTCTCTGGCTGCGTCAGCAACTGCTGTTGACCAGGGCGCGACAGTGACACTGACTGCAGACGCTGCGGATACTGATGGCACCATCGCGAAAGTGGACTTCTATGTTGCAGGCCAACTGAAAGAAACGGTCACTTCCGCACCGTACACTTTTGACTGGGTATCGAATGTATCCGGCAACATTTCTATGTACGCGAAAGCGACAGATGACAAAGGCGCGTCTACCGATTCTGCAGTCGTCACCGTGAACGTGAAAGGTACACCTGTTGTTTCTAACTGTCGTCCAGAAGGCCTGTACCAGACCCCTGACGTTAACGTGCCTTACTGTACAGTTTACGATGAAGATGGCCGTGAGCAGATGGGTGCTGACCACCCACGCCGTATCATCGGTTACTTCACCAGCTGGCGTGCAGGCGACGATCCACAAGCCTCTTACCTGGTTAGCGACATTCCTTGGGAACAACTGACCCACATCAACTATGCGTTTGTCAGCATCGGTCCTGACGGCAAAGTCAACATCGGTGATGTGAACGATCCAACAAACGCCGCTGTTAACAAAGAGTGGCCGGGTGTTGAAGTTGATCCAGCGCTGGGCTTCAAAGGCCACTTCGGTGCACTGGCAACTTACAAGAAGAAACATGACGTTAAGACACTGATTTCAATCGGTGGCTGGGCGGAAACCGGCGGTCACTTCGGCCCAGACGGTGATCGCGTGGCAGACGGTGGTTTCTACACCATGACCACAAATGCAGATGGCTCTATCAACCATGCTGGCATTGAGAAATTTGCTGCATCTGCGGTTGAAATGATGCGTAAGTACAAGTTCGATGGTCTGGATATCGACTATGAGTACCCAACCTCAATGGCAGGTGCCGGTAACCCATACGATAAAGACTTCATGGAACCACGTCGCCCTTACCTGTGGGCTTCTTACCAAGAGCTAATGCGCGTACTGCGTGAAAAAGTTGATATCGCGTCCGCACAGGATAACCAGCACTACATGCTGACTATCGCAGCGCCATCTTCTGGCTACCTGCTGCGCGGTATGGAAACGTTCGACGTGACCAAGTACCTCGACTACGTCAACATCATGAGCTACGACCTGCACGGCGCATGGAATGACCATGTTGGTCACAACGCAGCACTGTTCGACACAGGTAAAGACTCTGAACTGGCAGCATGGAACGTTTACGGCACCAGCCAATACGGCGGTATCGGTTACCTGAACACTGACTGGGCATACCACTATTTCCGTGGCTCAATGCCAGCAGGCCGTATCAACATCGGTGTGCCTTACTACACCCGTGGCTGGCAAGACGTGTCTGGCGGTGAAAACGGTTTGTGGGGTAAAGCAGCGCTTCCTAACCAAGCTGAGTGTCAACCAGGCACCGGTGAAGGTGAGAAGAACAACTGTGGCAACGGTGCAATGGGCATCGACAACATGTGGCACGACAAGGATCCACAGGGTAACGAAATGGGCGCAGGCTCTAACCCAATGTGGCATGCGAAGAACCTTGAAAACGGCATCTTCGGTTCGTACGCGTCAGCTTACGGCTTAGACCCAGAGAACGACCCACAAGACGTTCTGCGCGGTACCTATGCACGTAACTACGATTCAGTCGCTGTTGCTCCATGGCTGTGGAACGCAGAGAAGAAAGTGTTCCTGTCTACCGAAGACGAAGCGTCTGTCAGCGTGAAATCTGACTACGTCATCGACAAAGGTATCGGCGGTATCATGTTCTGGGAACTGGCGGGTGACTACGCATGTTACCAACTGGACGGAAATGGCAACCGTACGGATGTCGTCGATGCAACCGAGAATGCGTGTAAGACTGGCAACGGTGAATACCACATGGGTAACACCATGACCAAAGCCATCTACGACAAGTTCATGTCTGCAACCCCTTATGGCGCGAAGCTGTCTGAAACCACAATGCCTGCAGAAGCAGTGAAGATTGATGTGTCAGTCGGTGGCTTCAAAGTGGGTGACCAGAACTACCCAATCAATCCTAAGATCACCTTCGTGAACAACACAGGTACGGATCTGCCGGGTGGTACTGAGTTCCAGTTCGATATCCCAACCTCTGCACCTGACAATGCGAAAGACCAGTCTGGTGGCGGCCTGAGCGTGATCTCTTCTGGTCACAGCAAAGCCAACAACATTGGCGGTCTGGAAGGCACAATGCACCGTGCATCGTTCAAACTGCCTAACTGGAAATCACTGAAAGCTGGCGAGAGCTATGTATTGGATATGGTTTACTACCTGCCAATCACTGGTCCTTCCAACTACACAGTGAAGATCAATGGTGTGGATTATGCGTTCGCGTTTGAATACAGCGACCTGCCTTTGGCGGATCTGAACAAACCAACCGATCCAGAAAACCCAGATCCAAGTAACTGTGAGACCACAGGAATCAACGTTTACCCTAACTGGCCACAAACTGACTGGGCTGGCAATCCAAGCCATGCCGGCAGCGGTGACAAAATGGTTCACGAAGGCAAGATCTATCAAGCCAACTGGTGGACTTCTTCTGTACCGGGCAGTGACGGCAGCTGGTCGAAAGTCTGCGGTTAATAACCACCAATCAATATGATAAGTGCAAAGCCGACTCATTAGAGTCGGCTTTTTTATGCATGAGCATCCAAGTATTCAGAAAGTAAATATTTTTGGATCTTTTTTGAGACATGGTTATCATTAATGTAACGAGTACATAAGGAGGCGCTATGCACCAAACCGAAGGATACGAACAAGCCATAGACGTTTTATCCCAGCTTCGTGTTGGTAATGTTATTGGTGACTCACTGCGTTCGCAGGCAAAAGAAGTCATTGAACATCAGTTCAATACCCTGGTTGACGAAAACGACCTTGAGATGTTTAACGCTCTGCTGAGAGAGCAACGCGTATCAAACCGACTCAGGGACAACTGGGCAGACACGGTGTTAAACCTATGGGATATCAACGAACACGCATGATTCATTGACCAGCCTACGATGCAGATGCAGCCGCTGACTACGCAATGGACAAAGACATAGCTTTCAGGCGTGGCATCTAAGAAATCTCTGTAGCAAAATGACGAGCCGACTCCGTGAGCCGGCTTTTTAAATCAGAACAACCTTATCCCCACACTGAACATCATCCGGTGCAGTTCAGGATCTTTATTCACAAGATCTTTAACCAGATTGTATTCCACCCCTACAAATGCCAACTCATCAATGTTGTAGCGCAAACCTGCACTCGCTGTCACACCCGCACCGAAACTGTCCGCGCCCGAAGTTGGGTTAAGATCGCCAAAGACACCGCCGGTTTCTACATAAAACTGCGGCAGATAAATTTTCTGCGTATTCAGCTCTATCCCCACACCTGCTGATCCCAATTTGATAGGGCTACCCAGCTCTGCGCGCCCCACGCCATAAAGACGGAGCTTAGTGCCCAGCAATGAATAGAACTGGTGGCGGTAGCGAAGATCAAAAGCAGCACTTGCCTGACCCGCTTTATCGTCAGCAGATGTCGCAGCCGTGACGTTAACCCCCAACTCCAGGGCATGGGTTTTGATCCAGGATGCCAGTGCGTTGGGACTTTCCCATATCAAGCCAAATCCCCCCGCACTACCTTGCCCTGCTGCAGCCAGTGCACGTTTTACAAATTCCGTACACTGCAATCCAAACAGATTGTATTTCGGGCGGTTTTTGCACGTGTCGACCGCATATTTCTTCGCCGCAGCAAATTGCTCTGCCGTCAGTTCAAACGTTTGTGTCGCAGGATTGTTTTTGTTGTGTTGGGTTGAGTCGGGATGATGAACACATCCATCCACGTCCGCTTTCATGTTATCGGCGTCGTATCCCTCTTTAGGCCAGAAACCGTAAGACCAGTAATCACCATACTCATCCTGCAGTTCAATCCATGCATGGCCGACTTTGTGCGTGGCGGGAAGCAGTAAAAAAGATCCCTCTTTGTCGGCAAATACGGTAATGCTGAATTTTTTGGTGGCTGTTTTTCTGCCGTCTTTCTTAGTACAACTCTTGGCGCAATCCGCTTCACTCAGCATCTGGGTTGTCGACGTACCGGCTTTTGACTGTTGCAACACGTGGGTAAGTTCATGAGCAAGGGTTTTCTGTCCGGCAGCGCTCTCTGGCCTGAACTCGCCGCGGTTAAACACAATATGGTTGCCCAATGCATAGGCTCTTGCACCAAGCTGGGATGCGGAATTCGCGGCATGTTCATCGGTGTGCACCCTTACCCCGGAAAAATCATGGCCAAACCTTTGTTCCATCTCTCTTCTGACCGGTGCTTGTAACGGTGAGCCAGAACTTGGCACCAAGGATTTTAGGTTGGCAGGAATGGGGGGCGATGAGAGTGAGGCGAGGGAACCGCCGTCCCCTTCGCTTTCCTGACATGACGCACATTGGGGTTTCGGGGATTCCAACACACGGTTGGCAACCCGGTCAGCTTCTCGCTCGGCGGCGTCAGAGTGCAGGTTTCCAGCGCTGAACATTTGCAACTGGACAGGCCTGTCTAATATGGGGGAGGTTTTCCTGTTGGCGCTTTTCGCAGCGCATCCCTGGCATTGACATCCCTTTGAACAACCGCCCATTGCCCTGTTTCGTGGCTTGGGAATGAATGCGGAATGATTCTGCCTGATGGTTTGATTTTCTGGTTGGCTAAATACAAACATCACACACCTCACTGGTGGATACTGTCGCAATGTGTTTTTCAATCGTGATTGCGTACAGTTTTGAGTGCACTTAAAACTAGCAAAGCGAAAATACGGTTAGGGCAATTAGCACCGTGAGTGTCACTATTCATACAAGACAGCCTAATAAATTGACACCATCCTGCCTTATTCAACCAGCGCGCGACACTAAACCCTACCTCCTTAGACAAAAACAGACATATCAGAATTTCTAAACAATTCCGTTGAAAACATTGGCATTAATCAATGCCATAAACCTGATAGAATCACCCGGAAAACTATTGGGTTCACGCACCCGAAGCCTGTAAAAATCTTTATGCTTCAGACACTCACCGTGAGCCATCATCTCCGGAAGGAATCATGATATATAAACTGTTCGAAAGAGTGACGCCCGCTTTCCCTGAATCCGAACCTGCCCAGCCACCGAATACGCTGCTGGCATTTTGCCGCCACTACACCAAAGGATTTGAAAAACCTTTGGTGGCAATGTCGCTTTTAACAGCACTCATCGCGATTGCCGAAGTGTCGCTGTTTGGCTTTATGGGACAACTTGTTGACTGGCTGACCGAGCAAGACCGCACCACCTTCTTGGCTGATGAAGGCCATACACTTATCTTTATGGGGTTGCTGGTGCTTATCGGCATGCCATTGCTGGTTTCCCTGCACTCGCTCATCCTGCACCAGTCACTTTTGGGCAATTACCCTATGTCCATTCGCTGGCTAGCTCACCGCTATCTGCTAAAACAAAGCATCGGGTTTTATCAGAATGACTTTGCTGGCCGTATCGCCACCAAAGTGATGCAAACGGCATTATCGATCCGCGAAACCGTCATGAAGCTGTTGGACGTTGCGGTCTATATCACGGTCTATTTCGCGACCATGCTGTTCATGGTTGGGCAGGCCGATATCCGGTTGATGATCCCCCTGCTGATTTGGCTGGCTGTCTATATCGGCATCCAGATGTATTTTGTTCCCAAGCTTAAAGCCGTATCGACGGAGCAGGCCGACGCCCGCTCGCTGATGACCGGCCGCATTGTCGACAGCTACACCAACATCGCCACCGTGAAACTGTTTTCCCATACCGACCGCGAGACGGCCTATGCCGAGGAAGGTATGTCGACCTTTATGGATACGGTATACCGCCAGATGCGACTGGCAACGGGCTTTAATATCGCGGTAGAAATTGCCAACTATGCCTTGGTGTTTGCCATTGGAGCGATCTCGATTTGGCTGTGGCTGGATTCCGCCATCACGATTGGTGCCATTGCCATTGCTGTGAGTCTCGCGCTACGCATTAACGGCATGTCGAAATGGATCATGTGGGAAATTGGCTCGCTGTTTGAAAACATCGGAACCGTGGTCGATGGCATGGGGACATTGGCAAAACCGGTCGAAGTGGTCGACAGGCTTAACGCACCGGCACTTGATGTGCCAAATGGCGAAATCCGGTTCAAAGATGTCAGCTTCCATTACGGCGAAAGCAAAGGCGTGATAGAAAAGCTCAACCTCACCATCAAACCGGGTGAGAAAGTCGGCCTGGTCGGTCGCTCTGGCGCGGGTAAATCTACGCTGGTTAACCTGCTGATGCGCTTTCACGATGTCGAGCGGGGAGAAATCCGTATCGACGGTCAGAACATTTCAGAGGTCACGCAAGATTCACTCCGTGCCAACATCGGCATGGTGACTCAGGACACGTCCCTGTTACACCGTTCCATCCGCGAAAACATCCTTTATGGCAGACCGGATGCCGGTGATGACGCCATGCTGGATGCGGCGAAAAAAGCCCACGCCCACGAGTTTATTGAAAGCCTGAATGACCCACACGGTAACCATGGTTACGATTCACAAGTGGGTGAGCGCGGCGTGAAGCTCTCCGGCGGCCAGCGCCAGCGTGTCGCTATTTCTCGTGTGCTGCTAAAAGATGCACCGATCCTGATCCTGGATGAAGCCACGTCAGCGCTGGACTCAGAGGTAGAAGCGGCAATTCAGGAAAGCTTGTACCAACTGATGGAAGGCAAAACCGTTATCGCCATTGCCCACCGCCTGTCGACGATTGCCGCCATGGACAGATTGATCGTGCTCGACGAAGGCCAGGTGGTTGAAGAAGGCACACACCAGGAATTGATTGCCAGCGGGGGAATTTATGCCCAGCTGTGGCAGCACCAGACTGGCGGGTTTATCGGAGAGTAATCACATACCTAAGGGACGCAGCAGCGTCCCTTCTTCGTTATACCCACACAACCTGACATGTCGCAAAAATAAGAAAGCTCTTCTACCCTTTTTATACTGAACAAAAGGGAGCAGCCAATGCCAAACATGATTCTCAAAGCCGCTTTTTTAACGTGCGCCGTGTTCTCAATCAGCGCATGTTCGGACTATGACCCGGTAGCAAAAAGCGACTGCAGCAAAGTGGTAAGCCACGCCCAGAAAATTCTCGGAGCGTTAGCACCATCAGCTAGCGAGCTTATGAGCCAGTGTCAATCCGCTTCCGATTCAGAGCGGGGCTGCGTAATGGCTTCCAATAAAAAAGGCCAACTGGCGCAGTGCCTGTAGTTGACCTTTTCAAAGCCTGGGAAGCGTTCTCTGCTCAGGCTAACTGCTTCACCAAGGTTTTATAATCCGCGCATTTGGATACGACGCAGAAACTCAGTCACGATGCGGTCGTAGAGCAAATCCCCCAAAAAACCGTCTTCAACATGGTGATCGATACTCGGGTTGTCGTTCACTTCTATCACATAAGCGCGATCCGCAATTTCCTTCACATCTACGCCATAGATACCGGAACCAATCAGGTTCGCCGCTTTTACTGCTGCATCTACCACACACTTTGGCACCATTTTGATATCCAGAGTTTCAAATCCACCGGAAGAGACCCTGCCACTATCATGATGCTGGTAAATTTGCCAGTGTCCACGACTCATCAGGTATTTACATGCGTAAATTGGCTGGCGGTTCAGCACGCCAATGCGCCAGTCAAAATCTGTCGGCAGGTATTCCTGTGCCAGGATTAACGCACTTTTCTCAAACACTTTCTGGCATTGGGTGACCAATTCTTCGCGGTTTTTCGCCTTCACAACCCCGATGGAAAACGCGCCATCCGGCACTTTTAGCACCATGGGAAAACCAATATGACTGATGGCTTCATCAATCATCTCTTCCGCCCCAGCGCGCAAAATAACACTCTTGGGTGTAGGCACCTTGTTCAACGACAACAACTCTGTCAGGAACACTTTATTGGTGCATTTCATGATGGACTCGGGGTCATCCATCACCACCAGACCGAGATTTTCCGCTGCCTTGGCAAACTTGTAGGTAAAGTTGGAAATGTTCGTCGTGGCTCGGATAAACAGGCCATCAAACTCCCCCAACCTTGCCAAATCATTTGGGCCTATCGCTTCCATATTGATGCCCAAGCGGTTTGCTGCACGCTGGAAACGGCGGATCGCTTTTGGATCAGAAGGTGGCAGCTTTTCTTCCGGGTCGATCAGCATGGCGATGTCATAGCGGTACTTTTTGTTTTTCTTTTTGCCACGCCAGACTTTCTGCGAAAACAGTTCGAGAGACTCCGCAAAGAAATCCTGCTCATTGTCATCCAGCGTCTGGAACGGACAGGCTTCCAACCTAGCCAGCTGCCACTTACCGTTTACCTTGATAAACCCGGCATCCAATACTGGCACCATAAAGTGCTCAAATACCTGATGCGCCACTTTCTCCAGTCCCTTGACCGGGGTTCGGCCAAAATACACCTTGGCATCCACGGTATCCTGCTGTTTGAAGTGGCGGTCAAAATCAGTCTGTTTCAGCTTCAACATAAACTGCTGGTTCAGATCGTTTATCGTCATGACACGCGGAATAACCCGGTGGCCACGCGCTTCCGCCATCAATGAACAGTAATAACCGCTGCTCATGTAATCGTAAGAGCGGCAGAGGTTAATCACCTGGGTGCTTTTGGTTTCCGTGTAAGCACCGGTAGCCAGATACTCATTGACGGTGACGACTTTTTCAGACGGAAAATATTGTTTCCAGTCCGAGGTCTCATCGGTAACGATAAGAATATTTGCCATTCATCTAATTCCTGTAGAGAGATTTCCGTTTTTGCTTTTAAATGGCAGAGTCAAAAAGCATTTCCCGAGGCAGTAATGGAATACCGCGCCGCTCTACTTTCTGATCTGGATGCACTGCATAACCTGGAGAACCAGGTGTTCGACAGTGATAAGGTCAGTCGCCGTCAAATGAAGCGATTTATTCAATCTGAGCACAGCCTTTTATTGGCAGCGCTGGATGGGGATAAACTCGCTGGTTATGCCTTATTGCTTTTTAACCAGGCTACGCAACTCTCAAGGCTTTACTCTATTGCCGTTTCGCCCGATTTTAGGGGGAAAGGCATCGCCAATGAGTTGCTAACACGCTGTGAGAAAAGCGCTGTTGAACGTGGATACATTACGCTAAGACTTGAGGTTAGGGAAGACAATTCATCAGCAATAAAACTGTATGAAAAACATGGATTTAAGCCATTAAAAACCTTAATCCATTACTACGATGATTTGGCAGATGGCCTACGGATGCAAAAGCGGTTGGGTACAACTGGCCCCCAAGTGGCATTGCCTATGCCGCTCTATGTGCAGACCCTGCCATTTACCTGTGGCGCCGCCTGTCTTTTAATGAGTTTTGCCGCACTCGGGCACCCCACGCCGCCGACCCGTAAAAAAGAAGTTCAGCTTTGGCGTGAGGCGACCACCATCTTTATGGCAGCCGGACACGGCGGATGCAGCGGTCAGGGTCTGGCTTTGGCTGCTCACCGGCGGGGTTTTCCGGTCGAACTCTGGTCACATTCGCAAGGAACGCCCTTTATCCACTCCGTGCGGGATCCGCTTAAAAAATCAGTGATAGAGCTTGTTCATGCGGATTTTGAAGAGCAAATTAAAAGCACAGCCATCGAGGTAAACGAGGCACCACCCACCGTAGAACAAATCGAAACCTGGATGGAAAAAGGCGCATGTGTTCTGCTGCTTATCAGCACATTCCGCTTCAACGGCTGTAAGGAGCCTCACTGGATTGTACTAAGTGGGATGAATGAACAGTTTTTTTATTTCCACGATCCCTTGGTGGAAGAGGCGCAAAATGCGGTGAATGCTGCTTACGTTCCCGTGGGTAAAAATGCACTAAATCAGATTGTCGGATTCGGAAAACAGAAGCATACTGCTTGTGTCGTTATTTACCCCAAGGAAAACGGACTCCCCGCTTAACCGAGGGATAGTGAGGGAACACCACTTGAAAACAGGATGTGCAATTAACCCCGATTGTGTCGATTTGCAGCACGCAAAGGCCATAGATGAAACCTTGTTTGATCTGGTCAACGGCATTGAAATCCTTAACTCCGTTGCCCCGGTAAACTACAAAGACCAAAAGTCTGAGTTTTTTAAGCGGCACTACTCTGTCGAACCCCGTTTTGAGTACCGCGATAGCCCGGGGAACGCATTCCAGCTGAAACGCCAACTTTTCAACCTTCCCGTCGAAAAGATTGAAGATCCGGATCTGCAAAAAATCTATGAAGACGTCATTGTCTCTTACGCCGATAAAGTCGACCAGTTGCAGACCATTGGCAGTCAGGAATTTTTGTATAACTCGCTGCGTTATTTCGGCGAGCCAACAGAAAAAGATATCCGCAACGCAACCTTTATCCTTCACCTGCCCGATTCCGATGATGATGAAAACACCATGGTGGATGCCAGCGGCATTCAGGCCATCATGGAAACTTTCGCACAGAACGAAGGTTACGAATACAAGCTGGTCATCGACGACAACATGATTGCCAATGCCTTGGTGTCCGGCACCTCGGTAAAAATCAACACCACGGCGAACATTCCTTTGATTGAGGCGAATGCCCTTGCCCACCATGAACTCGGTGTTCACCTCGTCACCACGCTCAATGCCCGCGCCCAGCCGCTGAAAATTCTGTCATTGGGTTGCCCGGTTAATACCATGACTCAGGAAGGGATGGCAATTTTGAGTGAATACCTCGCCGGTCACCTTTCCATTAAACGCCTGAAAGTGCTGGCTTTGCGCGTACTGGCTGTCGAGTCCATGATCAAAGAGAAGTCTTTCCGCAACACCTTTATGATGCTGAAAGAACAGTACGGCGCAGACCGCAATACCGCATTTACAATCACGTCGCGGGTCTACCGTGGCGGTGGCTTCACCAAAGACTATCTCTACCTCAAAGGCTTCCACGAAGTGCTCAATGCTTACGAGGAAGAAGACGGTTTCCTTAACCTGCTGTGCGGCAAAACTGCCTTGATGCACTTGCCGCAAATAAACCGTCTGGTCGAAAAGGAAATCTTTCTCCCACCAACCAACATCACGCCGTCGTTCCGTACACCGAAAGACAACGACGAAATCCGGCGCTTTATTACTCACGCTATCAAATAGTATTGGGGCGACAAAACGCAGTGTTTTGTCGCCCTATCTACGCACTAGCGGTCTGCGCTATAATGTGCACCGTTTTACTTCGCGGAGCCACGAATGCAACGTTCCACACTCGTCGGGATTAAAGTCGGATTACTGGCGGTTTTGATTATTGTCGGTTTACTCGGCATGACCACTAACGCCCCAGTCACGGAATGGCTGCAAGCAGCATTTTTAGGCATCGCCTTTACCTTCGCATTTGGTTTGGGAGCGCCCACTGCATTGGCCTACTTTCTTTCTGCCTTGGTGTTTGTGCTCGTCTTTGGGGCGGGTTACTACATCGGAAAAAAAGCTTCATCAAGGCTGGACGGCTAGTCGCATTTCCCCATTAAAAACAAAGACAACAATGGAAGGACTGTTAGGATAGGCCTTACGTGATTGTCTTGTTGCGAGGGGAAAATGTCCCACCAAACGGAAACCCATTACTGCTCAGCATGTGATGCTGATACCTCCCACGTATTGGTTTTGGTGAGAAAAGAGAGTCCTTACAAATCGGCCGAAAACCGCAAAACCAAAGAGTTTTTGGCTGGCCTGTTCAAAGGAATGGCGGTAGGACCATTTATCGCTTCAATGGATGAATTTGAACGCCACCTTATCTGTGAAAAATGTGGCAACAAGATCATCGAAGATTAGAAAGCGGTGCAGAAATTACTGCCGTTGCTGATTCAAAAACGAGGGCATATGCCCTCGTTTTTCATTTCTAATCCTCGAGCTACCGTTCTTTCTCGTAAGGCCGTCCAATGGATTTTGGCGCAATTGCCTTGCCAATAAAGCCTGCCAGGAGAATAACCGTCAGCACATATGGCAATGCCGAGAACACCTGAGTTGGCAAGACACCGACAAACGGAATCGAAACGCCTTGCATCCGTGTTTCCAGGGCAGACAGAAAACCAAACAACAGACAAGCCAGGAAGGCATTGCGGGGTTTCCATTTACCGAATATCACAGCTGCCAATGCAATATAGCCTTGGCCAGCCGTCATCTCCTTACCGAAAGCTGCGTTTTGCGCCGTAGACAAATACGCCCCAGCCAAGCCACACAGCAAACCCGCAATCAACACAGCGCGGTAACGTAACCACACTACCGAGATGCCTGCCGTATCAATCGCATTCGGCTCTTCACCTACCGCACGCAAGCGCAGCCCAAAGCGGGTTCTGAACAACACCCACCAGGTGATCACCACGACGACAAACGCCAGATACACCAGAATATTATGCCCAGATACCACATCGCGATAGAAAGGCCCTAACACTGGAATGGTATCACCCATCCATTCGGCACCTGGCAGTTCAGCGGGGAGAAAACGTTGCTCATTGTGAAGGGTTGGTGTTTGCCCACCGCGCTCAAACCAGGCATGCCCCAGAGTAATCGTCATCCCCGAGGCAAAGAAATTCACCGCCAGACCTGAGATGATTTGGTCGCCCTTTTGGGTAATGGAAGCGTAGCCGTGAACCAGTGCTAACATGACAGAACCGGCAATCGCACCCAGCATGCCAAGCCAGGGGTTGCCCGTGACATAGGAAACCGCCGCTGCCGTAAAGGCAGCGAAGAGCATTTTGCCTTCAAGGCTGATATCGACCACACCCGCCCTTTCAGAAAAAATTCCCGCCATGGCAGCGAAAATCAGTGGAACCGCCAGACGAATGGTGGAATCTGCTGACGACAGGATCCAGTTAAACAGCTCCATGAGTCACCTCCGCCGCTTTTGCGCTCCGGCGCATAAAGAAATCTTCAACCGGTTTACGGATCAGTCTGTCCATCGCACCGGTAAAGAAGATCACCAGACCCTGGATCACCATAATCAATTCCGGGTTGAGGCTTGGCATTTCAAACTGAAGCTCTGTGCCGCCTTGGTACAAAGCGCCAAACAAAAGCGCGGCCACCACGATACCAAATGGATGATTTCGTCCCATCAGTGCCACAGCAATACCAATAAAGCCAAAGCCACCTGAGAAGTTCAGGATCAGGCGGTTCTGCGCGCCATAGACTTCATTCACAGCCATCAACCCTGCCAAGGCACCGGAAATGGTCATAGCAATAATGATGATTTTTTTGGCATCAATACCCGCGTATTCAGCCGCAGTTGCATTGTGTCCCACCACACGGATGGCATAACCAAGCCGGGTTCTGAAAAGCAATACCCAGACCAGATACGCAACCAGCAAGGCAATGAGAATAGAAGGATTCAGGAGTGAAAATGGCAGTTCAATGCCCCAATTCGCGCCCAGTTCGTAGAGTTTCGGGAAAACGGCTTCAGGGTTGAAGTAGCGTGAATCTGTCGAGTTCCCGCCATATTTCGCAATGTGTTCCACCAATGCATAGCCCATGATGGAGGCAGCGATAAAGTTGAACATGATGGTGGTTACCACAATGTGCGAACCCCGTTTTGCCTGCAAATAGCCGGGTATGGCCCCCCATAGCGCACCAAATGCCGCAGCCACGATGATCGCCAACGGTGCCATCAGCCACATATTCAGCACACCATCAAGCAACAACATGAGAATGCCAATGCCTAAGCCAGCAATATACGCCTGCCCTTCACCACCGATATTGAACAGTCCGGCGTGGAAAGCGACTGCCACGGCCAACCCGGTGAAAACAAAGTTAGTGGCGTAATAAAGGGTGTTGCTCAGGCCGCCGTATTCGAAATTCGTCGCCCCTTTGATCATCACGCCAAAGGCCTCTGTCGGGCTTTCCCCAACCAGCAAGACCACCAGACTGGAAATCACCAACGCGACGGAAAGCTGGATGGCAGGAACCAGAAAGGTTTTAACCCACATGGGAACACTTTGTTGTGGCACACTCATGCTGCGCCCTCCTCTTGTGCGGCATTGGCCATCAACATGCCCAACTGGCGCTCGTCCATCTCTTTCGCAATGACGTCGCCGGTAATCTCACCGTCCACCAGCACAATAATGCGATCAGACAAGGACATGATTTCCTCAAGCTCGGTAGATACCAACAGAATGGCGGCGCCGTTGTCACGCGCCGTAATCAGATTGCGGTGGATAAACTCTATCGCACCGATATCAACCCCACGGGTAGGTTGGCCGACTAAAAGCACTTCTGGCTGACGCAGCATTTCACGGGCAATGATGAGTTTTTGCTGGTTTCCGCCGGAAAAATTGGCGGATTTAAGGGTCGGGTCTGCCGGCCGTACATCGTATTGCTCCATCATGTCGCGTGTCGCCGCGTCGATGGCTTTGGGGTCAAGCAGCCCTTTTCCGTAGGAAACATCATGCTGGAAACCGAGAATGGCACTTTCGGCGGCAGGCAACGGCTTTACCAGCCCCTGTTTGATACGGTCTTCCGGAATGTGCCCCACACTCAGTTGGCGCATTAAGGCTGCGTCGCGTTTTTCTCTGGCATTGAACGATACCCGCCCCTTTGAGGTGGTAAGGGTAAACTCCCCTTCCTGTGGTGTTTTGGTACCGGAAAGCACAGCCAGCAATTCAGACTGCCCATTCCCGGACACACCCGCCACCCCGAGGATCTCGCCCGCTTTCAGGCTGAAATTCAGATTCTTGAGCCGTTTTACACCACGGCTGTCGTAGAGAGAGACATTGTTAACATTGAGTCGCTCCTCACCGGGCTTTGCCTCTGTTTTATCAACCCGGAGCAGCACTTTCCGACCCACCATCAACTCTGCCAACTCTTCCACTGTGGTTTCAGCTGTCTGGCGGTGGGCTACCATTGCCCCCTGACGCATGACCGACACAGAATCGGTGATCGCCATGATTTCTTTGAGCTTGTGGGTGATCAGAATGATGGTGACGCCCTGAGACTTCAGGGTATTCAGGATGCCGAAAAACTGTTCAATTTCCTGCGGGGTCAGCACCCCTGTCGGTTCATCAAGAATAAGAATACGCGCGCCTCGATATAGCGCTTTGAGTATTTCGACACGCTGCTGAATGCCAACCGGCAGCTCGCCGACGATGGCATCAGAATCCACTTTCAGGCCATATTCATTTTCGATTTTTTTCAACGCGCTGCTGACATTTTGCATGGCGACATTCAACAGCCCGTGGCCTTCAGCCCCCAGCATGATGTTTTCCAGCACAGTGAAGGTTTCCACCAGCATGAAGTGCTGATGAACCATGCCAATACCCTGTGAGATGGCATTCTGGGAATCTTTGATGGTGACGGGTTTACCGTCCATTTCTATGGTGCCGGAATCAGCTTGATAAAAACCGTAAAGGATGGACATCAAGGTAGATTTGCCCGCGCCATTTTCCCCAACAATGCCGTGAATCGTGCCGGGCATAACGGCTAGGTCGATATCTTTGTTTGCATGAACTGCACCGAATCTTTTATTGATTCCCTGCAGTTGGATGGCGGGTTTAGTCATGCCTACTCCTTGGCATTCAACACGTTTTGATACAAAACGCCCCCGAACGGAATTGGCCCGTTCAGGGGCGAGTTACACGAAATCAGTATTCGCAGGAATCAGTGCTGAAGTAATCGTGAACCACGATTTTGCCCGCAATAATGTCATCACGCAGTTGTTTCACACGCGCTTCCATTTCGGGAGTAACCAGATCACGGTTGTATTCATCCAACGCCCAGTCTACGCCGCCTTCTTTCAGACCCAACGCCTGAAGTCCCGGGGTAAACTCACCGTTTTTCGCATCGTTGAACGCATCTTCAACCGCCACATCAACGCGCTTAACCATAGAGGTCAGCATTACGCCCGGGTGCAGGTAGTTCTGGTTAGAATCCACACCGATAGCATATTTGTTACCATCAACAGCCGCTTGATAGACACCGACGCCAGTACCACCCGCCGCGGCATAAACCACATCAACGCCTTTATCAAACTGAGATTTCGCCAGTTCAGCGCCTTTGGTTGGGTTGTTCCATGCTGCCGGAGTACTGCCCGTCATGTTCTGGATCACTTCGGCGTCAGCAACTTCGTACTTCGCGCCCTGCTCATAGCCACAGGCGAATTTGCGGATCAGCGGAATATCCATACCGCCGATAAAGCCAACTTTGTCGTTGTCACTTTTCATGACCGCCAGCGCACCTACCAGGAATGAGCCTTCGTGCTCTTTAAACACCACAGAGCGGACGTTTGGCAGGTCAACCACCGCATCAATGATAACAAACTGGGTGTTCGGGAATTGCTTTGCGACTTTCTCTACAATCGGCGCCTGCTGGAAACCCACAGCCACGATTGGGCTATGTCCACGTTGAGCCATACGTAGCATGGCCTGTTCACGTTGCGCTTCGTTGGTGATCTCAAACTCACCGTAGCCAATACCCGTTTCTGCTTTAAAGGCCTCAGCACCGGTGTAAGCCGCCTGGTTAAAGGATTTGTCGAATTTACCGCCCATATCAAAAATGACTGAAGGCTTAAATTGTGCGGCCGACGCGGATGCAGACATTAAACCCAGGGTTACTGCTGCAGCCAGTGAGGTGATCGTTTTCATCCTTGTTGCTCCGTCTTGAGAAGAAGTCCATAAGTGTTTGCCCAAACGACGCCACAAGATGGCTGAAATAGGGCACATTCATCGCCAAAGGCGTCGATTGATCCCCAATTAACCATTCACAATACGCTGTTTTAGGTATTTACAAATTAACATTTCATCCACAAAGCGCAGACAAATATCGTCACTGTAGCGGCTAAACCTTGAACACTTTCACACAGGCCGCCCAATTCTCTCTCGCTTTGTTGACGCAAATCACCCACTTGCCGACGCATTAAATTCGAAATCGACCCAGACCAGCCGATGATCTGACGAATAGGTTGCACGTAACCTGTGTTTTTCATCGTAAACAAGAGATGCCAACGGTGTTTCCACATTCGGCCAGAAAACACCACTTTCCACGACGTTCAGGTGCGAAGAAGGCAAAACATAGTCAAGTCTGAGCCCGCGGTTGTGGGTAGCGAGTGATTTACTGCGGATTCGGGTACGGCGTAAATGCGGTGGTGCCCCTTGGCTGGCCGGTTTAACCGGCAGTAGGTTATCGGCACTCAACAGCGCAGCAATCGCTGATTTGTCGCCATCACCATTGGCGGGATCGGCATTCAGATCGCCCATCACCACGAATGGCATGTCGGGTGCCAGCCCACCCTGCTTTCCATTGTCATCAACAAGGTGAGGCGCATTTTGGATGATTTCGCCCAGCAACCTGATTTCATCAGCATTGCGTTTGACGTTACGCTTTTCCGGCCCGTCAAAAACCGGTGGCGTTGGGTGGCAGGCCACCACAGTAACTTGTCTGTCACCAATAGATATTGGAACCGCAATGTGATTTTTGGACGACAAGCGACGAATCGCCTGCTCTGCCTCTGAGTAATAGTCCAATGGCATTTGGTTACCCGGAAAGTCTTTCCAAAGCAGGGTTTGCCAGCTTCGCAGGTTTTGCACATCAATCGGGTACTTGCTCAGCAACACGAATCCATACTGGCCATGATGCCTGCCAAATCCCTGCGCATTTTCCGGGCTGCCGGTTATATCCTGCCCTTCAAACAGGGCGAGCCCGGTATTGGTGGGTGGCAAAAGCGTGTGGGGATAAAAAACCGGCTCCCCGCCTAGTTGGGGTTTTTCCAAATATTCCCGCTGAAAACAGGCCAGCATGCCATCGTCACCCCCTTCGCCGGGATGGTCGAATTCACAAAACAGTAAAACGTCAGGATTGCAGTGCTGAATGATGGCAGCCAAACGTTGGAAGCGTGCGGTTTGACTGCCCTGTAGTTCGCAAAAAACCTGTCCGGGAGAATCCGCAGACATAGCAAGGTTGAAAGTTGCAAATCGAAGAGTTGGACGCAAAGTTACCACTGCCTAAATCGCATTGAAAAAGGAATGGTAACTTAGGTCACTCAGGTGGAACAGTGTTCCTGTCTGAGGATCATGCTCAATGCTTGGCGGATATACTTGGAATCAGCCTCAGCGCGGTGAGGGGCTGGCCCTAGAGACTCCATGGCAGCCAGAAAGTCATCCCGGTTCACGCCTTCACGGTTCAGCAGCCAATGGCCGACCTCTGTCAGGGTGAAAGTGGGTCGCATATGTGCCGCTTTATACAAGCGTCCAAGCCAGAACAGATCCCACTGGCTGTCGCAAAGTACATCATCGTAATAACAAAGGGTGCTGTTGAGGTGGCTGCACACATCAGCGACTGACATACCCTCACGCTTTAACGCTTCACGGCTGATACCGTGGATTTCAGTTTCGGCGTAATCATCCCAGTATTGCCAATTTTCGGGAGAGGAATCAGGGTTGATCAAAAGACTGACGCTGGTGCCGTCGGGCAAGCTGTACCCAACTTCGATGGGATAAGAAGCGTCTGTCAGACCAGAGGCTTCAAAATCGAGAGTAACCCACATATTATCGCTCCGTGATAATCTCGTGTTGGTTTTGAGTAGACGGTAAACACATTAGGTCAGGCAATAGGCATGTCCATTTCCCTGCACTCAACCCAAAGCAAAGTGTATACCCTTTCTCGTCGTTTCTAGAACGAGGAAACCACTTAATTCCTTACGTTTTTTAGCGTTTTACGTTGAATTTTTTGACGACTGCGGAAAACCATCACTGCTAACTGTAGTACGTATTGATGCATAGGTGCTGTCTAATGTTATACGCAGCGGGCATTACTTAGGGTTTTATCACTTTTTAGAATTTGCGCTTTCATTCAAGAGTAACCTCAACATGGTGCCAGATAACCAAACGCCGGTGATCGGTTTCGCCGGGTTCAGCGGCTCAGGAAAAACCACCTTACTGGAACAAGTCATTCCACATTTGCGTGAAAAAGGGCTTCGGGTTGGTGTGCTCAAGCATAGCCACCACAATATTGAACCGGACAAACCGGGCAAGGACAGCTACCGCCTCCGCTATGCAGGAAGTAACCAGCTATTGCTGGCTACCAGTAAACGTCACATGCTGTTTTTCGAATACGATGAGCCAGAGCGCGAGCCCAGTTTACAAGAATGCCTGATGCAGCTTGACCATAGTCGTCTCGACCTGATTCTGGTGGAGGGATTTCGTGATGAGGTGCTGACCAAAATTGAAATCCATCGCCCTGCGCACGGCAAACCCCTGCTCTTTCCTCAGGATGACCATATCATTGCTGTCGCCACGGATAACCCGGCAGAAGTAGCAGGTCTAGCTTCACAGACACAGCTTGACCTCAATGCCCCTTCGTCCATTGCGGACTTTGTCGCACAATGGTTGGAGAATGGGAGTGAAACTGAGAAATATTTGGCCTACCGCGCATAAGGGGTGGCTCGGGTTCAATATTTTTGCGAGTCATCGCCAGATCTAGGTGATTAACGACGTCATAGATGTCACAATCTTCACGACTCTCGAAGCCTTTACGCGGTAATTGCCGATCGGTGTCGGGAAATCAGGAATCTGTCATCGCCGGTTTATTTCAAAAACGACAAAATGAGCCTTCCCTACAATGCACAAGAAGTTAGCTATGAAGTCAACGACTCGCTTGGTCAGTTCAAGCAAGAAAATCGCACTGGTTGCACACGATCACTGTAAATCAGAATTACTGCGTTGGGTGAAAGAGAATAGAGAAGCACTGTCCCAACACCAGCTGTTTGCAACCGGTACTACAGGTAATATCCTCAGCCGCGAAACCGGGCTGGAAATCACCTCACTGATGAGCGGCCCTATGGGCGGCGACCAACAACTTGGTGCCATGATTTGTGAGAAGAAAATTGATGTACTGATTTTCTTCTGGGATCCACTCAGCGCCGTACCTCACGACCCAGATGTAAAAGCGCTGCTGCGCATTGCGGCGGTTTGGAACATTCCTGTTGCCATTAACCGCGCTTCTGCCCGCTACCTGATCACGTCACCGCTGATGGCGGAAGAAGTCAGTGTAGAGGTACCGGATTACGACGCTTACCTGACTGAGCGCCTGTAACAATATTGCTTTCGCGGGTTGACGTTTCCAGCTTGTCGCCCGCGAAACTTTTCCTTGAACATACCCACGATTGCTTTCCCTGCTGGGTATCCCTCTCCCCAAGACAGTGAATACCATGATTATCCATCCCCAAATCCAAGGTGTCGTTGCGCGAAGCTGCCACCCTGCAGGTTGTCAGGCAGCAGTGAATGAGCAAATCGACAAAGCAACCCAACAACACAGCCAGGATACAGCCCTGCCAAAACGTGTCCTTATTCTTGGTGCATCGTCAGGCTTTGGCCTCGCTTCGCGCATTGCACTGACTTTCGGCCCGGCAAATGCCAAAACGCTTGGCGTATCCTTTGAGCGCGGCGCGTCAGAGAAAGGAATTGGCAGCGCAGGATGGTACAACAACATCCATGTTGCCAATGCTGCACAGGCAGCAGGAAAAGTCGCACCGAATATTGTGGGTGATGCCTTTTCCGACAAGGTTCGCCAGCAGGTTGCTGAGACTATCCGCAATGAATTTGATGGCGAAGTCGACCTGGTGGTTTACTCGCTGGCAACCGGCGTTCGCCCTAACCCTGAAAACGGTGAGTTCTGGCGTTCCGTGATTAAACCGGTTGGCAAAGCGGTTGAAGGTTACTCAGTGAATTTTGAACACAACCGCCTGGATACCATCGCCTTGCCACCTGCATCTGAACAGGAAATCGATGACACGGTGAAAGTGATGGGTGGCGAAGACTGGCTGGGATGGATGGAATTTCTCAACGACCAGCAGTTGCTTGCAAAAGGCTGCCGCACCGTTGCCTACTCCTACATTGGCCCGGAGCGAACCCATGACATCTACCACAAAGGGACGCTCGGGCTGGCAAAAATCCACCTTCACCAAACCCGTAAAGACATCGACCAACTGCTCGCCCCGTTACAAGGGCACGCCGATATTGCCGTTTGTAAAGCACTGGTTACTAAGGCAAGTGTGTTTATTCCCGGCCTGACGCCTTACCTTCTGGCGCTTTACCGCGTGATGAAAGACAAAGGAATACACGAAGGCTGTATTGAGCAGATGAACCGTCTGTTCTATTCCAAATGGAACAGTGACGCACGGGATCAGGAAGGCCTTATCCGCCTGGATGACTGGGAACTGCGCGAAGATGTGCAGCAGGCCGTCAACCCGTTGCTGGATACCATCACACCGCAAAATTTCAACGACCTCGGCGATTACGACGGCGTGTTGCGTGAGTTCCTACAACTCAATGGCTTTGCTTTTGAAAACGTGGAATACGATGCGCCGGTGGATATTGATACCCTGAAAGCACTTAAACCCTGACCCTGCCTCTTGCCACCGGATTTGACCGGTGGCCTCTCATCCCGATCTGCCTCACATATCGTGTGCTATTTTTAAGAAATATAAAAATAGATTAGAAACAGTACGCTATCTGTTTTAACACCCTGTCGAAGGGCGGATTGGGGACTGCTATGAAAAACCTGAACACCCTGTTCTTTTCCCGCCTCAGTGCCGGCTCGAAAATTGGTATTGTGGTGGCTTTGCTGGTGCTTGCTATCTCCTACCTGATGTATTCAACCATCCGCCAGAATCTGGCAAGCATTGGGCGTGACGAAGGCGAACTACAGGGACTGAAACTGGTGTGGCCGGTCTATGAAATCATTACCCCCATCCAGCAAGTTCGCGGAAACACCAACCGCTATCTCAATGGTGATGATTCCGTCCTTCCTAAAATCCGTGAAGGTCAGCGCACTGTCGATGCCAAAATTTCCGCCTTGGTTTCCCTTGCCAGCAACGAAGATATCCGTTTGCGTGTCGATGTTGTTGAAGAACTGAACCGGTTCCGGCTTCATTGGGAAAACCTCAAAGACAAAGAGTTTTCCGGCAAACCCGACGAAGTCTTCGCCCGTTATACAGACGCCGTGCAGCAACTTCGCCAAATACTCACCACCATAGCGGATAAATCCGGCCTCTCTTTTGACTCTCAGGCGACCAGTGCATATTTGATAAACCTGGCAACCAACTTCGCCCTGCACCAGCAGGAGCTTATCGGTATTACCAGGGGCAAGGGCTCTGGGATGCTGGCAAAAGAAGAATCGGGTGAAACGGTGTCCTTCCAACAAAAAAACAGCCTGACCAAAGTCGCCGCCGGGTTGGGCATGTCAGAAGTGTATTACCAGTTAAGACAGGTTTTTGTTTCTGACCCTAACATCGACAACGCGCTGAGAAATTACGCCACCAATGCGCATGACGCTATCAATGACTTTTCCAACCGCATGCTGGATTATCTCTCTGGCGAAGGCAAAAGCATCACCTCCACCGAATCCTGGGAAGGCGGCACGCATGCCATCGCTGAAATCCGCACCTTGGTTTCCCAGTCACTGCCGTGGATAGAAACAACCATTCAAGAGCGGATTGATGCGCAGTACAACCAGTTCTATTGGCTGTTGCTGACGTCCAGCGTCGCGGTGATCATTGCGCTCTCTTTTGCGGGATGGATCCTCAGCGATTTGCGCTCCAAATACGAAGAAGAGCGTCGCATTGCTATCCGCCTGACACAAATCAAGCAGGCACTGGACAGCGTGAAAACCAGTGTGGTGATGGTTGATAAGCACCACACCGTCACCTACCTCAATGACGCGGCGAACATCCTGTTTAAATTACGTGAAAATGAAATCCAGTGTGTGAATCCCGATTTTCGCGCGAAGAGACTCACCAAAGACAAGATCTCTGCCATCGCCAATATTCCCTATCTGCAACCCCAGTTTCTGGACGACTTGACCCACGCCATGACGGAAGACGTACAGATAGGGGCGCTCTACTTCAACCTGACGGTGATCCCGGTATTTAACGATGAAAATGAACGCATAGGCACCGTCACTGAGTGGCTGGATACCACCAGCGAGCGCATGTCAGAACGTCAAATCAAGGATATTATCGACAGGGCACAAAACGGGGATCTGAATTCTCGCATCGATACTTACGATAAAGAGGGATTCTTCCTTTACGTCGCCGAAGGGCTGAACCAGATGATGGATATCATCGGTAACTCTTTGGAAGAGACAGTGAGAGTGTTTGATGCCCTTTCAGATGGCAAACTGGATGCGGAAATCGAAGGGATGTACAACGGCACGTTCGCCAAGCTGCAGAATGATGCCAACAGCACCATTCGCCGGCTGAATCAGGTTGTGGTTGATATGCGACAGTCAGCGTCCAGTGTTTCCAATGGGGCGGAAGAAATTGCTGCAGCCAACCAGGATTTGAGCAAACGCACCGAAGAGCAATCCTCCAGCCTGGAAGAAACGGCAGCAAGTATGGAGCAAATGACAACTACCCTGTCGGAAAACTCCGATCAGGCGACTGCGGCCAGCAAACTGGCACAGCATGCCGATGAACGCGCGAGTGAAGGCGGTAAAGTAGTTTCAGCCGCCATCTCTGCCATGGCAGACATCAACCAGTCCAGCCGTAAAATCTCTGAAATCATCAGTGTCATTGATGTACTCGCATTCCAGACCAACCTGCTGGCACTGAATGCATCTGTCGAAGCTGCCCGTGCTGGGGAACAAGGCCGCGGTTTTGCCGTGGTCGCCGGTGAAGTCCGCTCTCTTGCCCAGCGATGCGCCACCGCCGCCAAAGAGATCAAAACCCTGATTGAAGACAGTGTTTCCAAGGTTGAGTCGGGCTCTGAATTGATTAACCGCTCTGGCGCAACGCTAGAAGAGATCCAGAAAGCGGTAAGTGATGTGAATGTGCTTATCACCCAGCTTGCCACCAGTGCAACCGAACAGGCTATGGGCATCCAGCAAGTGAATCAGGCCGTTTCTCAAATGGATGTGATGACGCAACAGAATGCAGCAATGGTGGAGGAGACCGCTACCGCCAGTGCCACAATGGCCTCCCAGGCGAAATATATGTTGTCTCTGCTGTCGTTCTTCTCGACGAAAAATGAGCCCACAACCCTGTCGCCGATGCTCATGCCTGAAATCCCTAAACCTAAGCCGGTAGAGAGACATGATGCCAACGACTGGGATGAGTTTTAATTAGGGTCTGCTGACCCTAGGGGCTGTTGACCTTTGGTGGTTAAATTTTGTTCTAGCCATAAGCGTTTTAGGCGCGGCGAGGTGTGTGCCGCCTAGTTATTCTAAGCAAATACACCTCAACAAAGCATAAAACGCTTAGGGTACGGGACGCGCAGTCGAACCCTTCGGGCAGCGTTTGTGGGGAATTTCTGCTGCGTTATCAGCGTCTCATGTAGGCTAGCTACACATCGAAGCTTCTGCCTTGCATAAAATCCCCACAAACTGCTGCAAAAATCATCACCAAAGGTCAACAGCCCCTAGAAATTGAGGGGATAGTCCAGCAGGGTTTTGATGTCATCAAGGTGCTTTTTCACCCAAGTTTTGTTGATGGCACCCCAGCTTTTCAGGGTGTAGCCGCCGTTTTTGTTAGCACCGACAAACTCCACGTCGATATCCAACTCACCCAGCGCCTCGATAGTGTCTTGCGCGGTACGGCGCGGCATTCCTGTTTCGCTCATAATAGCCGGTACCGTATTCACACCGGATTCGATCAGGTGAGCGACCAGCAAGCGGCGGTAAAAGCTGGTTTTTGTCTTACTTGGTTTATCCAATGAATTGCTCCCTTTCATTTATCTTTCATTGCCTGCCTTTGCATTTGAATGGCGAATGGCAAACCCAATATTTATGCGTTGGCTTCAGTCTACCGACTGGCTTTCAGGAAGATATAACGTCGCCTTGATTTAGTGCCGAGCTTCACGCCCAAACGCTGATTTCAAGAGCCTTTGCTGTATATTTCACCGATCACCAAGTTACATTTTATTAAGTCAGCATTATTTATACTGTCTGCTCCTTATTCGATACACATCCCTCTATTAGCAACCGCTAGAGTAAAAGATCTTAAAAAGCCTGTTTCGACACGGCTCAGCTAACAGTAAGGATCTCTCCCATGAGCGGCGGAAGCGACAACTTTTTCCTACATATCATTGATGTGCTGTTCAATATGATTTGGCAAATATACTGGCCCCTGGCCTTTGGTTTGATGCTGTCAGCGTTTATCCGGCATCTTCTTCCTATGGATACGGTGGTCAAGCATCTTGGTCACACCAGCCCCCGAAGCCTGACGTTCACCACACTGCTTGGTGTGGTTTCGTCTTCCTGTTCTTATGCCGCAGCTTCCATGTCGCATACCTTGATCATGAAAAAATCCACGCTGGCAAATGCCATGGCGTTTCTGGTTTCCAGCACAAACCTGATTGTTGAAATGTTTATTGTGCTGGTTGCCCTGCTTGGCTGGACTTTCTTCTGGGGCGAAGTGATTGGCGGCTTGATTCTTATCATGACTGTCGCCTTCCTGTTCGAGCGGTTCTTCCCGAAAGATGTCGAAGCCGAGTTAAGGGAAAAAGTCGCGGCAGAGGAAAAGCCACAGGCCGCCGCCATGAGCGATTGCGGCATGGATATGTCAGGCTCTTCCGGTCACGACCATATGGCGATGGATCACAGTGCCCATGACCATGCCCACATGCACCATGAAGGCCATGACCATATGCATATGGAGCACGGTTCCGATGAGCATCACGAGCATCAGGACATGAAGCATGTCGCCGAAGACGCCCATGAGCATCATCATGTGGAAATGGAACATGCAGACTGTGGGATGGACATGTCAGGAGGCGCTGGTCACGGTGGTCATGATCATATGCATATGGAAAATAGCGCCAACGCACAGGACGATGATTCCACCAAAGCCAAAATCACCAAAGCCGCCAGTTTCTTTCACATGGACATTGGCATGATCGGCAAAGAGATCCTGATTGGTGTTGTAGTGTCGTCGCTGCTGATCGCGATCGTACCTATGGATGGCTGGCGCACCCTGTTTATCAGCAACGATACGGCGCTGCCTGCTTTCCTCCACTCCTTTATTGATGTAGTGATTGGCGTGTTTGTTGCCATGATTGCCTACGTCTGCTCAGTCGGTAACCTGCTGCTGGCAGCGGCGCTCTGGCACGGTGGCATTTCGTTCGGTGGGGTGATTGGTTTCATCCTGGCCGATGTGCTGACCATTCCTATGATCCGCGTCTACCAGCGCTACTACGGCAATCGCCCTACCAAGTGGATTGTCGGCCTGTTGTTCGCCGGTATCGTCTTTACCGGGCTGGCCATCGACGCGATTTTCACCGGCTTTGGTGTTGCGGTTTCCAGCGATAACTTACGACCTTTGATTCAGGATGGGTTTGGCTGGAACTTCACCACAGTGATGAACCTTATCTTCATCCCCCTTTCCTTCTGGTTCTATCAGGTTGGCAAAAAAGCCAACGCGGGCATGGGGATGAGCATGTAGTGCCCGGACCATTAATCCGTTAGAGGTGCGCGTGTCGCACCTTTTTTTTACCTGCCACTTAATCTCCATAGCTACCGCTTAATTTGCTATTCCACCACTCAACCACTGAGCGAATGCTTCCTTGCTACTGACACCGTAGTGTGGGCAGCGTGAATCAACTTAATAAGGACGATTGCTATGTTGTGGTTTCTCACCTGTGTCGCCGCGCTGATTGGCGGATACTTTATCTACGGTGCCTTTGTGGAGAAGGTATTCGGTATCAATGAAAACCGTAAAACACCTGCCCACACCAAAACAGATGGCGTGGATTACGTGCCAATGTCGACCCCTAAGGTCTACCTGGTCCAACTGCTGAACATTGCCGGTGTCGGTCCAATTTTTGGCCCAATCATGGGTGCCCTTTACGGCCCGGCTGCGATGCTTTGGATTGTGATTGGTTGTGTGTTTGCGGGCGCAGTGCATGATTACTTCTCAGGCATGCTTTCTGTCCGTAACGGCGGTGCATCTGTACCAACTATTACCGGTCGCTATTTGGGTAACGGCGCAAAACACTTTATGAACATTTTTGCCATTATCCTGTTGCTGCTGGTTGGTGTGGTGTTTGTCTCTGCGCCTGCAGGCATGATCACTAACCTGATCAACGAGCAAACCAGCCTGACGGTCAGCATGGGTACCATGGTAGTGATCATCTTCGCGTACTACATCATCGCGACTATCGTTCCTGTCGACAAAATCATCGGCCGTTTCTACCCATTCTTCGGCGCGCTGCTGATTTTCATGTCTGTCGGCCTGATGACTGCCATTGGTCTGTCTGAAGAACACACTGTGATGGGTGGCTTTGAATTCGCGGACATGTTCACCAACCTGAACCCGAACGACATGCCACTGTGGCCTGCCCTGTTCATTACCATCGCCTGTGGTGCTATCTCTGGCTTCCACGCAACCCAGTCTCCGCTGATGGCACGCTGCATGGAAAACGAAAAGAACGGCCGCTTTGTGTTCTACGGCGCAATGATCGGTGAAGGTATCATCGCCCTGATTTGGTGTGCGATTGCACTGTCATTCTTCGGCACACTGGAAGGCCTGGGTGAAGCCGTGAAAAACGGTGGCCCTGGTAACGTGGTTTACGGCGCGTCCTTCGGTCTGCTGGGTGTGTTCGGTGGCATCATCGCCTTCCTGGGCGTGGTTATCCTGCCAATCACTTCCGGTGACACCGCGTTCCGCTCAAGCCGCCTGATCCTGGCTGAATACTTCAACATGGAGCAGAAAACACTGCGCAACCGCCTGATGATGGCACTGCCACTGTTCGTTATCGGTGGCATCCTGACCCAGGTAGACTTCGGTATCATCTGGCGCTACTTCGGCTTCGCGAACCAGGCAACCGCAGTAATGATGCTGTGGACAGCGTCTGCTTACCTGCTGCGCCACAACAAGCTGCACTGGATCACCACAGTACCGGCGATGTTTATGACCACAGTGTGTGTCACCTTCATCCTGAACAACAGCTCCCTGGGCTTTGGTTTGCCGATGAATGTGTCAACTATCGCGGGCATCCTGTTCGCCCTGACTGCGGCTGGTTATGTGATTAAAACCTCCAATGGCAAAGGCGAAACCGATTTGGCTGACGAAGAGAAACCACAAGGCGTCACCAAAACGGCTTAATCGCCAATACGTTACCGCCAAGAGCCCGATACCGGGCTCTTGTTGTATCTGGCACCCAGCAGGCTAAAATAGCGGGCATCTTCATTGCCGCAATAAAACGGGCTCACCATGGAACTGGTTATCTCTCTTCTTCAGCAAATGTGCGTGTATCTGGTGTTGGCCTACATGCTAAGCAAAACACCCATTATCCTGCCGTTGCTGAATATCTCCTCACGCTTAAGCCACCGCCTGATTTGCTACGTCCTCTTTTCTGCTTTTTGTATTCTCGGTACCTATTTTGGCCTCCATATTGACGATGCCATAGCCAACACCCGCGCCATTGGTGCAGTGATGGGGGGCCTGTTCGGCGGGCCTGTGGTTGGTTTTTTTGTCGGCCTGACCGGAGGGATTCACCGTTACACCCTTGGCGGTTTTACCGATCTTGCCTGCGCCATTTCGACAACCGCAGAAGGCCTGATAGGCGGGTTACTCCATGTCTATCTGGTAAAACGCAACCGGGTCAGCCAGTTGTTTAATCCGGCTGTCGTTCTGGGTATCACCTTCTTTGCCGAAGTGGTGCAGATGATCATCCTGCTGATATTTGCCAAGCCGTTTGATCAGGCTTATGCCCTGGTTTCCACCATTGCCGCGCCAATGATCATTTCAAACTCCGTGGGCGCTGCGCTGTTTATGAGCATCCTGCAGGACAGAAAGGCAATCTTTGAAAAATACTCAGCCACCTTTTCCCGTCGGGCACTGACCATCGCTGATCGCTGTGTGGGCATCCTGCACAATGGCTTTAATAACGAAACTGCCGACAAAATTGCGCGTATTGTTTACGAAGAAACCCAGGTGGGTGCCGTTTCCATTACCGACCGGGAGAAAATTCTTGCCTACGTCGGCATCGGCGATGACCACCATAAACCGGCGACCAAAATTTCATCGCAAAGTACGCTGGATGCGATAGCCAAGAACAAAATCATTTATCTCGATGGTAAAGAACACCCCTACCAATGCTCGCTGTCCCCAACCTGCAAGCTGGGTTCTGCGCTGATTATCCCGCTGCGCTCAGGCGACGAGGTGGTCGGCACCATCAAACTGTATGAACGTAAGCACAAACTGTTTTCCACCATCAATATGTCGATGGCCGAAGGTATCGCCCAGCTGCTTTCCAGCCAAATCCTGTTCAGCGGTTACCTGCAGCAGAAGTCGCTGCTGACGCAGGTGGAAATCAAGCTGCTCCAGGCGCAGGTTAACCCGCATTTTCTGTTTAATGCCCTCAATACCATCAGTGCGGTGATTCGCCGTGACCCGGACAAAGCCCGCGAGCTTATCCAGAACCTGTCGCAGTTTTTCCGCAGTAATCTCAAGCAAAATGTTCGAACCGTATCGCTTCGCGAGGAGCTTGAGCATGTGAATGCCTACCTCAGCATTGAAAAAGCGCGCTTTACTGACAGGCTCAACGTCGATATCGCCATTGACGAAGCCCTGCTGGAAACACAACTGCCTAGTTTTACCTTGCAGCCGCTGGTTGAAAACGCCATCAAACATGGCATTTCCAATTTGTTGGAAGGCGGCAACGTCCATATTTACAGCACGCCGGTAGCGGGCGGATTTGAAATTACCGTGGAGGATAACGCCGGCTGTTTCTCGCCGCCGCCGGATACCCATCAGGGACTGGGGTTGGAAATCGTGACAAAACGGCTGGAACACCAGTTTGGGCGTGACTCATCGCTGAAAATTGACAGCAAGCAGGACGCTTTTACCCGAATGACGTTTATGATTCCGGCCTCTGAACTAAGTAAAGGTGCAAAAGTAGGATGTTGACAGCACTGGTCATTGACGACGAACAGTTTGCCCGCGAAGAGCTGGCGACCTTGCTGGAGGAAACCGGTGATATCTCCGTGATTGGTGAAGCACCAAACGCCATTCTGGGACTGAAAAAAATCAATGAACTGAAGCCTGATGTGGTGTTTCTGGATATCCAGATGCCCCAGGTGTCCGGCCTTGAACTCCTCTCCATGCTGGATCCTGACAACATTCCGTTTGTGGTGTTTGTCACCGCTTTTGATCACTATGCCATTCAGGCTTTCGAGGAAAATGCGTTCGACTATCTACTGAAACCGGTCGAGCCTGCGCGTCTGAACAAAGCCGTGAAAAAGCTTAAACGGATGGTAGATAAGCACACAGTGCAAAACCTTGCGCCAGTGGCACCGGAAACCCTCTCTCAGATCCCCTGCACCGGACACAACCGCATTGTGCTGCTTCCTATTGAAAGTGTTGAAGGTGTCTACAGCGATCTCAGTGGTGTGCATGTCCATACCGCCGACAAAACCGCCACCACCCAACTCACCCTGAAAACGCTGGAAGAAAAAACACCGCTGTTGCGCTGTCACCGGCAATACCTTGTCAGTATCCACCATATCCGGGAAATAAAATTGCTGGAAAATGGCTTGGCAGAAGTGATCACCACGAGTAATTTCACCCTTCCGATCAGTCGCCGCTACCTCAAAACGCTCAAAGAAATAATCGGGCTTTCCAGTTTTTGATTTCTTGACCATTTTAGCAGGGGCTTCCCGCCTCCCTGCTTTCCTTTGAGTGTCACAGATACGTGGCAACTGCACGTAAAATAATGGGCTATCGTCCAGAGTAATCCATTGGGTTATCCACGCTGCCTGGATCCGATACCACTCTACACTCAACAGGAATAAACGATGTCAAACCCGTCTTCCGAACCTCATCATAAGCACATCAGTATTTGGGGCGTCGCGGCGCTTGGCATCGGTTCTATGGTGGGTGCCGGCGTGTTTGCGCTGCTGGGGCAAATCGCCATCAATGTGGGCGGGGATACCTGGGTTGTATTTGTGATAGCAGGTATTGCGGCGCTTCTCTCCGGCTACTCCTACGCAAGGATGAGCGCAATTTTCCCTTCACGGGGTGGTGTAACCGACTTCTTTGCCATTGGCATTTCATCGGCACGTTTCGAACGCACATTGTCCACCTTATACCTCATTACCCTGGTATTAACGCTGGCTTTGATATCAAAGGCATTCGGGGCTTACCTTGCCCGCGTATTGCACCAGTCATCCAGCCCCTTCTGGGTTAATGCGTATGCGTCAGGCGTCATGATAGCGCTGACGCTGGTCAATATGCTGGGCGCAAAAGTGGTGGGACGGGTTGAAGTGGTGCTGGTGACCATCAAGCTCACCATACTGACCATTTTTATTGTGGTGGGCGCCATTACACTTCGCCCAGCCATGCTTGAAAACCATGCCCACACAGAGACATCCATGATGTTTTCCAGTGTTGGCCTGGCGTTTTTTGCCTATTCCGGCTTTGGCCTGATGGCCAGTGCCGCCGCCGATGTCACCGACCCAGAGCGGGACATGCCCCGCGCCTTTATGCTGGCGATAGGGCTGGTGATGGTGCTCTATATTGTCTTGTCCCTGGTAGTTCTGGGGAATGTGACACCGACCGATCTCGCCAAGTACACAGATACAGCAGTGGCAGAAGCTGCCGAGCCTTTCCTCGGCACCTTTGGCTTTTTCCTGGTGTCTATGGCTGCCCTGGTGGCAACGGCGTCATCCATTGTTGCCAACATATTCTCCATGCTCAATGTGGCTTCACAAATGGGTGACAATGGCGCCCTGCCTTCCCCCTTTCGCAAGAAACTGGTCGGCGGCGGGTCTCCGGGCTTTTTTGCATTGATTGTGCTGGTGATCATACTCACCAACTTCTTTAACCTGTCATCCATTGCCAATGTGGCCAGCGCCACCTTCCTCGGCTGCTATCTTGCGGTTTTCATTGTCTGCTGGCGCAAGCGTAAAGAGTGCCACGCCAACCCCTGGCTGCTGGCAATTGGCTTTATTTTTATGCTGGTCATCTTTGTTTCGTTTATCGGCGAGATGATCATTGCCAAGCTCTGGTTACAGGTCGGGCTGCTCGCAGCGGCGGCAATTCTTAGTTTGATGATTGGCTGGCATGCGCCTCACCACACGGCGAACAAAGAAAAATGATGGGAATAGCAACACGCTTGAATGGATTGAGCGGCGAGTCTAAAGGCCGTGTATTTACGCTGTTGGGTGTGATGATACTGAGCTTCGACAGCCTGCTGGTTCGCCTGATTGACTGCGACGAATGGACGTTGATTTTTTGGCGCGGTTTCCTGCCCGCGACGGTCTTTTTTATCGCCCAGTGGATCATGGATAAAAAAGTGCTGGAAGAACATTTCTTCCACCCCGCCCCCAGCACCCTGTTTACGGCAGTGCTGTTTTCAGCTTCTACTATCTGCTTTGTGTTTTCGCTCGACCATACTCAGGTCACCAGTACCTTGGTGCTAACCAATACTGCCCCGCTTATTACGGCAATACTGGCTTTCATTTTTCTCAAGGAGAAACTCTCAGTCTCTACGATTGTCACCATCATTGTTTCCGTGGGCGGGATATGGCTGGTCTTTGGCTATAAGCCCACAGGCGCTGAGCTCGAAGGTGATTCGCTGGCGCTGGTGACGGCGGTATCGCTTTCGGTTTACCTCATCATGCTGCGTAAAACCAAGGCGCGTTATGGCACAGTTTTCCTGATTTATTCCGGCTATCTGGTGGCGGTAATTGCCTTATTGGCAGGGGCGAAACCCTTCTCGTTGAGCTTTCAGCAGAACATCTACATTTTCCTGCTGTGTTGCATTGTACTGCCTGGATCATTCCTTTTAATCATTGGGCCACGCTACCTGCCTGCGGCTGAAGCCAGCCTTATCCTGCTGCTGGAAGTGCTGTTTGGCCCTTTGCTGGTTTGGCTGTTTATTGGTGAGAAGCCAACAGAATCCGTCGCCATTGGTGCTGGCATCGTGGTATTGGCACTGGCGGGACACACGCTGTGGTCACAGCGGCACCAACACCAACAGAATTAATCTTTTTTCATCAGCCCTTCGCCGGAATGCAGCAACATATCGAGCAGCTGATCATTACTAATAGGCTCGCCGGAAAGCACACTGGCGAGCACGACACTGCCAAAGAGCTGGGGTGCTAAGAGCACATCGGCATTCACGCGTTTCACTTTCTTGATGTTCTTAGCGTCATTCACCGCCGTGACCGCTTTGATGTTCGGAGAGATGGCTTTTACCGACAGCACAATAAATGCGTTGGTCGCATCATCATTGGTGAGCGCCAGCACGGCCTGACAATCCTCGACCCCGGCGTCCGTCAGCACATCACTGTCCGTGCTGTCACCGGAGACAATATCGAGCTTCGCCCCAATGCGTTGTTCAATCTGGGTGAACTTATCTTCGTCTTCCACCGTGATCACCGTGACATCAAAGCCCCGTTTTATCAGTTGCAATACCGTCGCAGAGGCCAGTACCGACGTTCCACAGACGATAAAGTGGTTTTTTCTGTTCATGGGCTTTTTAACTCCTCGCACGAGACGGCTTAACCCCCCGCTGATAATGGGTGCAAATACAGTGGTTAACGATGTGGCAAACACCGTGATACCGGCAACGATGACCGACACGGTAAACAGACGTGCAGCCTCGGTTTGTGGCGTAATATCGCCATAGCCGACCGTGGTCATGGTCACCATGGAAAAGTAAAACGCCGTGGATAAATCCTCAATAACCGGCTTGAAGCCGTCGCCGAAATACATCGCGCCATAGGTCGAATAAAACAGCAACACAGCAAAACTGATAAACGCGGCTATCCCCCCTGCTGTGGCGCTGGAACGGTTGAAATCCTTACTCATTAAAATGAGCAGTATGGCGGCGCCGGACGCCCAGTAGATGTTGATGCCGAGGTGGGAGAAAAAATGCCAGGTGAAAGTGAACACAATCATCAGCAGGATCAGGGTGACGGCCCATGCAATTCTCGCCCGGAACAGAAGCCCGACGGCATTGAGCATCAGGAAAAGCCCGAGCAACAGCCAAGGCCCGTTCGCTGCATCTGACCAGTTGATGTCCTTGAACGTTTTTATCTGGAACAGGGAAAGAAGATTGACGTTATCGCCCCAAACGGAGCGAAAAATCAGGAAACCCGTGATAAACACGACAATTGCAACAAGGAAGTGGCGCAGATATTGCCACATCGAAACCAATTGCTGCCAAGTAAGAGTTTTCAAACCAAACAACGCCCGCTAATAAAATTCCTCAAAGTATAGCCAGCCCACACTCGGGGCTTTGTTTTTTCATCAAGACAGGATGCACATAGGTTTGTGTTTCAACGGGACTTTTCAGACAAATGCGTCGGGGAATAACAGGGGTGAAGTAATTCAGGGATTAATTCGGCAAAGGTGTCGCCATGGGTGGAAAAGGTGTGGCCGTTGTTGGGGGGAAAACAGGGATTGCATGTCACTCAATCCCTGATGTATCAAACTCAGGCAACCGCTTCGGTGGCCATACAGTCAATTCTGGTGATCCCGCCGTTTTGAATCAGGAAAAACGCATCCTGAGGCAGATCCTGCGCCCAAACTTCCTGATAGCTGAGATCCAGCAAGATCCCCCTCAAAACAATCCCCGTCAGGCCATGGCTGATCACCACGATATCCTGCTCTTCCGGCAGTTCAGAGATCCAGGACAGTAGCCGTCCTTTTACTGATTCATACGTTTCACAGCCCGGCGCCTGAATGTACCAGTCCCTTCTTTCCAGCAACGCGGGATTTTCTTCAATGAGGGATGGAATGGTTCGCTGTTCCCACTCGCCCAACGAAAACTCTTTGAGTCTGTCATCCTGCGTCAGCGTGGATTGGTCATAGCCAATCGCGTCACAAATAATCTGTGCGGTTTGAACAGCGCGGCCAAGAGAACTGCAGTAGACGTGATAAGAACGGTCGGTGAGATACTCTCTTAACGTAGTTCCAACAGAGAGTGCCTGAGACTCACCTTTGTTGGTTAAAGGCGAATTGCAGTGTCCCTGCAACTTTTGCTCTGAGTTGAACAGCGTTTCACCGTGTCTGATTACGAATATTTTCCTGGTCATGCTTTGGCCCGTGGTATGTCATAGGCCATCAAAAATATAAGAACCGCCCGGCAATTGCAAAATGCCGAATCTGGGTCATTTGTGACCCAATTGGCGACAAAATCAGCGTATTTTCGCTTTCTGACTCAATCTCAGTCACTTATAACCAAATGAATCAATCGCAAATAATTATATGCTTATTAAGCATTTAGCATTCTAGCGATTTCACTTGCTGGTAAATTTTTATTGCCCGATAATCGCGCAGTTTTCTCACCTTTTCTGCATCCACTTTCTCTTAGGATCTGAGATTGAACACCTACTTTTCTTCCCTGCGCACACATTGTGATGCGCAATTTTTCGGCCGCCTGATTGGTATCGGTTTGCCCATTGCGCTGCAAACCATGCTGTTCTCCAGCCGAAGCCTTGTCGATATTTTGATGCTCGGCCAATTGGGCGAAGCCGACGTCGCCGCTATCGGTGTGGCCGGTAAAGCGCTGTTTGTCGCCACCATCCTGATCTTTGGTGTCACCACCGGCGGTGCTTTGCTGACCGCGCAATACTGGGGCGCAGGAAACCTAGAAGGGTTTCGCCGTAAAACCGCACTTACCGCCATCATGACCGGATCAGTCGCTGTCTGTTTCGCGGCGATTTTTATGGTATTGGCCGAAAGTGTGATGGGGCTGGCGACCAATGATGCCCGCGTCATCGAACTCGGGGCGGAGTATCTGCGCATTACCGGCGCTGCCATGGTGACGATTGCCCTCGGCAGCAGCTTGTCTGTTTCCCTGCGCGCCATGAACAAACCGGGGATCAGCACCTTTTTCAGCTTTATCGGTATCAGCCTCAACATGTTCCTGAACTGGGTACTGATATTTGGTCATCTCGGCTTCCCGGCCATGGGGATTGCCGGTGCAGCATGGGCGACGCTGATCAGCGGTATCGTTGAGGTCAGCCTTCTGTATCTGTTCGTTTATCGCAACCAGATGGCAGCGGCATTTAACTTCCAGCATATCCGCGAAGCGTTCGAGCCTGTTGGTATGAAGCGCTTCCTGTCGCTGTCTCTGCCAACCGCAGCCAATCACCTGATTTGGTCGAGCGGCATCTTTGTCTACCACGCCATTCTTGGACAAGCGGGCGTAGAAGGCTTGGCAGCGCTTTCGGTGATCACACCGATTGAATCTTTCGCACTGGCGCTGCTGATTGGCCTTTCCAATGCCGCCAGTGTGTTGATGGGTAACCAACTCGGCGCCAACCGCTTGGAAGTGGTTTACCCGCAAGCCTGGGGCATTGCGCTGTTCAGTTTCGGCGGTTCAGTGGTTATCGCGGGCATTATGCTGCTGGTGTGCCAGCCGGTATTAGGACTGTTCTCCGCACTGTCACCGAGTACTTTGGCGCTGACTGAAAAATTCTACTGGGTATTTGCGGGCATGCTGATCATCAAATCTGTTCCGATGAGCATGATTGTCGGCGTGCTCCGCGCTGGCGGTGATATCCGATTCTGCCTTTATCAGGACATCGCTGCCCAATGGATGATTGGTATTCCGGTTGTCGCTTTTGCCGCGCTGGTGTTGAAAGTGCCGTTGGAGTGGGTTTACGCCCTGTTTGCGGTGGAAGAAATCGTGAAATGGCTGGGCTCGATCTATCGCGTACGCAGCAAGGTATGGATTAAAAACCTGGTGGCTTAACCTCACAACGGGTACAAAACGAAAACGCGGGCTGAATCTATTTCAGCCCGCGTTTTTTTAGTCTGTTCGACGCGCAGATTACTGGGATTACTTGATATCAACCCGCCGGTTCTGCTCCCGCTGTTGCGCACTTGCGTTGTCATTCAAAGGCTGCTTTTCGCCAAATGACAGGGCATTGAGCTGTTCTCGTTCTACGCCGCTTTGTTCAAGATACGCTTTCACTTGCTCCGAGCGTTTAAGTCCGAGGGCAAAGTTATACTGACTTTCCCCTACCGCATCCGTATGGCCTTCAAGCTCAAACACATGCTTGGTCTGTCGGCCAATAGAAGCAATCCGGTTAAGCACCTCGATTGACTGAGGTGTAAGCTGGCTGCTGTCAAAGTTGAAATAAACACGCGCCAGCAAACGATCCCCGTTCGAGAGGCTTTCGCCGCCATTAACCAGCAGGAATTCCGCACAGGAAGGATCAACTTCGAACAGGTTGGAGAGAATTCCCACGAGCTGAGGATCTGACTCTACCTTTGACGCCATCAGGTTCATCCCACCCGCTTTTGGAATAATGCGAATTGCCTCACCAACCTGCACGGTCACTGATTTATCTACATCCGGTTTGGCGCAGTAGTAATTGAGAAGCTCAGAAGGCGTACTTGCCGCGGCGAAATTTGCAAAGAATCCAGCAGCCACTGCCAATGTCAGTATTTTTTTGTTTTTCATATCGTTACTTCAGGTGACCAATTTCTTCTGAGATAAGGTTTAGGATAATGTCGAGCAGTTCATCGGGGTCAGCCGCGTCATAGACATTCTCTCTGCCTACGCAGTCTGACAGCGCCTTGTTGTCCTGTATCCGGTAGTCAAAGCCAACAAAGGCCATCTGGAAGTTAACCGGACGGTTATCCGCCGTTTTTCTTGCGTTTAACTTTTCACGGATAACATCGCACATGCCTGCCCTCACTAAGCTGGCTGTTGGCACGCCATTCGCAAAAGTTCCTCTTTCCACATTGTCTATCCCATCAGAAAGGATAACCATCAGCTGTCGAGGGTTGGGCGAATCCAAACGTTCAAAGTACTGCGCCGACTTGATAATGCCTTGATACGATCCGGTCCATCCACCGGGACGGAATTCATATAGATCGTCCTTAACGGACTCAAAGCGATCTGTAAAGGGGACGTTGTAAAACCGGTACGACCTGTTTTCTTCGTAACGCATGAAATTACATACCATGTCACGGTCGTTGGCCTTGCTCTGCCACAAGGTCGCAAGCGTGGATCCTGTGTCTACCTTGTTCTGGTCGCCGAAATACCGTAGCTCATCAACAAAACCTAATGGCTTTCTTCTTTCGTCGTACTCTCTGTCACAACTTCTTTGGCATGAGTTCAGCCTTCTGGCACATTTATTTCGACAGCCATTGTTCCAACAGGAAGAGACACACTGATTGTAAGTATCGATACAGTCATCTTCACATTGCTCTAGCTGGTCTTCAAAGCGACAATCGGTGATCCCCTCAGTCGGTGATTTATCGGTGTACTCCGAATACGGGATGATGGACACCCGGTTCGGTGTTAACCCGACGCCCTGATATTTTTCCAGTTCATTCAATACATTGTTTACGATATCCCTGACAGCAATGTATTTGCGCTTCCCTTTCCAATAGTTCTCCATAGAACCGGAGTAATCGACCACAAAAGAGATATCAATGCTGTCACCCTGGTATTTACGCGCAATACCGCTGTGCGCCACTTCATAGTCACCGTCAAAGCCGACCATTCCATCCTGCGCCGGTAACCATGGGCTGTGTTTGGTGACAATCTCGATAGCATATTGGTTGTAGCGGGTTCCGCCTTCGCAATCAGTTTGCTGGCTGGCTTTGCACTCTGTGCGGACAACCTTGATTGATTCGATGCTCTCTTTGTCTTTGATATAAGCGTCAATGTAACGTGTCGCCAGCTGCTTGTTTTCCCAGTCGCTGTCACTGTTCTGCGCTGCCAGTGCCAAGGCAGACACTTCGGCCGCATCCCCCAAACGCGCTTTGTTTTGCATCGCCCTTGAGCCATCAATCGCCAGGGTGAACAGCCCAAACAACGCCGGGATCATCAGGATGAACATTAAAACGGCATGGCCACGTTGCTTGCGAAAACTGCTCTTCATATCAACGCCCCATCATGATTGAAGAAGATTGGACAGTGGTAAACTCTGTATCAAACGAGGCACCTGCCCAATTATCTGTTTCATAGCAAATGGTTACCCGGTATAGCGACGCCCGACGTCCCCAGCTGGTCATCATGGAAAGGTCCTGATGATCTGCCAGTGTGTCGGTCAATTGACAGCCACCACCCTGTTCAATGGTATCGAGCGTTTGTCTGCCATTTGGAAAAGTGAGCGACTCAAACGTTGTGCCCATTTTCGACGCATCATAGTTTGAAACCATACGGCCGAGTGAATGGCTAATAATGCTGTTCAGCTCTCGGGTGCTTTGACTGTCAATTTCCATGAAATCAGGGTCATACAATTGGGTTCGTTCTTTCAGCACGTTCACCATGGAGTAGGAAAGACGGTCCAACTGCCCCTGCATCGACAGCTTAATAACAATGTCACCGGTCAGGATGATAAACGCGGCGAACACGACAGCCAGTAAGGCAAACTCCACCGAAAAGGTTCCCCTTTGCTTAAATGGCAAATGCGTCACGCTCATACTCCTGAATAACGATAACTTCACGGCGAAGCACGCTGGGATCGGCAATTAAATTGCTGAATATTGGGGTGTAATCATACTCAACCGCATACAGTGCCAGCGCGCTGTGCTTGGAGCGGCCACATTCAATCTCCTGGGCGGTATCGTCCTTGCTCCGGCAATCGCCCTGATAGCGTTCAAGATCATCCACGCTATCAAGGTACTGCACGGTAAAACGGAAATTGTCGTTATCCACCAAGCCGCCATAACGCTCGGTTTCCTCCGTCACTACACGCTTGAAAATGCGCATAAAGCTTTGCGGACTCCCTTGCCTGTTGCCGTGGTCAAGGGATGCTACCTTGGCTTCCCTCGCCGCTTCAGCAATGGCTACGTCGGTGACGGCCGAGACATGGGCCAGGTATCCAATCTCAATCCAGGTGATGCACAATAAAAAGAAAGCACCAAAGCCAACGGCAAATTCAACCGACGCGATACCTTTTTGCTTATGCCGCATTTGATTTTTCATTGTCTTGTTCACGCAAACTTTCTAGTGCATCGCCCAATGGCATTTGTTGTGTGCTGCTTTCAATGGCCAGAATAATTTGCTCTGGTTCTTCGATATCAAAGTGTTGCTTGATCATTTCAGCCGCTTGTTCTTTTTGGCCATTTTTAACCAATGCGATGATCAGATTTGAATAAACCGTTGGGTCATTCGGGGATTCAGAATAAAGCAAAGCCAACATATTCACGGCTTTGTCGTAATTGCCCTGCAGGATATAAATCGAAGCCAGATTATTTTTTACTTTCTTGTCGTCATAAAAATAACGACGCGCCTGATTAAAGGCATTTTCTGCTTGATTAAAATCACCCAACTCGACATAAATGGCACCCAGAAGGTTATAAAGTTCGCCCTCTTTTTGCGTCAGATTGATGGCGCGTTCCGTTGTATTCATCGCAAGCTGGTATTCACCCAACATATAGTGCGATTTCGCCTGAATTTTAAGCACATCAGCACTGCGCTCATTGTCTGGTATATCTGAGAGCGCAAACAGCGCGGACTCAGCGTCGCTTTCATTCAGATAAACCTTGGCGAGTTTGATACGGGTGTCGAGGTTCTCGTTTTCCTTGAGCTGGGTCTGGTAAAGGACGATTAACTGCTCAGCATTCCCGCTTTTGACCAGCATGGCCTCGCGGTTATCTTCCGTGGCAAGGTAGCTCTGAGCGTCGTTTTGCACTTGCTGGGCACACGCTGTCAGCAGTAATAAAGACACAGATAGCATTAAGGTTTTATACATTGCCGGTCAGCCTCATAATTCCAGGGGCAACAATTACAAACACAATCGGTAGCATGATGAAGAGAATCAGGGGGACCGACATCTTGGCGGCCAGCTTGCCGATTTTCTCTTCCGCCTGAAGCATATTCACCATGCGGATGTCAGCTGCGAGCGTGGTCAGGATGCCGTAAATGGAAGAGCCGTAACGCAGGCTCTGTTTCAGTGTCATCACAAAGCTTCGCATCTCAGGGCTCGGGATCCTCGAATAGAGTTCATCCAGCGCCCTGTCCAGGCCCACAACGCCTGATCGTTCATTCATTTTTGCCAGCAACTTGGCAAGGTTTTTATCAAAGCTCTTCATCTCTATCGCCAGGTAGCTGATCGCCGCTTCAAGCGTCATACCGGTTTGCACACAAATAGCGAGCAAATCCAACAGGTAAGGTAACTGACTGGAGGTTTTCTGAATCAAGGCTTTTTTACGGTAGCCAAGGTAGCTGTCAGGCAGAACAATACACACCGTCAGCCAAACAAGAATCGCCACCAGCAATTTGCTTGTCTCAATGCCTGAAGATGCACCCATCAAACCAATGACAATGGCACCCAATACAAAAACGGAATACTTGAAATGCATGTAGTAGCTTTTGTATTTAAATGTCTCCAGACCTGCATCCAGGAATTTCTTATTGATCTCTTCTTCGGTAGAAGTGAACTGGGACAGCATCGAGTTAAAGATATCTTCGACTGATGTTTCTACCGATGTAACTGGCTCTTCACTCAAATAATGGTGAAATGTTTTCTTGCGTTTGTAATTGGCATAAACCAGATAGAAACAAAGCGATAAACCAAAGAACAACACAACCAATGCGATAAACAGCGTTAATTGGGCACTCATTATTTCTGTGCCCCTCGCATTAACATCCACACAATGGTCAGCCCAATGGTTTCACTCACAATCAAATAATAAAGAAGCGGCTTACCCGCTGGGTTGAACATGATGAACTCATAATTCTGTGGGCTTAAAAACTTCATACTGAACAGAAAGATAAAGGGTATAACCGCAACAATTTTGGCCGACGTTCGTGCCTCGGATGTCATCGCATATTTCTTTTTCTCAATGGCACGGTTATCAAACATCAGTCGGTTCAGACGGCTGATCACTTCTTTGAGCTGACCGCCGCGCTGCATGTTTGCACGCAGGGTAATAACAAAGAAATGAAACGCCGGATACGGAAAGCGGTCACAGGACTTTCTAAAGACAGAATCAGCGCTCTCCCCCATTTGAAGACGCTCGCCCATACGTTTGAACTCTTTGCCAACGTCGCCTTCCAGAGAGCGGCCAACATACACAATGGCATGCATAATACTCTCGCCCGCACTCACGGCGCTGGCGAGCATATTGAGGGCATCCGGAAACGCCTCTTCAAACTGCTTTTTTTCCCTTTTTTGCAGCCAGAAATAGCCCATTGTCAGCCCTGCAATTTCGACGATTGCAGCAACAGCAACATAACTGCCCCTGACCAGATGGGTGTTGAGCATGGAAGCCAATGCAGCCAGAGCGACAACCAGCGCCAGTAGTTTGAATACCGCGAAGTCACCAATCTGGCGCTGCACACGTTCCACCGTCTGGAACAGCTTCACGTGTACTTTTCGGTCTGAAAGTGTTGCCAGGTCAACCGCTTGCTGTGCTTCATCAATCGACTCAACGTGGTAAACCTTGATGTCTTCTTCGAGGTAGTACTTGCGGTTTGAGTTCTTGGCAGTCGGCCAAAAAGCGATCGCCACAGCCACCCCGCCGAGGAGCAATGCCAGCCAATAGATCATGCCAGCTCTCCGACTTTGAACACCTCACTCAGTTGTTGCTCAAGGCCAAAGAAGCGTGCTTTTTCAGCCAGGACAGAACGGTGCATCAAGCCTGCGGTGACATACTTGCCGTTTACTTTTCCATTTTCCTGAATGGATGACGGCTGGAACCGGAAGATCTCTTCCAGAACTACATTGTCACCTTCAAGGCCAACCACCTCTGCAACACTCATCACCTTACGGCTTCCGTCATGTAAGCGGTTGATCTGAATGATGATATCAACCGCACTCACAATGCTGCGGCGAATCGCCGTCAGGGGTAAGCTGCTGGTCGCCATCATCACCATTGCCTCGACCCTGGCTAATGCATCACGCGGCGTATTGGCGTGCAGCGTTGACATTGAACCATCGTGGCCAGTGTTCATGGCCTGCAGCATTTCAAACGCTTCCGCACCACGACACTCACCGACCACAATGCGATCAGGACGCATACGAAGGGCGTTAATCACAAGGTCTCGCTGGGTAATTTGGCCATTACCTTCAATACCTGCGGTGCGGGTTTCCAGACGCACAACATGCGGCTGAAGCAACCTGAGTTCTGCGGCATCTTCGATGGTCACAATCCGCTCTTTTTCAGAGATAAACTGAGAAAGCGCATTGAGCATGGTGGTTTTGCCTGAGCCCGTACCACCGGAAATCAGGATGTTGAGTCGGCAGCGCGCAGCAATCATCAACACTTTGGCCATTTCCGGGCTCAAAGCGCCAAAATCAACCAGCTGCGAGAAGTTGATAGATTGCTTTTTAAATTTACGGATCGAGATCGACGTACCATCAATCGCGATAGGCGGAATGACGATATTCACCCGGCTGCCATCTTCCAAACGCGCATCACAGGTCGGAGAGGATTCATCCACTCTGCGTCCAACACGGCTGGCAATGCGTTTGGCGATTTGAAGCAGTTGGGCTTCATCAATGAACATGGCATTGGTCTGCTCAACAATACCGTTGCGCTCAATAAATACCTTTTCATGCCCGTTGATCATGATGTCACTGATGGTGTCATCGTCCATCAGTGACTGCAGCGGGCCCAGGCCATGAAGCTCGTCAACCAGACTCTGAACATATTCAGCCCGCATCAGGGCAGACACAGACAGCCCAAACTTCTCCACCAGCATATCGACGGCATTGGCTAACTGCTGGGACAGGGCACTCTTGGAAAGCGTCTTGACGGCATCGGCATCCAGGGCTTCAAAAATCTGCGCCCGGATCTGCGCAAACCCCTTTTTCGTCATATCCATCATTTACCCCTTTTCAGTAAACGTTGGATAAAGGAAGCCCCTTTCTGCTCTTCAAGGCCGAGCAAAAGCTGGGTGATGTTAAAGACGCTACGGCCAAACGGCAGCTGAGCCTGGAACATGTGCGTTCTATCCAGAATCATCTTGCCCATCTTTGGCTCGAACGGGCAGATAACATCGGGCGCATGGCCGAGGTAATCTTTGATATCAGATTCGGTAATGGTCGCGGCATTCTCTGGCATGGTGTAGTTCAGCACGTTAACGACACGGGCATGCGAGTTCTGCGCTTCAATATATTTCTGTGCGCGTTTGGCTTCGCGTAAGCTCGACACCGTCGGCTCAATCACGATCAATATGATGTCTGAGTAGCGGGAGATATATTCCAGATCCGCTTTGGAGTTGGTCGAGCGGGAAAGGTCTTCAAGAATAAAGTTATACTGGCCCGCCAGCTTATCCGCCAATGAACGGATGTATTCCTTCATCTCCAATTCATTCAGCTCATCCGATTCCAGTGACAACAGCGCTGCCATGTTGGACAGCTTCTTCACCATGCTCGCGGCATACGTCGCATCAGCACTCGCCGTGATTGAGCTTCGGGTGACGGTTTTCTTCTGGTGTTTTTGCAAAAACAGGCAAATATCCATGTTTCCACCACGAAAATCGTGGTCAATGATCAGGCATGAACTGTTGCGCTTGCTGGAAAGCTTTAGCGCGATCTCCGAGGTCATGATGGTAGCGCCAACGCCACCCTTCGAGCCCCAAATCGCGACCCTTTTCGCTTCGCGATCTTTACCCAAGCCGCTTTTGTGCTTGCGGTTGTTGTCTACGTTACGGACGAAGTCAATCAGCTCTTGTTTTGGAATTGGCCAGAAGACGTAATAAAAGCCCATCGCTTTCAGGTTTCGGATGGTTGAGATCGAATCTTCACTACCGATAACAATCACAGAGGCATCGTTTGGCAGCAGATGGCTGATACGCTCCATGTGTTTGGACACATTGGCGCTTCGGTTCGCTTCTACAATCACCACTTCAATGTGGGAGTCACGCACGTGCTGGCGAATATTCGCATCGGTGTTTTCCAGCATTGAAGGCGCAACAAGGCCTTCAAAACGGAACGCCTCTTCGACCAAATCCACACACTCTTGTGTTTGGTGGAACAGAACCGTCGTGATCAGCTCTTCTGCCACGGCTTTTTCTTCGGTCCGGCTCTTTAAGATATCAACAAGATCAAACATTTAAATACCTGATAGTTCGAGAGGATGCGTTACTTGTAGAACTTGCCTGGAAGCATTTTTTCTGGGTTGACCATTGACTGCCAACGCGCTGAATCTGTGAAGCAGCTGGATTCATTCCAGCCAAATTTGCCCACTTGCTGGTAGCTGCAAACCGGCGCAACCACTTTGTATTCAGTCAGCACAAAACGAATGCTTTCGCTTTCGGCTAATGACGTTTGCTGTACATCAAACGTGTCAGGACGGAGTCCAAATTGCGCCGCATACTGTTTTGCATGGGCGAACAGTTTCTTGCCTTGAGACCCGCTCCATGCCACCGAAACGCCTTTGGCTTCAATCGAGGCGAAATTTTGCTGAATGAACTGCTCGATTTCTTTTTCAGCCCCTTCAAGGCTGCGACCCGGTACGGAAAGCGTCAGGGTTTGCGTCACTGGCACCAAGGTAATGTCCGCACCCTGACGTTCAACAACCCGTTCAGAGCAACCGGCCAATACGCCAAGCATCAGCAATGTGGTGAGATGTTTAACGGCCAGTCTGGAAGAAATGCCAATCACAGTTTGAATCCTCCGGTTGCCATGATTTCCTCAACCCATTTTTCGGTTGCGGTTTCGTAGCCTTTTTCAATGTGGAAGAAGCGCTCCATCGTGGCGGTTTTCTTCATTGTCGGCAGTTGAATTGACGTCGGCTCTACCGGCTGAACAAGGTTCACCGTTGCGACGATAATAAGTTCGGTTTTCGAGCGGACTGTTTCTGTGTTTCTGAACAGTGCCCCCAGAAGCGGGATGTCGCCGACAAGCGGGATCTTGCTCAGTGACTCTTTGTCTTCGGTACTCATCAAGCCACCCAGCACAAAGCTTTTGCCATCGCCCAACTGGACTGTCGTTCTTGCACGGCGCGTTTTTAATGCAGGCAGGTCGTAAGCGCTGTTGGTGTATTGGGCATCCAGCGAGCTGACTTCAGGCATGAGTGACAGCATGATTTGGTCGTCTCTCAGCACCTTCGCCATGACATCGAGCCGGATACCAAACTCTTTGTAATCCACATTGGTGGCGCCATCGATAACACTCACCACAGGCAATTCACCACCCACCAGAAAGCTGGCAGTTTCACCTGAAATAACGGAAAGATTTGGTTCAGCCAGCACCTGGCCGACCGTGTCATTCCCCATCGCCGTGATCACAGACACAATGTCTGAGACGCTGAAATTGGTCAGTTGGTCGACAAACACCCCGGTGCCTTGACCTGAGCTGCCAAATTTGATGCCGAACTCTTCAAGGAATGAGTGAGATACTTCCGCAACGGTGAGCTTAACGTTGACCTGTTTCGCCACGACGACTTCAATGTTGTTCACGATGCCGTCATAGTGAAAACGCTTCATAAACTCCAGTTCGTACTCTTCTTCACCGCCCGTCCAGTTCACCTTGAACTCTTGCTTTTCTTTTTCCAGCAAGGTGCCGACCAGTTGATTGATCTGATCTTTTTCTTTTTCGGTTGCGACAAAACCCGACAGGACGACCTTGTCACCGATATTGGTGACGGACACCTGGGCTTGCGGGTAAAGAAGCTGGATTTGCTGCGAGATGACGTCGAATGATTTGTTTACCCAGATTTTGCGGGTTGCGAGTGTGTCACCACCGCTGCCGTAAACAGCGAACGAAACATTACCGACGCTCTTGCCGAAAATAACGACTTTGCGCTTGTCGATAACCTGGTAGTCGGCAATGTTTGGATCAGAGATAAAGACGGATTCGATATCCTCGTTCACTGTAACCGTGGTCATCCCGCCTTGATCGAGATTGGTAATACGCTGCGCGTGCGCCGCGGTTGCGACACATAGACTGATCAACAGCAGCCACAGACGCGGAGCGATGAAAGAAAAGCGTTTCATGGAAAGGCACACCCGTGATTAATTAATCGTTACTGACTCTGCGCGGTATTCGACAACCGATTTAAAGTTGCTCAACACGTCTCCGGCATCGGCGTGTAAGTCAGCCTTTTGGTATTCACCAATCGATTTGTGTACTTCAATTTCTGAGATTCGTTTTGCAACGGTAAGTGTTGCGACTTGCTTGCGGGTGAGTTCCAGGATGAGGTTCACTTCCGTGGTACCCGTTTCATTGCGGGAACCGGGAATAAGCTGTTTATCCACTTTGAGGACTTTTACGCCAGTGAGTACGGGCGTAACGTACATATTGCGCTTACTTTCGGTAGACGCTTCGGAAGCATCCATCGAGAAAGCACTTGGCAGGGAAAGCGCCAGGATATCGACTTTAGAGCCATTCGTGATCACGCCGCCAACCACAGATTCAGGCGACACCTGAATCGCGTAGGGCACGCGCTCTTTGGCAATGATCAGGTCGATATATTGCTCATCTTCGGGGTTGACCATCACATCAGCAAACGCGACAGCGCCCGCTTCCAGTGAGGATTCGTACACGGCACCTTGCTCATAGTCCAGGGCCATATCCTGATTCACACCCAATTCGTTTGCCTGTGACTTTGGCATATTGGTGACTTTGAAGTGGGAACGCTTGACCTCCTGGCCGCGCGTTACCGGCTGATTGAGTTGCCAGACCGTCAACGTGCTCTCTTGGGCAGGCTGACCAGCTACAGCAGATTGTGTTTCGGCGTTTTTCGCCAGATTTCCGGCAAGGCCATACAGGCCAAACAAAATCGCCCCAACAGCAAGGCTCAAAATCACAACTTTTTTCATGGTGTCCCTATGGCAGCAAGGATACTCAAACTACAACCCAGGCTTATCGCAATCCCATACGGGATGCCTCTGGCAGGCTTTTTAAACAACCTTGTTCGGATGACATAAAACAGGCTGATCAAACCACCCAGCAGCGCGATGATGAGGACAGTAGTGGATAGAAAGTTAGAGGGAATCGCCAAAGAATAGGCAGCAAGAAGTTTGCTATCTCCGCCTCCCAGAATGCGGTAGTGGCTCAACAGCACACCGATTGCCATCACAGCGAAGGGGTGAAACATATTGCTCCACTGGTCGTTAGCAACCATCAGGCCGCCACACAACAGCGCAGTAACAATACAAAGGGAGTTGGGTATTCTTCGGTATTTACAATCACTCACCGCAGTGAGGAATAAGAGAATGGCCAACAGTGACATCAGCCATTCAATTGGGCTCGGCATTAAAGATCCTTAGATCCTTGTTAACCGCTTAAGACGTAGGTCTTAGCTGAGTTGCGATCTTGTCAAATGCGGCCTTCAATGCGCCAACAATACCGGTATCACCAGAGCCAAAAGCAACAGCAACAACACCTGCGATTGCTGCAGCGATCAGGCCGTATTCGATAGCCGTTACACCAGCTTCATTTTTTTTGTAGCTTTGAGCGGCTACGGATGCTTTTACAAATAGTTTTGTCAACATTCTTTATTATCCTTGGCTGAAAAATTGGGATTTAAGTGATTTAGCTCCCAAATTGGCGCGCAAAATATCACGCAGATTTCACACCATCAAGATAAATGTCTCACTTTATGACGAATTCTCACTTTAGACTCAGACATGAAAAAGATGATGACCCCAAGTGGGGACTGGCATTGGCTGACACCCCCTTTATCGATGACTTTTCTCTCCTGTATCCACATTAAGGGCTGAAACTGTTTCAGCCCGCGTTTGTTTGTATCAACGCTGTTACAATACACTGCATCCTAACGGCCTATTTTTTGGACTCTGTCGGAAAAATAGACGTCGAGTTCTACATTTGACGCATTTTGCTGATCCAGATCCCAGTTCAAATCCCCATCATGTGTGGCACCTTTCCAACTATCAGATAATGCTCGCAAATCTAGTTTGTATTTTCTCTGGATGGCCCATTTGCCCCGCAACACCGCACCATCCAGACCGTATCAGGATGTACTTTTCATATGTGGATACCGTCCAAGCTGACCACACCAGCCCCACTGCACAAGTCAATCCAACGCGCACGACTACTTACCGAACTTGAACAGGGACACCACTACCGTTTGGTGCTGTTCCAATCGCCAGCCGGTTTCGGCAAAACCACCATGGCCGCCCAGTGGCTGTCCGGCTGCGACAATGTGGGTTGGTTCAGTATTGATGAATCGGACAACGACCCGTTTTCCTTCGCCAACTACTTTATCGGTGCGCTTAATAAAGCCACCAACGACAGCTGCCCGAAAACTGCAGCCATGGTGCAGCGCAGCCAGTTTGGTAACCTGAAAAGCCTCTTTACCCACCTGTTTGCAGAAATTGCCCCTTGGCAGGAAAAAGCTTACCTGGTGCTGGATGACTATCACCTGATTGACGATGCTGACATTCACAGCGCGGTCAGCCATTTCATCAAGCACATGCCGCAAAACCTGACGCTAGTGATCACCTCCCGCACCCAGCCACCTCTGGGCATTGCGAACCTGCGTGTCCGTTGCCAGTTGCTGGAAGTAGATAACACAGCGTTGGCGTTTGATGACGAGGAAACCCACCGTTTCCTGAGCCAGTTCAATACCAAGCTTGCCGATGAAGAAATCAACCGAGCATTCCGGGCGCAGGTGGAAGGCTGGCCTTCAGCGCTGCAGCTTATCGCATTGAATGCGCAGCAATCCCGGGCGATCCCGACGCTGTCAGATTCCATCACCCTTACCCACCTTTGGGATTATCTGGCCGAAGAAGTGTTCGACCTGCTTGATGAGGAAAGCCGCGAGTTTTTGATGCAGTGCTCGGTACTGGATCGCTTCAACCCTGAAATTGTCAGTATGGTAACCGGCAGGGATGATGCCCTTGCCCGCCTGACCAACTTCAACCGCCACGGCCTGTTTATCAACGCTGTGGATGCCGACGAGCAGTGGTACCGCTTTCACAACCTGTTTGGTGAATTTCTCAGCCACCAGCGCCAACGCCTGATCCCAGGCATGGAGGATGCGCTGCGTGAACGCGCCGTCAATGCATGGCTGACCACCAACAACCCGAAGCAGGCGCTCGCCTGTGCCATGGAAGCCAAAGACACAGCCCTTCGCGTAAAAGTGCTGCTTAACCACGGCTGGTATCTGTTTAACCATGGCAATATCCGCCTGTTGAGTGCAGCGCTGAAAACCCTGAGTGATGACGAGCTATACAGCCAGCCTCCACTGGTTCTGCTGCGGGCTTGGCTGGCTCAGGCACAGCACCGATACAATGAAGTGGGCGAATTGCTGGAACAGGGTATGCAGGAAATGGCTGCCCGTAATATCACCCTGAAAAGCACTGAACAGGGTGAATTTGATGCCCTTCTGGCGCAGGTGGCTATCAACCAGAACCATGCAGAGCGGGCACTGGAACTCAGTGAGCGAGCCTTCGAGCAACTGCCGTCGAACACCTTCCATTCACGCATTGTTGCGACCTCCGTGGTCGGTGAAGTGCACCATTGCCTCGGCCAGTTGAGCCGCGCCCTGCCCCTGATGCAACAGACCGAGAAGCTGGCGCGCCAGCACGAGGTTTATCATCAGGCGCTGTGGGCAATGCTGCAGCAGTGTGAGATTGATGCCGCCCGTGGCGCACCGCATTCCGGCCTGGAAATTCTCGATAAAGCCGAAACCCTGGTGAAGCAGTACCACCTTGAGCAAGTGCCAATGCACGAGTTCATGCTGCGTCTGCGCGCACAGGTGCTGTGGGGGCTGAACCGTCTGGATGAAGCCGAAGCGCTGGCTAACCAGAGTCTGGATGTGATGTCCTACTACGACACCACCCGCTCCCTGCCTGCCTACACCACGTTGGCGAAAGTCTTTCTTGCGCGTGGTGAATTGGACAAAGCGGAACGTCATCTGGATCAGTGTGAAAAGCTGCTGGAGCAGGAAGAGTGTCACCTCGACTGGCGTGCCAATGTTTACATGGCGCAACTGGTGTTATGGCAAATGCGCGAAGAGCAGGAGCGCGCAGCCCTTTGGCTGAAAACCGCCGAAACCCCCGCAACGGCGACCAACCACTTCCTGCAGTTGCAGCACCGTAACCTGGCGCGCGCCCATTTTATCTGCGGCAATTACGACGAAGCACAGGCCATACTGACCCACATTTTGCAGGTCAGCCGTGAGTTGGAACTGATTGCCGATATGCAGCGCAACCTCACCCTGCTGAGCGCAGTGCTGGAAAAATCTGGCCAGCAGGAAGATGCGGAAGTGATCCTGACAGAAGCAATTAACCTGTCCACCTCAACGGGAATGACGGTCTGCTTCTACCTTGACCGCGTCTACCTGCAACCTGTGCTTAACCGTTTGTCGCGCCAAAGCAACGTCGACCAGTTGGTTCGCCACCAGATCCGCACGCTGCTCGAATCCATGCACCAAAACAACCTTTCCCGTGCGGTGCATTTTGACGAAACCCTGGTAGAAAAACTGCTGGCAAGCGACAGTCTGCCGGAAGCGGTGCGCACCAGTCCGCTGACATTAAGGGAGTGGCAGGTGCTGGGGCTGATCTATTCCGGTTTCAGCAACGATCAGATCTCCTCAGAGCTGGATGTGGCGCCGACCACCATCAAAACCCATATCCGTAACCTCTACCAGAAGATGCAAATCGCCAACCGTGAACAGGCCATTGCGATTGCAGATCGCCTGATCAAAGCGATTCACTTCTAAACGCAGCAGAAAATCCCCACAGGCGTAGCCAAAAGGCGTGGTTGAAACTCACCACGCCTCCTCCAATGCCTCCACCCCCTCTACGCCTGCCCGGCGTCCATCTTCCGTCACTCAAGCAAATTTCCGACTACCAGCACCAATCTCTTTAGCCCGACAAAACTTTTTTCCGCGCTACGCCCCCCTAAATCCGTAATAGATCCCACTTTTTCAGGCCGCTTCCCCGTCTTTTGTGAGCCGAATAACAACAATTCGCTACGCCCCAATTTCTCATCCCTAAGTTTGTTTTTCGGGGAGGATGAAGCGCCCTATCCGCCATAGCAAACTGGTATCAGTGAATTAGACACCCAAAACCAAATTAGAACTTTCAACACTGCTCCCCTTAAATGACGAGAAGAGGCAATAGCATGAGAACTCAAACCCAAGCGGCTGTGTTCGATAAAGAAGAATTCAAGAAAAGCGTATTGGCACACCTGACCAATACCTATGCGCAGCTACCTGAAAACGCGACCACCCGCGGCTGGTACCTGGCAATGGCGAAAGCCCTGAGCGACATGAACATCGGCAATCTGGCAGAAACAGAAGCCGCACTGAGCAAGAAAAACGCCAAGAAAGTTAACTACCTCTCTATGGAATTCCTGATCGGCCGTATGACAGGTAACAACCTGATCGCGCTCGATATCTACCCGGAAGTCACTGAAGTGATGGCGGAATTTGGCTTGAACCTGACTGACCTTCTGGAAGAAGAACGCGACCCGGCACTGGGCAACGGTGGCCTTGGCCGTCTTGCAGCCTGCTTTATGGATTCGCTGGTAGCGCAGGAATTCCCGGCGGTGGGTTACGGCCTACATTACGAGTACGGTCTGTTCCGCCAGTCATTCGAAAATGGCGAACAAAAAGAAGCGCCGGATGCATGGAAAGGCATGGAAGGTTACCCGTGTGAAGTGGCACGTCCTGAACTGACGCAGAAAGTCGGCTTCTGGGGCAGCGTAGAAACCTACCTGGATGAAGAAGGCAACACCCTGCGCCGCTGGCAACCAGCCCTGCAGGTAGAAGGCCGCGCGTGGGATATCCCGGTTGTCGGCTACAAGAACAACAGCACCTACCCGCTGCGCCTGTGGGAATGTCACGCGCCAGCGCCGTTCGATCTGGCACGTTTTAACGATGGCGATTACGTCAATGCCCAGTTCAGCGAACTGGAAGCCGCGAACCTGACCAAAGTGCTGTATCCAAACGACAACCACGAGCAAGGCAAAGTACTGCGCCTGATGCAGCAATACTTCCACTGTGCCTGTTCAGTGGCCGATATCCTGCGCCGCCACCTTTCCCTTGGCCGCTCGCTGGAATCCCTGTCCGAATTTGAAACCATCCAGCTGAATGACACCCACCCTACCATCGCCATTCCCGAGTTGATGCGCGTATTGATGGACGACCACGGTTTTAGCTGGGACAAAGCATGGCATATCTGTAGCCATACCTTCGCTTACACCAACCACACCCTGTTGCCGGAAGCGCTGGAGACATGGAGTGCGGAACTGATGGGTCGTTTGTTACCGCGTCACATGGAGATCATCTTCCAAATCAACGCGCAGATGCTAACCGAAGTGAAAGCCAAATGGCCGGGCGATGCGGAGAAGCTGCGTAAGTTGTCACTGATCCAGGAAGGCGAGCAGCAAATGGTGCGCATGGCGAACCTGTGTGTGGCGTCATCCTACGCGGTGAATGGTGTGGCAGCGCTGCACTCAGACCTGGTGAAACGCGACCTGTTCCCGGAGTTCAATGCCCTGTACCCGAACCGTCTGCTGAACGTGACCAACGGTATTACCCCACGCCGCTGGCTGAAGTTCTGTAACCCTGCGCTTTCTTCGCTGATCAACCAACACGTGGAAGGCGACTGGGCGAAAGATCTGGATCTGCTGGGTAGCCTCAACAAACTGGCAGGCAACAAGAAATTCCAGAAGCAATTCATGGCGGTGAAGAAACAGAACAAACAGCGTCTGGCTGACTGGGTCTCTGCCAACATGGGTATCACCCTGAACACCGACGCGATTTTCGATGTGCAGATCAAACGCCTGCACGAGTACAAGCGCCAGCACCTGAACCTGCTGCACATCCTGTCTCTGTACCAGCGTCTGCTGAACGAGCCGGGCTTTGATATTCACCCTCGCGTGTTCATCTTCGCGGCGAAAGCAGCGCCGGGTTATGCGCTGGCGAAAGACATCATCTTTGCCATCAACCGCGCAGCAGAAACCATCAACAATGACTCACGCATCGGCGACAAACTGAAAGTGGTGTTCATTCCGGATTACCGCGTCAGCCTGGCGGAAATCATTATCCCAGCGGCCGATGTCTCAGAGCAGATTTCCACCGCAGGTAAGGAAGCATCCGGTACCGGCAACATGAAGATGGCACTGAACGGAGCCCTGACCATTGGCACCATGGATGGCGCGAACGTTGAAATCCGCGAGGAAGTGGGCGACGACAACATCTTCATCTTTGGTATGGAAGTGGAACAGGTGATGGAAGCGCTGGCAAACGGCTACCACCCTGCCGAGATCTACCACCGCGACCCTGTCATCAAAAATACCATCGACATGCTTTACGGCGATGCGCTGACACCGGATGCACCGGGACGTCTGGCCAGCATTGCGGACAATCTGGTGCACAGCGACCCGTATCTGGTGCTGGCAGACTTTGCCGATTACGCCCGCGCCCATGCCGATATCGACCGCGCTTACCGCGACCAAAGCCACTGGGCGGAGATGGCAATCATCAACGCCGCATCTGTAGGCAAGTTCAGCTCAGACCGCAGTATCCGCGACTATGTGGACACCATCTGGCAACTGGAAGCAATCAACCTTTAAGCCCTAATCAGGCGGCCTGTCACAGGCCGCCTTTAAGAGAATGAATAGAAATGGATACACAAAAACTAAAAGCGGTAGCAAGCCGCGCCGGGCTTGCTGATACCTACATCAGCGCCTGGGGAGAGCCAACCAACGTCAGCGATGCCGTACTGGTAAAACTATTGGCTGCGATGGGATACGACACCAGAGACGACGAGAAACTGGAAGCGTCGGCAGAACGAAAACACCAGCAGGATTTGCTGGCGCCGGTCGTTGTGTTGCGTGAAAACCAGCCTGTGGATGTCACCCTCACGCTGGGTAAAACCGTGCGCATCGGTGATTTCAGCTGGTCACTCACCCAGGAAAATGGCGACGTGATTGAAGGCTGGCTGGAATCTCAGGTAGTCAGCGACACCCGCGCGCAGGATGGCAAACTGGTCTTCCGTCTGGCAGAAAAACTGCCAATGGGTTACCACCAGCTCACCATGCGCCGCAAACGCCGCAAGAGCGATTTCAGCTCGACCGTTATCGTCGCGCCAAAAAGTTGCTACAAACAGGCTTCCCTTAATGCAGACGAAAAACTGTGGGGTACCACGGTTCAGCTTTACACCCTGAAGTCCGAACAAAACTGGGGTATCGGTGACTTTAGCGATCTGATGCAACTGGTGGGCAACGTTGCCAGCCGTGGCGGTAATTTTGTTGGCCTGAACCCTATTCATTCTCTGTTCCCGGCTAACCCGGAAGGCGCAAGCCCATACAGCCCGTCTTCCCGCCGTTGGCTGAACGTGTTGTACATCGACGTTATCAATGTAGCGGAATTTGCCCTGAGTGATGCGGCGCAGCAGCGCGTAGGCAGCACCGAATTCCAAGCGCGCATCAAAGCCGCCCGTGACGCGGAATGGGTGAACTACAGCGAAGTGGCCGACCTCAAAATGAGCGTGCTGCCAATGCTGTGGGAAACCTTCAAAACCCGCCAACTGGCAAAACAGACCGACCGCGCACAATCTTTCAACCGCTACGTCGACGAAGGCGGCATGAGCCTTCTGCATCAGGCAGCGTTTGATGCCTTGCATGCTGAGCTGAAAAAGACTGACGACTCAATCTGGGGCTGGCCGGTCTTCCCTGAAAAATACCGCCACTTCTCAAACCCAGCGGTTCAGGCGTTTATCAAAGAAAACCAGGATGCGGTTCATTTCTACATGTACCTGCAATGGCTGGCGGAAGAACAACTGGCAGCGGTGCAGCAACTCGCTACTGACCGTGGCATGGACATTGGCTTGTACCGCGATCTGGCAGTTGGCGTGTGTGACTCCGGTGCAGAAAGCTGGGCGGACGAAGGCGCGTTGTGTCTGGATGCCAGCATCGGCGCACCACCGGATATCCTTGGCCCACTGGGTCAGAACTGGGGCTTGCCACCGCTGAACCCGGACTATCTGGTCAAGCACGCTTACACCCCTTACATCGACTTGCTGCGCGCGAACATGAAACACTGCGGCGCCCTGCGTATCGACCACGTACTTGGCCTGCTGCGCCTGTGGTGGATCCCACGCGGCGACTCTGCGCAGGACGGTGCTTACCTCTACTACCCAGTAGAAGAAATGTTGGCGATTCTGGCGCTGGAAAGCCACCGCAACCAGTGCAGCATCATCGGTGAAGATTTGGGCACTGTGCCGGACGAGATTGTCGAGCCATTGTTCGAAGGCGGCGTGCACTCTTACAAAGTCTTCTTCTTCGAAACAGCAGAAGATGGCGGTTACCTGTCCCCGGCGCATTACCCTGTGCAGTCCATGGCGACCCTGTGTACCCACGACATGCCAACCCTGCGCGGTTTCTGGCATTGCGATGACCTGCGTCTGGGCAAAGAGCTTGGCCTCTACCCTGACGAAGCGCAGCTGGAAGGACTTTTCACTGCCCGCGCTGAAATGAAGCAAAAGATGCTCGACAGCATCCGCTGGCATGGCTGGTTGCCGGAGCATATCGGTCAGGATGCCCTCTATGTACCGATGGACCAAAGCTTGTCCCACGCAATGCAAATGCATTTAGCGGCGGGCAGCAGCGCCCTGCTTGGCCTTCAGCTGGAAGACTGGCTGGAGATGGACAAGCCGGTGAACGTACCAGGCACCGTTGACCAGTACCCGAACTGGCGTCGCAAGCTTTCAGCCACTCTGGATGAGCTGTTTGCCCGTCCGGAAATCAACTGCCTGTGCCAGCGTCTGACTGACGTGCGTGCACAAGCCAGCCAACACAAGGAGTAATAGGCATGCTGGCAGATTCAGCAATCCCGATCACTACACTCCGTGAGCAGCTCGAAAGAGCTGCTTTTCCGTCTCCGTTTTCCGCGCTGGGGCCGAATGCCACGCCGGAATCGGCATTGACCGTCTGGCTACCTGAGGCCAAAAGCGCCTCACTCTTGCTGGATGACAAAGCCATCGCCCTGAACGAGGCGGCGCCGGGGCTGTTTACCCTTTCCAGCGACAAAGCCGCACTGGAAAACAGGCTGTACCGTATTCATGCCCGTTATACCGACGGTGAGCATACCTTTATCGACCCCTATCAGTTCCGCAATATTGCGCTGGAGGGTGCGCGCCTGCACACGCCTTCGACAGCCTATCGCGAAATGGGCGCCCAACTTTGCACCTTCGAGCGTGACGACAAAACCGTCGCTGGCACCCGTTTTATGGTGTTTGCGCCGAATGCCTCCGCTGTCAGCGTGATTGGCGAATTCAACCATTGGGATGGCCGCCGCCATCCTATGCAGCGTCTGGATGATGGCTTTTGGGCGTTGTTCGTACCGGGCATTGAAGCCGGTGTCAGCTACAAGTTCGAACTGAAAGATGGCCTTGGCAACCGCCTGCCACACAAGGCAGACCCTTGGGGTTACCATGCCGAGCAATACCCGTCTTTTGCCTCCAAGGTGTTCGATCAGAATGGCTACCAATGGCAGGATGAAAACTGGCAGCAACGCCCGTTTTCCCCGCCACACAAGCAGCCTTTGTCTTTCTATGAACTGCACGCCGGCTCGTGGAAACGCCACGAAAATGGCGAGTTCCTGACCTACCGCGAACTGGCAGACGAGCTTGTCCCTTACCTCACCGACATGGGCTACACCCACGTTGAGCTAATGCCGGTATCGGAATACCCGTTTTACGGTTCCTGGGGTTACCAGCCGGTTGGGCTGTTCGCCCCTACCAGCCGTTTCGGCTCGCCAGATGACTTCAAATTCTTCGTCGACCGCTGCCATCAGGCAGGCATTGGCGTGATCCTTGACTGGGTACCGGCACACTTCCCGTCAGACGATCACGGGCTGGCAAACTTCGATGGTACGGCGCTTTATAACGACCCGGATCCTCGACGCGGCTGGCACCCGGACTGGAAGAGCTTTATCTACGATTATGGCCGCGCGCATGTGCGCGAGTTTCTGGTCGCCAATGCCCTATTCTGGCTTGAGCATTTCCATATCGACGGTCTGCGCGTTGATGCGGTGGCGTCCATGCTCTACCTCGACTATTCGCGCAACCACGATGAATGGATCCCGAACCATGATGGCGGCAACCACAATTACGACGCCATTTCCCTGCTGCGCTGGGTGAATGAGGAGGTGTACCGACACTATCCGAACGCCATCACCATCGCGGAAGAGTCCACGGCGTTTCCTGGTGTGACCCGTCCAACCTCTGAAGGTGGCCTTGGCTTTGGTTTCAAGTGGAACATGGGCTGGATGCATGACAGCTTAAGTTACATCAAGGAAGACCCAATCCACCGCCAGTATCACCACAACACTCTGACCTTCCCGATGGTTTACGCCTACAACGAGAATTTTGTGTTGTCCTTGTCGCACGATGAAGTGGTTTACGGTAAAGCCTCTATCCACAACAAAATGCCGGGTGATGAGTGGCAAAAAGCGGCTAACCTTCGCGCTTATCTTGGTTACATGTACGGCCAGCCGGGTAAGAAGCTGAACTTCATGGGTACAGAGCTGGGTCAGACCGCAGAATGGAACCATGACGGGCAGCTGGAATGGCACTGGATGCAGTATGAAAAGCATCAGGGTGTGCAAAATCTGGTACGTGACCTGAACCATTTGTACCGTGAGACACCGGCGCTTTTCGAAGGCGATTGCGACAGCCAGGGTTTTGAATGGCGAATCGGGGACGACGCGCAAAACAGCGTGATCGCCCATGAGCGTTTCAGTGATGATGGCAGCCGCGTGTTGGTGATCAGCAACTTCACCCCTGTCGTGCGCGAAGGCTACGCTGTTCCTGTGCCGGTGGCAGGTAAATATGCCCTGCTGCTGAATACCGACGACAGCCAATACTGGGGCTCAGGGGTTTCTCCATCAAAAGAAATTAACGTGGAAGATGGGCACCTTTCCCTCACCCTGCCACCACTGGCAACCCTGTTCCTGAAGTGGATCCCTTAATCCTCATCTAAAGCCGAAGCCAATAAAAATGCCAGCGTTCAAGCTGGCATTTTTGTCTTTGCTAGGGGCTGCTGACCTTTGGTGATGATTTTTGCAGCAGTTTGTGGGGATTTTATGCAAGGCAGAGGCTTCGATGTGTAGCTAGCCTCCATGAGAAGCTGATAACGCAGCAGAAATTCCCCACAAACGCTGCCCGAAGGGTTCTGCTCTAAGCGTTTTATGCTTTGTTGAGGTGTATTTGCTTAGAATGACTAGGCGGCACACACCTCGCCGCGCCTGAAACGCTTATAGCTAGAACAAAATTTAACCACCAAAGGTCAGCAGCCCCTTAGGTTTTAGTCCTCATTCACCAGGTAGTTCGCCGCACGGATTTCGCGTTCCAACATGCCGTAATTTTCCAGCACTGGATACGCCCTGTCGGTTTCTGGCACGGCAAAGGTCAAGTCACCAAGAATATCCACGAAGTTCGACTCAACGCGATTTGGTTCCACCAGCTTGCCGTCAATATGCAGGGTGTTCTCTGCCGTATTCACCGTCAGGGTCTGGAGGCGTTTCAGCGGCAGAGTGTAATACTGGCGATGGCCGTCATCGGTATCAAATCCAAACGCCAGGGTTAACCCGCTTTCTTTGGCAGTGAGCAAATACTGACAAACCGCACCGGATTTTCTGAAATCCACCGCAAGCACATCACCCAGACCAAATGGCACATGGGCCGTTGCCTGTTCCCAACACGCCGGAAAATGCGGATAGAATTCAATGCGACCTTGCAACATATCCGGACGCACGCCCAGGTAGTCCTGATAGCCGTTGCGGTGGAACTCAGACACGGACCACGCCTGCGCATAAGTGCCGGTGGTCACCAGTTCGCCCGCGGCATCCAAAAACGCATCGAGGTTCTCGCTCATGGTGCCGCGATGGCCGAGCGTCAGGATCTGATCAGCAAGGTTTTTGGTCAGTTGGTAAGCCAGCTCGGTTTTGCCGTATTGGAGCATGGCCGACACAGAGAACCCCGCATTCCAGCCCCAAATGGTGCCGTTATGGTAGGCGGCATCCTTGTGGTACTCATCGCGGTTGTTGTGGTATGGGTGGAACCATGGGTCGTTTTGCGTCAGTGAACACACACCCCAAGGGAACATCAATTCGCTGAGGGCATTTTTCACCACATGCGCACCGGTTTCAGGAGCCACCAGCTCTCGGTTAAACGGCACTGTCATCAACATCAACTGGTTCGGGCGAACGCGGTAATCCGGCACGCCGTTTTCATCCACGCGGTCAGCCATGCACTGCGTTTTCTCATTCCAGAACAGCTGGTTCATGCTAGCCTGAACCTTGTCAGCCATGGTAGTAAAACGCCGTGCTTCCGTTTCTTCACCCACCAGTTGTGCCAACTCTGCCGCCACTTTCAGGCTGGTAAACCATAGCGCCTGAATATCGTTGGCGCGGTTGCCACGGGCTGACCAGGGGATTTGCCCCTGCAACTTGGCGTCCATCCAGGTATCAGGGTGGCGATGGGTCATCAGGCCATACTCATCAAGGTAATGGGTTTCCACCCCTTCGATGTACGCCTTCACCACCGGATACACAGCAGCCGCGAAGTCCCTGTCACCGCTGTAACGCAGGTATTCGCCAATTTCACGCACCATCCACGGTGTACCGTCCGTGGTGTTGTAAATGATATTGGTGGCGCTGGAAACGCGGTTGGGAATACGGCCGTAATTTACATCGCCTTTCTCTTTTTGCTGCATGGACGCAAAGTTGGTGATGATATCTTTGGCATCTCCGAAATCACCGTTTGCAAGCGTGATACCCGGCAAGGCGATAAAAGAATCCCGTCCCCAGCAGTCTTTGAACCATGGCAAACCCGCCCAAATCCCAGTGCCAAATTCGCGGGAGACAAACACCTTACCCGCCGCTTTTGACCACATCAGGGCGCGGTTGTAGGTCTCATCAGACGTCCAGAGATAGCTTTTGGTCAGCATGTCGTAAGTCGACTGAAGATGCTGCGCATAGCCATTGTTGGCGCTGGCCGCTTTCGCCATGCTCACCGCTTCTTGCTCCGTCACCGCAAAGGACAGATACACCGTCAACGCTGTTGTAGGCTCCAACGCTTCTATTACAGGCTTTACATGCATACCGCTCAGGTGCATGACCGAATCCAGTTGCGGGCAGCGTTTCAGGGTTTCTTCACGGAAGCTGAATGGCTGATCGGCACTGATGGCAACAAAGGCTGGGCTGTCTGACTGGCGCAGCGAAGGCTCCAGCGCATACACCACACAATCGTCACAACGTGAGACTGTGCTTTGGTTTATGGCAAGATTCAGCAGCGGCGCAACGCCCAGTACCGCTTCGTTCTGACTCTCAACGCGCAGCGCGGCGGTGCGGCTTCCTGAAAAAATACTCAGGGTGTCGGCGATACCCCCTGCGTAGTGGTGGGTAATGCCAAAAGGATACAGCGCCGCTTCAATGGCCTCGGTTTTATCCTGCAATTTACCATCCACCAGCGCCCCGAAAGTTCCCAGATACCAACCCTGTTTGTGGCGGTATTTTCCAGCTGCCACAAAGCGGTGAGTCTGGCCTTCATAGCAACCATCCACATTGTCACCAAACACAAACGGGAAGCTTTGTGGCTCGAGGATAGCTATGGCATCAAACAAAGCCTGTGGTGCCAGTACCGGCGACGCCTTGACGACAAGCGCCACTTCTGGGCTGCGGTTTGCTTTTATCTCAGCACTTAGCAGCGGTCGGTTTGGCTCGGCATCTATATTCTCGCCGCCCTGCTCAATACGCAGCACAGGTTCACGCCAGTTCTGAACCACCAGCGTCAGGGTATACAGGCCGGTTTGCGGCGCATCCAGAATAAGGTCATTACCAATACCTTTGGCAGGCATCAGCACCATTGCCGTTTCCAGTTGGCACTCGGTCGCCTTTCGTAGATCGGCAGAAAAAGTCAGTGCTTCCGTGCCATCTCGATCAGAAATCTTGAACTGGTGGCGATCAGCGGGAAGGCAAAGCGTCGCCTGATAACAGTGCTCGCCAACGTACTGCATCGGCGAATCATCACCCCAACCGTTAAAGGTGCCACGGATATAAAGGGTCTCAGAGATAGGTGGAATTGGGCTCACGGTACATCCTATACAAACAGAAAAGCCCTCAATCAACATCGAGGGCAAATAGAAATGAATGGTTATAAATCAGCGCGGTTAGTCATCTTCAGATTAAGGGCTCACTTCAAACACCAAAGCCGCCAACGGTTTGGCAGACAGGGACAACCAGCCTTCGCCGTTTTCAACAAACAACACGGAGGATTGCTGCCCATAGAGGCATTCTTTGAGTGGGTAGGCGCCGTCGGTGAGGTGCCAGTTTTCGATGACGTTTGCCGGGATTTTCAGCGATAATTCGCCTTTGTCGTTGTCGTCGAAATGGCTGAACAGGATAAGTTTTTGCGCGGCATCGTCGGTGCTGCGGGCGAAGGCAAACATGGTGCCGTCATAACCGTTGGCAGCGGCGCGGTTTTCATCGTGCAGCTCAAAGCAATCACCATCGAGTGCAGGGGCGCTCACGGTGAAGGTTAACAGGCGCTGGTAGAAATCACGCAGTTCACGCTCCTGTTCACTCAGCTGCCCGCCATCAAACGCGCCGTTATTCATCCAGCGTTGGTGCGCAGGGACGCCGCAATAGTCGAAAATTGAGGTGCGGGACTGGCGGCCAAACCCCATGTCACCCTCTGCGGCTTCCCCTACTTCCTGACCGAAATAAACCATGGCTGGCGCCGTGCCGATGCAGGCAGAAAGCAGCATGGCAGGTTTGCCCAGCTCGGCGTTTCCGGCAAACTGCGGGCTTGCCAGTCGCTGCTCGTCGTGGTTTTCCAGAAACTGCAGCATATTGGGTTCAATGTCTGCCAGTTCGCGGCGGATAGCGACAAGTTCGTCCGTGGACGCCTTGCCTTGCATGACTAACTTCAGTGCGTCGTAGAAATCGACTTTGTCATACAACGCATCCATTTTTCCCAGATGAACATATTGGCGATACAAATCAGGCTGGTAGACCTCGGCAAGCAGGAAAGCATCCGGGTCGATGTATTTGATGGCTGAATTGAGGTAGCTCCAGAACTCCACCGGCACCATTTCCGCCATGTCATAACGGAAACCGTCGACACCCAACATCAGCCAGTATTCGGCGACCTGGCGGAATTTCTTCCACGAATCCGGCACGGATTTCCCCTGCCAGAACCGGTAGTGCTGCTCATGACCCAGCTGCATGTACTCTTCCGGCAGAGCGTCAAAGTCCTTGCTGCCGTCTGGTCGCACGCCGTAATTGACCTTGACCGTTTCATACCAGTCATCAAAATCCGGCTTGGCTTTCTGTGCGCCGTTGCCTGTCCACTTGGCGGGAAACTCTTGGTAAGGCTGGCTGAGCATTGGGTGCTCTTCGCCGCCTAACAGCTCAAAGGTGTCGGCGAAGTCTGGCAACGCCAGCGCTTCATCCGGCAGGTAGTAAAAATTGTTGTCGCGGTGATAGGCCAGCGAGGTATCGTCATCCGCGCCGAAATCGACCACACCGTCAGGGTTATTCAGCCCCTGATAGCAACGGGCGACGTGGTTCGGCACGATGTCGATGATCACTTTCAGCCCTGCCCTGTGGCTTCTGTCCACCAGCGCTTTGAACTCGTTCAGGCGGTTGGCCGGATCGTTCGCCAGATCCGGATTGACGTTGAAATAGTCTTTCACCGCATACGGGGAACCGGCGCGGCCTTTCACCACCGCGGGGTGATCGTGGCTGATACCAAAATCGGCATAGTCGCCCACCAACGCATGATGCGGCACACCGGTATACCAGATGTGGGTCACGCCAAGGGCTTTGATTTCCGCCAGCGCTTTGTCGGTAAAATCATCGAACTTACCGACGCCGTTTTCTTCAAGGGTTCCCCACGGTTTGTTGGTGGTGTTTGTATTGCCAAACAGACGGGTGAACACTTGATAAATAACTTTTTTATTATTGTTTTTCATGATGTTGTTTTGCATTTATTCGCCTACTGGCTGACCAGATTGATAAAGGTCGCTTCCGCGCTTTTCGAGCCTGCGCGTTTGGCTTCTTCCAGCCATTTCAGTGCCAGTGCGATATCGCCGGACTCAACTGCCTGGGTGATTTTCTGGTTATAGAAGACTTCGCTTTCCGCCATCATGCTTTCTGTCGTGGTCTTTGCAGCCACTTCCTGCGGCGCTTTTTCGGCCAAAGGTTTGGCTTTCACTTCATCAACGCGGTAAGCGCGAAGGCTCAGGGGTTTGAGCGCCAATTCGAGCGAACCGAAGTTGCTGTGCTGGATAACTGGGTCAGTCACCATTGGGCGCGCCATGCCTAACTCTTCTGCGCGGATACGCTCAGGATGGGGAATGGTAATTTCGCCACGGCGGTACTCTTCCGGTGAGTACACCACCAGATACGGCGTTTGCTCCCTGTCCATCACAAACTGGGTTTCGTAACTCGCCAGATGGAACATGTCTGAGTTTTTCTGGCTGAAAGCATCCAGAGAAACGGTTTTCACCGGCTTGAACGCCGGGTCCAGCAACAGAATTTTCGGCGCGAATACCCCTTCTGAGCTCATCCAGCTGTTTAGGGTAATTTGCAGACGGTTGATGTTTTCCGGCATCGCAAACGCGGCAAAGTAGCTTTTACCACCCTCGATATCGGCAACCGGGGAATGGGCATCAATGGCGATATCCAATTGGTCGCCAGTCAGTGGGATCCAGCCAAACTGGCTGTAATCCGTGCAGCAAACGCTCTGTTCAATGGCGATGTTTTTCGCTGCTGGAAGGTCTGCGGTGGCACAGCCTGATACTGTGGCTGCCAGTAAAGCGGCGAGAAGTGCATGCCGTGTTTTCATAATGTTCTCCTTCGTCTGCGGATTGGAATGATGTCTGAGACGATAGCCCTGCACTCTTTGAAAAAACGCAGGGCTACAAACTCAAACAGGCAGCCCGAAGGCCGCTTAGGGTCTGTTGACCATTGGTGATGGCTTTTGCAGCAATTTGTGGGGGCTTTATTCAAGGCAGAGGGTTCGATGTGTAGTCGCCTACATGAGAAACCGATAACGCAGGAGAAAGTCTCCACAAATGCTGCCCGAAGGGTTCTGCTAAAAGCGTCTTATGCTTTGTTGAGGTGTACTTGCTTAGATTACTAGGCGGCACACATCTCGCCGCGCCTAAGACGCTTTTCGCTAGAACAAAATTCAACCACCAACGGTCAACAGACCCTATGTATATTTAGAACCAGATTTCAGCGTGGATACCGAAGATGGTGTCGTTGTCGCCATCTTTAATACCAACGTGTTTCGCGCTCGCCTCGTCATCAGTCTGGATGTAGCTGATGTAAGGTTTGATTTGTGGACGGCCGAAGTAGTCAGCGTTCACAGTGAAGACAGTTGCGATTTCAGCATTCAGGGTGTGGGTTTCAACCGCATCACCGGTGCGGCCCCAGTAGCCTTCTTTACCGGTTTCGTAACCGTAAGAACCGGTGAACTCCATGCGGAAGTTGTCGTTCACTTTGTAGCTAGGACGCATTGCCACGATACCGCGCTTCAGGTCTTCAGCACCGAACAGGGTGTCCAGCGCCTGGAACCAGGTCGCTTCTGTACCCAGTTGCCACTTGCTGTTGATGTTAGCCACACCGTAAGTGGTCAGGAACAGGGATTCATCTGACTCGATCAGCGTGCTCCAGCCACCGAAGTTCACACCACGGTTTGCTGCCAGGCCTTTACCGTAAGCAATCGCCGTTTGTGACCAGCCGTCGAAACCGTAGAAGTCGCGGTTGTAGGTGATAGCAAAGCCAACGCCGTTTTCTGCCGGATCAGAATCCACTTTTGGATCCTGGTTCGCGCGGTACATCACTTTCATGTCGAAATCGAAGCTGCCGCCCAGCGCCTGAACGCCGTAGTAGTACATATCCAGTGAGCTAACCGTTGTACGGTCGCCGTCTGCCGGTGGGTTGTCCGCAACGATGTCACCACATGGAGTGCCGCCGATTTCCGTGCCGTCTGCACAGATAAAGTCATTCACCAGACCTGCTTCTGGGTCTGCAGACACCACCGCGATACCACCGCGCTGGCCGTCATCGAACTTGGTTTCAAAACCCGCGCCTTGACCGGAAGACTGTTTCCAGAATTCACCAGACAGGCCACCCGCAGCGCGGTTCAGGAAGCGGCGACCCGCCCAGATTTCGCTGTCAGTTGGCAGGTAAGGCAGGTTACCCAGCACCACGTAAGCTTCTTTGATTTCAAACTGAGCGGTGTTGTTGGCTTTTTGGTTGCCCGAAGAGGTGTAGTAGTAAGAGTCGCCGTTGCCGTACTCAGAGCGCACGATAAAGTCGCTGAAAACGCCATTGCCGTATTCAGTGTGCTTTTTGATCACAAACTCGACCTGTGAGCTGCTCTTGCCCATGGTGCCTGCCGTTTTGTAATCCGGCTTGCCGAATTCGTTGTCGAAAGACTGGCCGTCGTTCATGCGGTAGTTCATTGAGCCGTAGCCGTGAACTTCCCAACCGTCAGTCAGAATGTCAGTCGCTTTTACGCCACTGTCGGTAGCAAACGCAGAATAAGAGGTAATTGCAGCCAGTACCGCTGCAGCAACTGGTAAGCGTTTCATTTATATGTCCCTTTTCAATGTTATTTGTTTTTTTAAATAACCAATTGGTCTCGGGGCACATGTTTATGCGAACGCGGATATGCAACATCCTCCACCCTCAGGGCGTAGTCAGGCGTAGTTGGGAGGCGTAGGCAAAAGGAGGAGTTGATGAGTGTGTATCGGCAATCACACAATGGGGGCGTAATTGCCGGAAAATTCGTGACAGGGCTATAAGAAAAACTGATAGCAAAGGGCAAATCCAGTGCCACAGGCACGGCGATGATGCAAAAAGCCGGGCTTAATTTTTTGTTAAAATTAATTCAGAGCCGTTGCCCGCTCACTGATGAGCTTGAGTAAGGCGTGAAGGTGATCACCCTGTTCGTGGTGATGATAATAAATCCCGACCGTTCCGCGCTGGCAGGAGCCGGTGTTCGCATCTGCGCGTGGCAAGGCGACAATGCCACGCTCGGCAAAAAAGTCTGCCATTTTCGCGGGATACGGCATCACCGCAGGCAAGGTGCGCAGAATGTCCATACTGGCGGAAAGCGACCCGACGTTATAGACAATCCGCTCCCCCAACCCTTTGCTTTGTGCTTCCCTTTGCTTGGGGCCCATATCGTCCAACAGGTGACGGTAAGATTCCGTATCCGGCGTCACGCGCAGCAGCGGATACAAACCCGCTTCCACTAACGGATTAGCACTCATCAGCAAGGGGTGGTTTTCCCGCACATACAGGGCTTCTTCATCCTGGAACACCGGTAGAAAAGAGACGGCACAGCGGCTGGAAAGCCCGACAATCTCATGCCCCATGAAGAGGTCGATATGACCTTGCTGCAGCAAATCCATCAGTTTGAGGTGGTTACCGAATTCCAGATCGACCGAAATCGCCGGGTTACTGTGGGTATATTCCGCCACCACATCTTTGATAAATAGCTCCCACCATGCATCGCCCGTCCCCATTTTGATTTTCTGGGTTCGCCGCGCTTTCAGATCCGCCATTTTATCCACCATGCGTTGGTGACGGCGCGCCATTTCCTGCGCCTGTTCACGCAGCAGTTCACCGAACTCCGTCAGCTCTACCCCTTTGGATTTACGGACAAACAGCGGCACACCGAATTGGCTTTCCAGCTTTCGGATAGTGGCCGTCAATGTAGGCTGGCTGAGGTTCAATTCAGCGGCGGCAGCGCTGATACTGCCTGACTCGGCGACAGCCAGAAACTGGCGATAACTTTTATCCACGGTGTGCTCCAACAATGGCATTTGACGCAATTCACAGTCTGGAAAGACGCTAAATTCAGCAGACCCTGCGAATTCGTGACGGGAGTGGCCTTTATACCCAATGATATAAATATTTTCTATATCACTCGCCTGTTCTTGTATTTCCGGTCACCCCGATTTGTTCCTAGTATTGCGCCAAGCATTCAGACTTATTACAGGTGAACCCATGCACACAACTTCACAGGCCAATGCCATTTATCCAGCAAATAATCCTTGGTGGCACAACGCTGTGGTTTATCAAATCTACCCGCGCAGTTTTTGCGACAGCAATGGCGACGGTATCGGTGATATCCAAGGCATCATCAGCAAGCTCGATTACCTGAAAACCCTGGGCGTGAACGTGATTTGGCTGTCTCCGGTGTATAAGTCACCGATGGACGACAACGGCTATGACATCTCCGACTATCAGGACATCGCGCCGGAGTTCGGCACCCTGGCAGACATGGATGAACTGCTCGCCAAAGCCCGCGACCGCGGCATCCGCATCATCATGGATTTGGTGGTTAACCACACCTCGGACGAACACCGCTGGTTTGAAGAAGCCAAAAAAGGCAAAGACAACCCGTTCCGCGACTACTACATCTGGCGCAAGCCAAACGAAGACGGCTCTGCGCCGGACGATCAGGGCTCTTTGTTCGGCGGTTCCGCATGGCAGTATGATGAAGCTTCCGGCGAATACTACTTCCACCTGTTTTCAAAGAAACAGCCGGATTTGAACTGGGAAAACCCGAAGGTGCAGGAAGAGGTTCACCAGATGATGAACTGGTGGATTGACCGCGGTATCGGCGGCTTCCGCATGGATGTGATTGACCTTATCGGCAAAGAGATCGACAAAGGCATCACAGGCAACGGCCCACGCCTGCACCCACTGCTACAGCAAATGAACCGCGCCACCTTTGGCGACAAAGATTTGTTGACCGTGGGTGAAACCTGGGGCGCAACACCGGAAATCGCCAAGCTTTACAGCGACCCAGCCCGTGAAGAGCTTTCCATGGTGTTCCAGTTTGAGCACATCACCCTGACTTGGGGCAACGGTGACAAATGGACGCCAGTACCGCTGGAACTTCCAACCTTTAAAGCCGTGCTGACCAAATGGCAGACAGAGCTGGCCGACAACGGCTGGAACTCCCTGTTCTGGAACAACCACGATCTGCCGCGTGTGGTCTCCAAATACGGCTGCGACGGCGAGCACCGCGTCAAATCCGCCAAGATGCTGGCAACCGCCATGCATCTGCTGAAAGGCACGCCGTATATCTATCAGGGTGAAGAAATTGGCATGACCAACGTGGCATTCGACACCATCGAAGAATACCGCGACATTGAAACCCTGAACTTCTACCGCGAACGCACTGAAAACGGCGTTTCACCAGAAGCCATGATGGCCGCGATCCACGAAAACAGCCGCGACAACGCCCGTACGCCAATGCAGTGGAGCGCTTCGACCCACGGCGGTTTTACCGAAGGCACCCCTTGGATTCAGGCCAACCCGAACCACACTGAAATTAACGTCGATGCTGCTCTGACAGACACAGACTCTGTGTTCTGGCACTACAAACACCTGGTCGAAATGCGCCAACAGCACCCTGTGATTGTTTACGGCTCATTCACCCCACTGTTCGCCGAACACCCAAGCCTGTTTGGTTATGTGCGCGAACTGGACGGTGTGAAGATTGTCGCCATCAACAACTTCTCCGCCGACACCATCACTGTTGATGTTCCGGCCGAATGGCAAATTGGAGGGGAATGCCTGGTTCACAATGGCGTTGCCCGTTCAGCACTGGAACAAATACTGACGCTCACGCCTTATGAATCGTTCGCGATTTTGGTTAAGTAAAGTCAGTTGGACAATTTGTGAAGTAGAAAAGACGAAGCCCCGAGTGATGATACTTGGGGCTTTTTTTTATTGGGAAGCTGCAAAAGCTGTCGGGATACTGAGCATTTGGCTCTTTTAGTCCCTTCCCCTTTTCAAGGGGAAGGTTAGGATGGGGTTGGCTCTTTGGGAGTTCTCACTTGATGCAGTACTGAGCAGCCTAACACTCAGTATGCACTCAGATGCATCAATGGGAATTTTGGTATAAAGTACATGACCTTGCGGTGTTAATCTATGTGTGAGTGAAATGCATGGCTGCTATCTGTCAACAAAAACTGGAATTTCTTAAAGTCCGTAAACTTAAAAATCTAATTGAGTTAGAGTTAGATTTCGATGGTTCGCCCGTAACTGCAATTCTAGGCCCAAATGGTAATGGTAAATCGACCGTCCTCCATGCGCTAGCTTGTGCCTATCAACCAGCAGATAAAGGGGAAAACCTAAAATTTAGTAATTTCTTCCTTCCAAGTACCGATGCACTTTGGAATGACTCTTACATGGAAATTACCCATACATATCGTGATGGCCCAACACTACATAGAAGCGTCAAAACACCATACGAAAAATCATCTCGATGGAAGCCAATTTACGCTCGACAACCGAAGCGAGATCTTTTCTATATTGGTATAGATAAATGCGTACCGATGATAGAAATGGAGAAGAAACAAGCAAAAATCAACTACTCTACAAATGAAGTAGCAGAAGATATATTTACAATCATCCTACAGAAAGCCTCACTGATTTTGAATCGTAGATACCTGAAGTACAATATACACTCTGCTTCTGGAAAAAATTTCATGGGTGTTGAAGTTGAAGGTTTGAGATATTCTGCTTTGAGTATGAGTGCGGGCGAGCAAAAAGTATTTCATATCCTTACCACTCTTTATAATGCACCAAGTAACTCTTTAATTCTAATTGATGAACTAGATTTATTGTTGCACGACAAAGCAATGATGGCATTGATCAAGGTTATCCATGCAAGAGCTACTGAAAAGTCTTTGCAAGTTGTATTTACAACTCACAGAGAGACTGTAATATCCTTGTCGGATATAGTTAACATACGTCACTTATTTAGCACACCCAACAAAACATTGTGTTTCAATGAGACAACTCCAGATGCAATAAACAGACTAACTGGTGAACAACCAAAGCCACTAGAGATATTCGTCGAGGATGATCTTTCTTCTGCAATTGTCACTAAGCTTGCTTCTCAGTTGCGCGGAAAGCGCTTGGTTTCAATTCAGCGATTTGGCGCAGCATCAAACAGCTTTACTGCTGCTGCAGGCCTATTATTCAGCAACCAAGACATATCCAACACACTATTTGTTTTAGATGGTGATGTTTACTCAACTAGAGAACAAAAATCCGCACAATTGAATAGAGTTATTACAGGGACAGATCATTTATCTGATACGTATAGGGCAAGAGCAATTGATGTAATCAAACAATATCATCTCCCTGATGGGTCTAAACCTGAAACGTACTTGCATCAACTAATCTGCAATATTGGTCATTCTGAAAATGAAGAATTCCAAGAAATCATTCAGGCTGCCCTCGACATTGTTGTTGCTGATGAAAGTCATAAATATATAAATGACATTATCGATAGACTTGGTCTGGAACGACGAGTAGGTCTGTCAAAGATAGTAGATTTGGTCGCGACTACGAACGCTTGGGATGATTACACCGCAGATGTTAGAAATTGGTTGAGAGAAAAGATTGAACCTTTACTTGAGCCTAGAGATAGTGCCGCGTAATTAATATCTTAGACTTACAGTTGGTTTTCCACCTTCTACTGTTCCAGTCGAAACTTCATCATAAATTGGTTGATGCCCAAGAGCACCCCCATCTAACTTCCCCCTTAAAAAGGGGGAAGAACCAAAAGCCAAAACCAGCAGCAATCTCTACCACAAAATCTGCGCTGACTTCCCTTCCACCGTCATCATCAACTCACGTTCACTGGCTTTCACGCTCTTGCTGCCAAACAGCGTGCTGAAACAGGTTTGCGTTGTGCCGGTTTGCCAGAGTGGCAGCGAAATGGTGGCTTGATCTTCGCTACGGTTGACTGCGCAAATCACGACGTCATCACCCAGGGTTCGTGCGAAAGCGAGCACGTCACCTTTGGCGTAAAGCCATTGCAGGCTGCCGCTTTGCAGGGCGTTGGATTCGCGGCGCAGTGTGGTCAGGGTATTGATGAAAGCGACCATATCCTCGCGGTTGTCCAGTTGCTCCCAGGGGAAGGTGCGGCGGTTGTCCGGGTCGTGCCCGCCTTCCATTGCCACTTCCGTGCCGTAGTAAATGCATGGCACACCAACCCAGCAGAACAGGAACATCAGCGCACTTTTCAGGGTAGCTTCATCGCCGTTCGCCATGGTCAGGAAACGCATGGTGTCGTGGCTGTCGAGCTGGTTGAGTTGTGATAGCTGGTTTTGCCACGGCACTTTGGCCATGGCTTCCATCAGCCACGCGGCGAAGGTTTCTGCATCCAGGTAACAAGGGTCGAACGAGATATCCAATCCGGTAAAGAAGGCGCGAACAGGATGGGCGAAGCCGTAGTAGTTCATTGCGCCATCTTCCTGATCGCCTTGCAGCCATTGGGTGGCTTCGAAGAAGTGTTCGCCCAGCACATAACAGTCCTGATTGACGGACTTGGCCGACTCGCGGAACGCTTTCACATAGTGCGCGTTGTTGGTCGCCCCTTCCCCTTCTCCCAGCATGTGGATGACATCAAAGCGCCAGCCATCAATGCCATAAGGCGGGCGCAGCCAATGTTTGATCACTGCATCTTCGCCTTGGTAGAAATAGTCCCGTACTGCCTGATTGAGGTAGTTGAGTTTGGGCAGGCTTTTGACGCCGTTCCAACCCACGTAGTCGTCGGAATCGCCGTCAAACTGGTAATACTCGCGGTATGGCGACGACGGATTTTTCCACGCACCGAGGCCATCTTCGCGACGCTCAAAACCATCAAACCACGGGTGGTTGAGTGAGGTGTGGTTGAACACCGCATCCAGCACGATTTTCATGCCGCGCTGGTGAAGGTCTGCCACCAGTTCGGCGAATTCTTCATTGGTGCCGAGGTGCGGGTCGATATTGAAATAATCTGAGGTGTCGTATTTGTGGTTGCTGGGCGCGGTGAAAATCGGGTTCAGGTACAGGGTGGTGACACCCAATGCCTGCAGGTAATCCAGCTTGTCGCGGATCCCTTTCAGATCCCCGCCATAGAATTCGCACGCGCCGTTGGTGCCATGTTCAGAAACCGGTTCGCCCCACGGTTTTGCCAGCGTTGGTTTTTCCTTGCCCTGCAAGCAATATTCGCCGTCTTTCACGCTGATTGACGGGTTGCCGTTAGCGAAACGATCCGGAAATATCTGGTAGAAAATCTGGTGTTTTACCCAATCTGGCGGCTGGTGCGCAGCGTTGTAGCGGAACTGCTTTTCCAGCCCCGGCACACGGATAGAGACCCCTTCACCGTGCAGCCACCACTGCTGGTTTCCCTGTACCGCTTTGAAGCAATACACAGTAGTGGGTTTGTCGCGGTTCAGTGGCAGTTCTGCCTGCCAGGTTTTCAGGCGGGAGGCGGCGGCGTTGTCGGTTTTCACCTCGTTCATCGCAATCAGCTTTTGCTCATTGTCCGGCTCACAGCGCACGTAAAAGGCAGTCGGTTCAAAACCGGCTTCGGTCACGACACGAACGGTCAGGGAATCCTGCGACGGGATCACCCAATGGCAATCCTGTCCGTGATAAAGAAAAGGTGTATTCATCGTCCATTCACCTCAATATCAAAAAGAGAAAAGCACAGCCCCATGTCGAGGCTGTGCTGAGATTCAGTTAACTCGGCGTTTCACCATCAGTTCGCCACAGGTGGAATACCCGCGCCGCGGCTGCCATTACGGGTCAGTTCGAACACGGCTGGCGTCCATGCCGGAACCACAATCGCGGTGCCATCCACACGCGCATCCCCTTTCAGGTCGCTGGTGTGCTTGGCGCTGAGTGCCAGACCGGATTGGCCCATCTCCACGATTTGCTGCTGCGGCGAGGCATTAATCACCACCACCAGACCGTCCACATTGCTGTCGAGGTCGTCACCTGCGTTGATGCCGTTATCAATCGTCATCACCACCAGGCCAGCAATTTGCGAAGCCCCGGTATTAAGGAAGCCAACACGGCGCAGCACGTCGTCTGCATTGCCTAACGTGATCAGCGGGTAATGGGCGCGAAGGCTTCCCAGCTCTTTGTAATAGCTGACCATGGTCTGCATTTCTGCCTGACCCGGCTTGGCATTGTCGCCATGGCCTTCAATCACTGTGTTGATCATGTCGTAATTCGGGCCGTCTTTGTCCTCACGCGGCAGGCCTTTGTTCCAGTTGTTGTCCTGCAGGCTGTAATCGACACGGTTGTACCAGTCACCGGAGTCGTACGAGTCACGCTGCATGGATTTGGAGCGCAGCAGTTCAACGCCCTGATGGGTGAACGGCACGCCCTGCCCCAACATGGCGGTAGCCAGTGACACCGCCTGCATGCGCACGCGGGTATCGAGTGGCGCTTCGTAAGGGATCTTGTACTGGTTGTTGTCCCACAGCGTTTGGTTATCGTGCTTGGAAACATAGTTCTGCACTTCTGTCGGCTGGTCGGCATAACCCGCAGGCTGGCCGTTGTAGTCGATGTGCTCGCCGCGTTTGCGCTCACCGGTGTAGGTGGTCAGCTCATAGCTTTTCAGGTTGCCCGCCATGCCAAGGCGAACCAGATCGGTGCTGTGTAGCGCGGTTTCGCGGCTGACGCCATTCATGTCATTTGGCATGACATACGCACCATTACCAAAGCCCTGATTGGCGCGCAGCGCATCACCGCCGTCGAACGGGCCACCGCCGCGTACGGCATCACGCAGACGATCGGAGAAAGTCCCCACGCCGGTTCCGGCCATGTTGCCCTGAATCGCCTGCTCAAAACGGGTGTTGTTGGCCACTTCGCCGAAGTTCCAGCCTTCGCCGTAGAAGTAGGTATCCGGGTTGACCTGGCGCACCGCTTCACGCGCTTCCAGGATCTGTGCTTTCGGGTGGTGACCCATCAAGTCGAAACGGAACGCATCCACTTTGTAGTCTTTCGACCACACCACCAGCGAGTCACGGATCAGACGTCCCATCATGGCGTTTTCCGGTGCGGTGTTAGAACAACAAGTCGAAGTTTCCACGCCGCCGGACTGGGTGTTCAGGCGTTGGTAATACCATGGCACTACCTTATCCAGCACTGAGTGATCCGCATCCGGGCCAACCGCATTGGTATGGTTGTAAACCACGTCCATGATGACGTTCATGCCGATGTTCTGCTTGATGCTCATAACCATTTCGCGGAACTCGCGGATACGGGTCATGCCATCAGGCGCGGTGGAGTACGAACCTTCCGGCGCGGTGTAGTGGTACGGATCGTAACCCCAGTTGAAGCTGTCATGACCTGCCACCAGTCGGTTGAGTTTCTGCACCAGTGGCGAATCCGGGCCATCGCTGGCTTTGAGGATTTCAAACACTTGCGCAACGGTTTTGTCGCTGTCGCAGTAGGATGCAAATTCGCTGTTTTTCGCTGCCGGATTGATATCACACAGGCGGCTGAACGGCTGATGAATATCAATCACCTTCGCCGGGTCTTCGTTGACAGAAACGATGTCGAACACAGGCAACAAGTGCAGGTGGGTCACGCCGCTTTGCGCCAGTGATGTCAGGTGTTTAACCGGCGCAGAAGCGGTTTCAGTCAGTGCCTTGAATTTGCCGCGATGCGTTGCAGAAACCGAGGCATCCAGCGCGGAAAGGTCGCGGATATGTGATTCGTAAATCACCATCTTGGCCGGGTTTTGCTGACTGTGCGGGCTTTGCAGCGCATCCCAGCCCGCCGGTTTCAGATCGGGATGGTCAAGGTCAACCACCTGGCTGAATGTCGAGTTCATCGACAGGCTGAGTGAGTATGGGTCGGTCACTTCATAGTGACGCACTTCGTTGACGGCCGGGTGATACACCGTCATGTCGTAGCGGTAGAAATCGCCGTGACCCAGTTTGTCTGTTTCCACAAACCAGCTGCCGGATTGGGCATCAAACTGCATCGGAACGGTGCCCGTTTTGGTCTTGTCGCTGTCGTAACTGACAAGGCTGACGGACTGCGCTGTCGGTGCCCACAACCTGAAGGCAGTTTTGCCATTGGCGACAGTTGCGCCGTAAATCAGGTTGTCATCATTCGCTGTGCCGTGTTCGACGTAAAGGGTATCCAGCACACCGGCGATTTGTACCTGAGTGGCTGACACAATCTTGCCTTCGGCATTTTTCGCCACGGCCACCAACTGCCCCCTGAGCAGGGATTTTGCCTCGTCATTGGTCAGCGGCAGGTGCCAGCTTGCCATGCCACCCAGATGTGGGAATCGGGACTGCCAGCGGCTCTCTGCATTGGCTGTCGCGTCGAGCTTTTTATCAAAGCCTGAAATCTCATCACCGGAGATATTCACACCGCCCGTGAGCGACTGATACAACTCAACATGGGTAACATCCGCAGGTGTGAGCAGGGTTTGTGCGTCTACCCAGTGCGCGGTTGCGCCTGTCAGGTTCAGTGGCGGCAGTTCCAGCGGTTCGTAGTAAACATTGCCATCGCCTTTGAAGGTAAAGGCGCGGAAGCCAATTTTCGCGGCTTCTTCGATATAAGCTTTTGCATCCTGTGACAGCGGTTTTTCATCGCCACGGTGCGGAATGAAGTTGATGCAGCCCTGGGTTGAATCAAGGATTGGCAGATCCCAGTACGCGCCGAATGCGTCGTCCACACCATCAAACTGAAGGCCACGGTTCCAGTCTGTATCCGTGCCTTTGTAGGCTGAACACTGCTCATTGTTCCAGACGTGAAGTGTCATATCCTGGTAGTCATTTTCCAGCATGTTTAAATACACACGCAGGTGACCCGGTGCCGGTGAGCCGGTGTTGGGTGATTTTTCGTTTTCAGAAAAAGCGCCACAACCCGAGAGGGAGACGGTTGAAATAATTGTCATTGCTGCTGCCAGTTTTGAAATTTTAAATGTAGGCATTGCACATCCTTAAAACAATACACAGAGGGTAGAATTTAATAATGCGTTTATTATTAATGTCTGGATTCTTGCATACGTTCTATTTCTTCGCTTTGCGCAGAATGTGATGACATGCCAAATATTGAAAATGAAATACACAACTCAAATAAACCCAAAAAAGAAAAGCCACCCTATTTAAGCGATGGCTTTTGGTTATGGGATTTATTTGCTGATAATTAACTGACTTCGATTCTCCGAAGACAAATTAATTACCCAGAATTTCTGCGGTTCGTGGTTTAATTTCTCGCCGCTCCAATAATCAAACCAATCGATGGCTTTATCGCTTTCCAATGTGACAGTCACCGGCTCCCAGTCATCCTTGAGATAGGTCATCGCAGCATGCAGCGTTTCGCCACTCTCAAGCGCCAGCTTGCCGTAGTTCAGCGACAAATCCGTAAACTGCACGGGCGCAGAAGTAAGCTGGCTGCGCTGGATAAGTCGGGAGAACGACGCTCTGGCGCTGCTGTCCATCTCTGCCAGCGGGTCGCCGGAAAGCAGCAAACCGCCGACAGCAGCGACCACATCGCGGTGGTATTGGTAAGCGGCGTCGTCCGTTTCCTGCCCCGGAATATCGGTCAGGGTGACGCAATCCGGGTCGATATGCCAAAGTTGCTGGTGCTGCCAGCTGCGGAAGAAACTCTCTCGGGCAATTTGGCTGAAACGGTGCGGCACACGCTCGACATCGTCTGATACGCGCATGGCATCCACCATGCCAAGGGACGGCCACATCGGCGCATTGCATCCCAGCAGCCAGGCATCGCCTGCCCCTTTTGCGATGGCTTCCATTCCCCGTCGATAGGCTTCAATACCTGTCACTTGTGGGTTGGCGCGTTTGCCTTTCAATGCGCCCCAATAGTTGGCATCCAGCTTGAACAGCGCTACGCCCCACTCTTCACGCATGGTTTTAACGGTTTGGGTCAGATGGTCGCAGACTGCTTGCTGGCTGGTATCCAGCATCAGCCACGGCAGGCAGCGCCAACCGCCATAGGTCACATCTTCCGCTTTCAGGGTTTGGCCATTTTCAGCGCGCACGAACCATTCCGGGTGTTCACGGAACACGGCAGATCCTGGCTCGGCGATAAACGGTGCCATCCAGATCGCAGGCTTTTTGCCACGCGCTTTGATGTCGTCAATCACGGCTTTTACGCCGCCCGTGAAGCGCTCGGAGGGTGTCAGCCAATCGCCCATAAAGGCCTGGTAGCCATCATCCAGCAACACCCATTCGATATCGTTGAGATCGCCACGCATCTGGTCGAGGTTAGTGCCGATGTCTTCGGCAGAAACCCCCGCGTAATAGGCGTACCAGGAACACCAGCCGATGGGCGATGCGTCTGCAACATGGGCTCTTGGCGGGTGATTGACAGCAATGGCCGCGGCAAATTGCTCATACACTTCTGCCAGCGTTTTGCCTTCGAAAACGTCGACGGATTCGAGATGGTGCTCGCCCGGTTCCAAGGTGATGTATTCGCCGTCCAGAACCGCGGTCACCTGCCCGTCTGTAAACTCAAAGAAACCGGCAAAACGGTGGCAAGAGGTAAAGCCGAACAGGGTGTAGCCTTCGCTTTCTTCAATCACCAAATAGTTGTAATAACGCTGTTTATCGTCTTTGCCATATATCCGGTAACTCTCATTATTATCCGGACAGCGTCCAACAGACTCATTATTATTTATTGAACCCGTTGTTTGGCATAGCATTTGAAAACCATCTCCAATAACACGACAGTTTTCATTAAATTTCTTTTCAAACCTGATAACAGGAAAATATTCAGGCAAATTTATTTCTTTATCTGAAATAATTTTCAATGCAATTTGATCGTTTCTCTTTGATTCAATTAATAAATCAGACAGCAAAGAATACGATTGTAGGGTGTTATTATTCATCGCATTTTACTCAATAAAAATGCCTGACATTTCGCCAGGCATGTTATACCCAAACAGCCTGAATCCTGCATCTTCAGGTAGTTTGGGGATATATTTAACCTTTAACGCCACCTGAAGTCAGGCCGCCAACCAGGAATTTCTGAGCCAGCAGGAAGACGATAGTGATAGGCATTGCCGACAACACAGCCGCTGCGGCAAAGTCACCCCACAGGTAGTTTTGCGGGTACAGGTATTGCTGCATGCCGACGGCCAGTGTGTAGCTGTTTACGTCAGTCAGCAGCAGCGACGCGACCGGCACTTCTGTCACCACACCGATGAACGACAGGATGAACACCACCGCAAGGATTGGCACAGACAACGGCAGCAATACCAGACGGAATGCCTGCCAAGGTGTTGCACCATCCAGCGCTGCCGCTTCTTCCAGCGATCCATCAATGGTTTCGAAATAGCCTTTGATCGTCCAGACATGCAGGGCAATCCCTCCCAGGTAGGAGAAGATCAGACCGCCGTGGGTATTAAGGCCAAGGAATGGAATGTACTGGCCGAGACGGTCAAACAGAGCATAAATCGCGACCAGACCCAATACCGCCGGGAACATCTGAAAAATCATCATGGCTTTCAGGATGTTGCTCTTGCCTTTAAAGCGAAGGCGGGCAAACGCATACGCACTGGTGGTGGACATACACACGATGATCAGCGACGTGATTCCCGCAATTTTCACCGTGTTCCACAGCCACAACAGCACAGGGAAAGGCGGTGGTGTCACGCTACCATCGTCGTTAGTGACATTCAGCCCCAGTGCCAGGCGCCAGTGATCCAGCGTTGGGTTGCTTGGAATCAACTCACCGCTGGCGAAATTACCCTCACGCAATGAGATAGCAATGATCATTAGCATAGGGAACAGGATGAGGGACAGAAACACACACAATCCGGCATGCGTTGCCCAAACACGGTACTTCTGCGATTTTGATTGAACCATAGGCATGGCGGTACTCCTTAATCCTGCGACAGCTTGGTAAATTTCAGGTTCAGCAGTGCCATACCGCTAACCATCAGGAAGATCAGGGTTGCAATGGCACCCGCAAGGCCAAAGTCCTGACCGCCACCACCTTCGAACGCAATACGGTAGGTGTAGCTCACCAGAATATCTGTGTAGCCCGCTGGCTCTGAGGTGTTGAGCATGTTCGGGCCGCCGTTGGTCAACAGCATGATCATCACGAAGTTGTTGAAGTTGAACGCGAAGCTGGCGATCAGCAGCGGTGTCAGTGGCTTCACCAACATCGGCAGTGTGATGTGGAAGAAGTTCTGTATTGGACCCGCACCATCAATCGCTGAGGCTTCGTACAGATCTTCCGGGATGGATTTCAGCAAGCCCATGCACAGGATCATCATGTAGGGGAAACCCAGCCAGGTATTGACCATCACTATCATGATCTTGGCCATCAGCGGATCGGAGAACCAGTTTGGTTGGATGCCGAACATGGCTTCCAACATCATGTTGATTTCACCAAAACTTTGGTTGAACAAGCCGCGGAAAATCAGGATGGAGATAAACGAAGGCACCGCGTAAGGCAAAATCAGGAGCACGCGGTACACACCTGCACCCTTCAATGGCTCCCACTGAACGATACACGCCAGCACCATGCCCACAGCCAGTGTCAGTGCGACCGCCAGGAAAGCAAAGACAACCGTCCAGATGAAAATGCCGACAAACGGCTCTTTAATACCGTCATCGGTCAACACGCGGTGGAAGTTATCCCAACCCACGTTCACCACAAAACCCGGAGAGACAGGTTTGCCCACGAACTGGCCTTCCGCATCGATTTGCTGGTAGTAGCCAATCTCGTGGTTCGGTTTGAAGTAGGTTTGCTCACGGTTGTTGTAAAGGGTTTCACCATCGCTTTGCATGGTGTAAAGCGGGCCTTCAGCGGCGAACTTGCGCAGGCCACTCATGCGGATTTCTTCGCCGTCCGGCATGATCAGCAGCAGTTTGGAAAGCTCGGTACGGTTTTGCACAATCTCTTTGATCGGCGCTTTTTTACCGTCAAACGATGTGGAATCTACCAGAGTGATCGGCTCTGTTGGCAAGTTTGCCAAATCCAATGTGCCCGTTTGCAGCAACTGGTCGCCGTCTTTCACCACAACGCGGTAGCCGTTTGCTGTGTTGTACAAATCAAAACCATACGCAGCGCCGGACTGGTAGGTGCGGCTCATGAGTACCGACTGGGCGCGCTCCAGTGTTAACTGGTTTGCGGCGCTGTAGTTGGTAAACGCCAGACCCACGGTATAAACCAGAGGGAAGATGATAAAAATAACCATCCCGGCAATACCGGGGTAAATGTAGCGGTGAGCGTAAGTTTTGTTACTGCCGAAAATGAAAACAGCCAATGCTGTGAGGAAAACGGTCAGTAACGCAAAGGCGGTTTCACCCTGCGCGTACATCAGAACAGTGGCATACCCGTTGACCGCAGCGATCAGGGTGAGGATTGTCCACTTCAGGTAGTTTGGATGGGCGGTTTTTTTTGTTTCAGACTGCGGCTGCAAAAAGCCCGCATCATGCACTGGCTGCATACCAGCTCCTTACTCTCAAAATCCAATTTTGGAAGGCAAATATAAAAGCGATAACAACGGGGAGTGCAGGGAGAGCGAGCCCTCCCTGCTATTGGGTTATTTCAGCATTTGCTTGGCGGCTGCATTCAGCGCGTCGTCTACAGACTGACGTCCGTCTACCACGTTCTGGATGGCGTTACCTTCGGCATACCAGAATGACTGCATGGCCGCGATGTTCGGCATGATTTCACCGGTTTCCGCATTCTGCATGGTCGCTGCAATACGGGTGTCAGCTTCCAGTGCTTCCTGGAAGGATTTCAGTGCAACCGCACCCAGTGGCTTGTCGTTGTCTACCATTGCCAGACCTTCGTCAGTCATCAGGTAGTTTTCGATAAACTCTACCGCCAGATCGCGGTTTGGAGACGCTGAGCTGATACCCGCAGAAAGAATGCCGACAAACGGTTTAGACGGGTTGCCATTCAGTTTTGGCAGTACCGCAACGCCATAATCCAGACCGGATTTGTCGATGTTGCTCCAAGACCATGGGCCGTTGATGGTCATCGCCACATTGCCTTTGTTGAACTCAGCTTCAGAGATGCTGTAGTCCATATCCGGCGAAATAACGCCTTGGTCAACCAAGCCTTTCACAAAGCTCATTGCGCGGCGCGAACCTTCGTTGTTAACGCCGATATCTTTTGCGTCGTATTTCTCGCCATCAAACTTGAATGCGTAACCGCCGTCTGCCGCCAGTACCGGCCAAGTGAAGTACGGTTCGCGCAGGTTCCACATGATGGCGCGCTTGCCGTCTTTCTGTAGTTCTTTATCCAGTGCTGCAATGTCTTCCCAGTTTTTCGGTGGGGTTGGTACCAGCGCTTTGTTGTAGATCAGTGACAGTGCTTCAACCGCGATTGGGTAGCCTACGGTTTTTCCGTCGTACTGCACCGCATCCCATGCAAAATCGACCACTTTGTCTTTCAGCTCGGCAGAAGGTTTGATTTCAGCCAGCAGACCTGCCTGCGCGTATCCACCAAAACGGTCGTGTGCCCAGAAAATGATGTCCGGGCCGTCACCGGCAGCCGCAACCTGTGCGAATTTGTTTGCCAGATCGTCCGGGAACGCAACGGTAACAGGCACACCCATGTCTTCTTCAAATTTCTTACCCAGCTCAGCCAGGCCGTTGTAGCCTTTGTCGCCGTTGATCCAAATGGTCAGTTGACCTTCTTCAATAGCGGCTGTCGCGTGGGCAGAAGCAAGCGCTGCAAGGGTACACAGTGCGACACGGGAGAGAACTTTTTTCATCTTAAACGTCCTTTCTGATTGTTATTGATAGCTGCCGGACTCGTCCGACCTTTCATGCCTGATGTAACAGCGTCATCTTCCCCTAGCGGTATGGGAATGAGATCATCCTCCGAACTACGCCCCCAGCCGCCGCAGCTCAAAAACATGAGGTAGCTCTCACAGACAATGTGAGCCATATCTTAAAATGCGCACCCTATGTGACGCGTCGCACATGGTAATGCCAATAAAAATCGACATCAGCCAATGGAAAGCAAAAGTGTGACGGATGCACTCATCCCCCTCATCCCCCACTAATCCCCCATAACAGGAGGATGTTTCGACGGCCTGTATTCAACAGAATGGCGCCAAGTCCACTGCGGAAAGAGTGTGCTCTTTTCAGGAAAGAATGCGGTTCGGCTGTCTAAAAGGTCGGCAGCCGACGAAAACTACTTAGAGGAAATAACGCAATGGCGAGCGTAACCCTACGAAACGTCTGTAAAGCCTACGGCGATAACCTGATATCCAAGAACGTTGACCTGGATATTGAAGAAGGCGAATTTGTTGTCTTCGTTGGCCCGTCTGGTTGTGGCAAATCTACCCTGCTGCGTTGTATTGCAGGCTTGGAAGACATTACCTCCGGTGATCTTTACATCGGCGGCGAACACATGAATGAGATCCCGCCATCCCAGCGTGGTGTGGGCATGGTGTTCCAGTCTTACGCGCTGTATCCGCACCTGAACCTGTTCGACAATATGTCTTTTGGCCTCAAGCTGGCGAAAGCGGACAAAGAAGAAGTGAAACGCCGCGTAGAAAACGCCGCCAACATTCTGCAACTGGGTCACTTGCTGGAGCGTAAACCGAAAGCGCTTTCCGGTGGTCAGCGCCAGCGCGTGGCTATCGGCCGTACTCTGGTTTCCCAGCCAAAAGTGTTCCTGCTGGATGAGCCGCTTTCCAACCTTGATGCCGCGCTGCGTGTGCAGATGCGCATTGAGATCGCCAAGCTTCACAAGCAACTCGGTTGCACCATGATCTACGTGACCCACGATCAGGTTGAAGCAATGACCATGGCGCAGAAGATTGTGGTGCTGGATAAAGGTTTCGTTTCCCAAGTAGGTAAACCGCTGGAGCTGTACCACTATCCGAAGAACCGTTTCGTGGCTGGCTTTATCGGTTCGCCGAAGATGAACTTCGTCAGCGTGCAGGTTGAAGCGGTGGAAAATGACCGCGTGATGGTGCAATTGGCAAACGGCCAGACCATGTGGCTGCCAGTTGATGGCCGCACCGTTGAGCAAGGCGCGCGTATGTCTTTGGGTATCCGCCCTGAGCATCTGGTTGATTGCGAAGAAGGCGATGTCTGCATTGAAGGCGATGTACAGGTGGTAGAAAAGCTGGGTTACGAGACGCAGGTTTACCTCAAGCTCAAGCACATGGATGCCGATTTCATTTACCGCCGTCCAGACACTCTGGATATCGAACCGGGCACGGTTTACAAAGTGGGTATCCCGGCGCACCGTTGTCACCTGTTCCACAGCAGCGGCGAAGCGTGCCAACGCCTTCATCAGGAAACCGGCGCGTAAGGTTCTGCCCTTCACTTTCCAAAGCCCGCCTCCCCCGCGGGCTTTGTCGTTTTATTCACTCCTTTTCTGCGTTCACACCCTTTCATTTTTATTTGATATAAGTCGCACTTTTATCTTGACGCAAACGATTGCGCAGATATGATTCGCGCACATACCTCTTCTGTTATTGTTTGATTCGACTCATGTTCAAAACGTTATCTCTCAGCTCTTTGCTTCTCGCGACGTCCTTCAATGCATTTGCCAACCAACCTATCCTTGTACAGGGCGCGATGGATATGGAAACCAATGTGCTTATCGAAGCGCTGGACAACGCGAAGGAAGTGACCCGTGGTTCCTGGACTTTCTGGGAAGGCGAAATCAAAGGGTACCCTGTGGTGGTTTCCCGCACGGAAATCGGCCTGGCAAACGCAGCCGCTTCCACCACGCTGGGCATTGAACTGTACAATCCGAAAGCCATCATCAACCAGGGCACCTCCGGCGGTCACGACCCTGATCTGCAACGCGGCGACATTGTCGTAGGCAAAGAAAGCTTCAACATGGGCGCTTACAAAGTCGCGTTTAAAGAAAAAGGCGAAGGCATTCACCCAACCGCATGGGAAAACTTTGATGTGGTCATGCGCCTGCGCAAAGACGGCGAGCTGGTGAACTACGCCCACTACGAAGGCGACCCAGCCCTGTTGGCTCACACCATGAAATACGCCGAAGGCTACAGCCACGGCAAAGTGGTGGAAGGCAAGATTGGTTCTGCTGACGAATGGAACCGCGAAATTGACCGCATCAACTGGTTCCACGAAACGCTGGGCACCTCAACCGAAGAAATGGAAACCTCAGCAGCGGCGCTGGTAGCCGAAGCCTACGACGTGCCATTTATCGGCGTGCGCGTGCTGTCTAACACAGACCTGCACAAGCAGGACTTCGATCCGGCAACGGCGAAACACTGCCAGGAATTTGTGCTGAAAGTGATTGATGGGCTGGTTGCGCAGTATAAGTAACGCTCTCTATCCATAAGCCCGCACTCTATGCCCAAGTCATAAAATCACGGCTTGGGCATATTTTTTCCAAGCCCCCCTTACTTTCAGGAAGATGCATTGAAGTTGAGAAACCGCCTTATATTAGGGCTTCGCTAAACCTTTACCTGATTCAACGATTTACCAGAGACAAGCAATTTGGTGAGATGCCTTAACAACCATGGGCTGAGGTTACGTAATGGCAATGTTCTCCTCTCTGGAACACTTTCGCTTTACCCTTAACCGGTTACGGGAACGGCTCTGGGTTCGGCCGTTGATATTCTGCCTGCTCTCCATCGTCGCCTCTCTGGTTGCAAAGCTGGCCGACGGCACAGGATTGGCGGCGTTGGTTCCTCATGTAGAACAAAGCTCCATCGAGACACTCTTAACCACCATGGCAGGTTCCATGATGGGCGTTGCCACGTTTTCTGTCGCTTCTATGGTCTCTGCCTACGCCTCTGCCAGCAGCACAGCAACCCCACGCTCTTTCAACCTTGTGATCGCCGACGACGTATCACAGCATGCACTTTCAACTTTTGTGGGCGCTTTCATTTTCAGCGTGGTCTCTCTGACTGCGGTCATGAACGACTTCTTTGGCATTGCGGGCCTCTTCCTGCTGATTTTCCTCACCATTCTTGTGTTCTGCTTTGTCATTCTGACTTTTGTCCGCTGGGTTGACCGGATTGCAAGGTTAGGGCGGCTTGGCTCCATCATCGATAAATGTGAAAAAGCGACCACACGAGCAATGGAGCGGAGAAAATGCCTGCCAAACCTGAACGGCGTTCCCGTCAACACATCGCCAGAAGGCCACGCGATTTACGCAACCAAGGTGGGTTATGTGCAATACATCGACGTTGCCTGTCTTCAGTCTTGGGCTGAAGCCAATGAAGTGACGCTTATGGTCAATGCTCTCCCCGGCACGTTCGCTGCGCCTGGCCGTCCACTGGCTCATCTGAAAACCAAAACATCAAAGGAGTTGGATTGTGCAGACGTCATCAAGGCTTTCCAGATAGGTTCGACACGGCTTTTTGATGATGACCCGAGGTTTGGGCTGGTTGTCCTTTCAGAAATCGCGTCGCGCGCGCTTTCCCCGGCCGTCAACGACTCCGGTACCGCCATTCACGTGATTGGCGCAATGGTCAGGTTGCTGACGTTATGGCAGCAGGATGATGATGGGTGTGAAAAAGAAGAACCGAAGTTCGACAAGGTAGAGATACCTGAAATCAATATGGACGATATGTTTGATGACGCCTTCACCGCCATCGCCCGTGACGGCGCAGGATTGGTCGAAGTCGCCGTTCGCCTGCAAAAAGCATTCAACTCGCTCGCCACGTCAAACTTGCCGGAAATGCGTTTAGCCGCCAAACGACACGCCGCGATTTCACTTAAGCGCAGCAGATCAGCCATGCCAATTGAGGAAGACTACACGGCAGTGTATGAAGCGGCGAAGTTGTTAGATTAAAGGGTGACGTTTTTTTAGTTAACGCAACCCGCTGCTCGGAATATCTGTATCTGTTACAAGCTACCTTGCGTCAAGTTCTGCGGATGAAACGGCATTCGGCTCGAATGAGTTAAGAATAGCTGCCGAAATGAGCCTGATGGCAGTTTTCCGCATCTACCAGAATTCGCTTTGCAACCGTTGGGATTCATCGTCTAGAGAATATGAGCCTTCATAGGCATTCTGCGTTAACTGGTTTTCATAAATGTAAAAGTTGAGCCGAAGCACCGTATCAACCAATACTATTGACCTGCTCCAGAACACGAGAGAATAATTGGCGTTGCATATTTTTCCTTCTCAATCGTAGTTAGGGCTTAAATGCACACAAAATCACCCTTATCGGAAAAATAGCAATCTCAACGAAGCAGTTCATCCAGCCACGCCAAATGGCCTTCAACGCGCACCCGAAGGTCGACTGCTTCCCCCATTGGAAATCTATCTTCATAAATTTTCGCCATAGCCCAGTAATGCATAAACGTTAGCGCATACTCTGCAAGGTACTCTGCCTTGTCTTTCACACCCCAGTCGCGAATGCTTAGTAAACCTGATGCTGAACTCGACATCGCGGTGAAATAGCTACGAGGCATTTCCTGACTATGGTCATCCAGTTCTTCCGAATCTTTGTCATAGTATTTCTTTATAATGGCGAAAGCATCATCATTACTTTTCTTATAGCACTCACTCAAAAATGCGCTGATTGACAGCGCATCCAAATACTCTGAGTAATCATATAGTTTAAAAGACGATATATCTTTATTTATATAGCTATGAAGCAACGACTCAGCTTCTTCTACTCTGCCAATAGAAATAAGATACACAACGAGAATATTCGCCTTATCTATGTCTTTTCCACTGGTTGGAGAGAACTTTTTGCTAAGCGATTTCTTAATCCTAGCCACGATAGGACTACTTTCAAGTTTAATTGAAAAAGTTAGCATTGGGAAATTTACTTCCTATCGTATAAACAATGTCAAACAATACAATTAGTACCTAATAAAATATATTACTCAGTTCAACCATTGAGAATAGATGCGAGTTTTTCCTTTTCTATCTGTAAGACCTTATCCCATTCATCGAGAATCTGCTTTTTGCTCTCCCCAACAAGGTTCGCGACGACTTTGTGCTGCTTCAGTATGCCCCTTATCTCTGAGCAGCACCCAAGGATTTGATCATTTATAGTTAGTCCTAGTGCTTTTGGGTCATCATAGGCTTTATACGTAATCGGTAACTTCATCTGCAAGTTGAACACAATACCAGTCAACATCCCCGTTACGCAGGTATTCAACCAAAGAAACATATTCGGCCACCCTTTGTTCGGATTGAGCCTTCTATTCTCTGCGCGAAAGGAAATAAGCCAAAATCGCCAGTGCATCCATTTTATTCCCAATTTGATAGCCCCTAGCAGCTTCCCCAATATCATCAACAAATGAGGCCAAAAAAATAAGATGCAAGGTTTTCTTGTCCTAAAGCATAAAAGCAAGCAACTAACCAAATTGCCTTATCAAAGTCCCTGTCTTTGTTTAGGTTAAAACTGCGTAGTAACGTATCTGCTTTTTTCCTATGAACCCTTTCGGGCACTCGGTTTTTATCTTTGAAACAATGGCTGATACTAGCATACTTACTCGACCACAATAATGATGTAAAATCCTTCTATTTTTTCATATCAGCAATTAAACACATTAAATTAGCTTAGTTACATTCAATAAGCTGGTATAAGTCGACACCATTATTAATGAGAAAATTAAAACCTTCCTGCAATTCACTTCTAAATTTCTCACCGTAAGGCTCATGGCCATAAAAAATATCCTCAAATGTCTCTTCTGTAACCTAACCAACATAAAGCCAACTTCTACGGAAATATATAGTAACTCTACCATCGCATAGGCGTTCTCTTTTTCCTCATCAGTAAATTCACTTATATCTTTGAAGCAACAATTGAATAAGACAGCTTTACTTGCCCATGCATAGATTTCGTTTTAAATTAGCTGAGCGTCGACAATCATTTTCTCAAAGCCACCTTCGAAGTAAAATCCAATTTTTTCATTGATATAGCTAATCATCATTAGTTAATATCATTGAGAAACGGAATTTTGTCCTTAGATAAAGTAACGAAATATGTCTTGTTGATACAAAAGTCACTATAACATCTATTTTAGCCATTTTAAGTGACCTTCAATGTGGGTTTGGATATATATAGAACCTCCAAATGGAAACTTATCTTCATCGATCTTTGCCATTGCCTAATACTTGATAAACCCAATAGCATTATAAGCTAAGCACTCAGCTTGCTGGCTTACGGTATGCTCTCTGATTTCAAGGAGATCCGAACACGATGCTGCCATTAAACTAAAATACCCATATGACACTTCTTCGCAATAACGATCCTCATAATCAGCCTCTTCTTTCTCATAGTACTGCTTCAAGAGATCGATATAAGAGCACATTTTCTTTTCATCTTTCTGCTCTTTCATGACGTAAGCGGCTATAGACAGCGCGTCGATATACTCCATATAGTCATATAGCTTCAAGGAATTAAGATCTATTCTTATGTAGCTTTCCAGTAGTGCTAGCGTTTGTTCCTTGTCGCCACAGCTTAATACATATACAGCAAGTCGATTAGCTTTCTCAACATCCTTGCCACTCATTGAGGAAAACTTATTACTGAGTGAATTTTTCAACCTACAGATTAAAGAACTTTCGTTACTTCTGTTTTTACTTGAAATATTTAAAACTCAATGCCTTGCTCCAGAAAATATATATAACCCACAAGAAAAATTATTATCTGATCATATTACAAGAGTAGAGATAACTTCTCCTTCTCTACGATCAGTATCTCTTCAAGGTTGTGTAATACTGTTTTGGCAACACCAGCACATAAAAACTTAATAGGGGCAAAGTATTCTAGAACAATCACAATATTGGATGCGCAACCATCAATATCCTCACGCTTAGTATTGTCATTCTCAAACTGGCTGGCTGCCCATTGCTGCTCATAATACGCTGCTATGGTTTGAGGCATATCGTCTAAGATTTTTTTGAAGTCATAATCTGCTCTTTTCGCGAGATCAGCATATTGCTCCACCCTAAGCTGGGCTTCTACTGCCCTACCTTCCTCGTCTAAGAGATAAGCAAGCAATGCGACAACTGAGAGCTTATTGTAGAGTTGAAATCCGCGATTTTTCTCTCCCATATCATCGACAAATGCCTCGATAATTTCTATCGCTAACGCGTTCTTGTTCAACGCGTGGAGATAAGAAAACAGGGAGAGCGCTCTCTCTACATCTTTGTTTTTACTCCAATCAAACTTCTTATCCAGTAAGCTCGCTTGTTTACAGACAAACTTGCTATCGACCTGCTCCGGAACAAGAGAGAACGCTAACTTTAACATGTTTACCTCTTCGGCAAAGCCATTGTCGGCAAAAGAGGAGAAGTAGCAACAACAAAGTTCTTGTCACGTCTCATATATCTAGACAAGACACCAAAGTGCACACCGACATAGCTATTTTGTGCTGCATTCACCCACTTTAGAGATACCAACCCTAATGAGTACATTGAATAACCACCTCTAGTGGTTTTGTACATAGGATATTCATCGCAACTCATACCTGAAGGGGTTCGTCCCATACATCCTGGCAGCCCTCCCATACGCGTATACCACCGTCTTCCACCCTTAGCTCCACCTACAGAACGGTCATACCTTAACATTACTGAACCTGGTATGGATGCCTGTGCTTTGCTTACATGTGCAATCATATCTGGACTATCAAAACCAACAACCAACAAGTTAAATGGAAGCTTTCCTCTGGTTCTATCTCGTACTAATTTTCTTACAAGTGCACGCGATGTTATTCGGCCGGATACTTGTACCGTTGCACTCAGAACTTTTAGCAAAGCCCCAGAGTAATTTGGTACAGCAACTGATGAAAGCGCTCCTCTTGTAGACATTGATATGTTTAGGCTCATCATGCTCATATGCCCAGTCGGATCAATAAAGTTCGCAGGCGAAGCATTACCATATAAATATTTATTTAAAGTAATTGGCTCTTGGTTATTTCCAAGCCAAGTATCTTGTTGCGTAAATCGCCCTGTTGATTGGTCATAATACCTCGCCCTCAAATAGTATTTCCCAAGCGAAGCATCAAATTGCTCTCCCGTGTATAGATAGCTATTTGAAGAGCTTCCCTCACGGTTTAAAACAGTGCCATAGCCTTCATAGTCATACTTGTCAGTGACCACTCCAGCAATGTCCGTCAACGCTCGAGTTGAACCTAAACCATCGTACACAAAGAAATAGCGGTCACTATTTTCTTGATAGCTGAGTAAATCTAAACCATAAACGTAGGATTTATTAATAAGACCATGTTCACGTACAACTTGCGCATACTGTCGGTTACTATCGACTACATAGTGTGTAGAGGCTCCATTACGTACTGACAACGTCCTTATCCCCTCAGGGTTGTAGCCATGCTCAATCGAATCCAATCCAGCTTTGACAAGCGCCAAACGGTTTTTCCCGTCATAGCTGTACGTCGTGGTCTCTCCACCCACAACACTTTCTGACAGCAAACTACCATTATCGTCATAGATGTAAGTCGCTCCATCCTTAGTCAATAATCGATCGTTTGCGTCATACGTAAACACTGTTTCCACGCCGTTACGTATTTCTTTCAGGCGGTTACCTGTTGGACCATACTCATGCGCAATGACAAGTTCGCTGCCGTCTGATTCTTTATGGCTCTCTTGCAGCATGCGGTTCAAAGAATCGTACTGATAGCTTACAACACGATTGATATGCCGTTCTTCGACACTCAAGCGCAATCCCGTTGGGGACAAGGTGTACACAAAGTGCGTTAACTTTGAACCATCGCTAGACTGAGTATACATTTCAACCAGACGATACAGGTCATCATAAAAATGATGAGTGGACGTACCGTTTGGATGGTAGGTAACTTCATTATGTCCTGTTGAAGTATAGGTATATCTAGTTGTCGCACCTTGGTTGTCAATAACCATAGCCAGACGATTGAGTGAATCGTATTCATAAAGCGTTGTTTCACTTACGCCCTTAGAATCCACAGTCAGACTTGTCTTGTTGCCATTAACATCATAGGTATAAGACAGAACATCACCACTAGGTTGTTGCTCTGTTATCAGTTGACCAAGCAAATCGTATTGATACGTCCAGGTTTCAGTACCAGCTTGATTTTCAACTGACGTCAGAACCGTCTTTCCAGCCGCATCATATTGATGCGTAATAATTTGCTCTTTTGTCGTGCCTAACCCAACCGATTCACTGACCATTCTGCCAACAGCATCGTAGGTATAAGTGGTTAGCAGGCCGTTGAAGTCAACATGCGTTTCGAGTTGGTTAAGCGTATTGTATGTAAATGTTTCTGTTTGTCCCATAGGTAACGTGCGCGACAACATGTTTCCAACGAGGTCGTATGTCCACGCAGTTTCGCGGCCAAGAGCATCTACTTGAGCAGTTCGGTTACCCATCTCATCATAACGATATTCAGTTCGATGAAGCTGTGCATCCACTACCGCAACTAAGCGTCCATCTCCGTCATATTCGTAATGAGTTTTGTTACCCGCTTGGTCGACGATTTCGGTTTGCCTACCCAAGGCATCGTAGAACGCTTGCTCTGTGGTTCCATCAGCATAGCGAGTTAGCGTCTTGTTGCCTAAAGCATCGTATTCATACTCAGTTCTATTTCCTGAAGCATCAATGGTCGCGAATACGTTGCCCTCACTGTCATATTCCGACTTCGTCACATTGCCAGCGGCATCTACCGTACCTATACGACGGTTTGCAGGGTCATAGATATAAACAGTTCTGTTTCCTAACGCATCAACCTCTGCATATATCCTTCCTGCTGCGTCAAATTCTGTTTCAAAACGTCCACCTTCTGGCGTAACACGGGCAATTTGTCTGTTGACAGCATCATATTCAAAGGTCGTAACACGACCCATAGCATCCGTTTCAGAGATAACATTGCCTTCTGCATCATAGGACTTTTCTGTTCTTGTGCCGTCCGGATGAACAACAGCGATCTCTCTTCCGTATCCGTCATACTCGAAGAAGGTGGTGTTACCTTGCGCATCGGTTGACTCAACCAGCTGGTCTAGCGGATCGAAGACCGAGAAGGTAGAGTTACCAAGACTGTCTGTCATTTCAACAGTATTGCCTTTGGCATCATACACATAGGTTGTCACTGCCTCTTGCGTAACGCCACCTAGCACTTTCTCTGTTACCTCACGCGTCACTCTATTGCTACTGTCGTACTCGTAGCGCTTTACCGTACCCATCGGCGAAGTTTCAACGATCTTATTACCATCAGCATCGTAAGCGTAGGTTGTCACCTGTCCAAGAGGATCCGTGGTTTCGATATGGTTTCCCTTGAAGTCATAAGTGTATGACTCAGTGTTTCCTCTCGGGTCTGTTGTACTCATCAAGTTGCCAACACTGTCGTAAGCATTAACGTGTCGATTGCCTAAAGTGTCGATGATGTCAGTTTCCAAACCCAATTCGTTATATACAAATTCGGTGCGGTTGCCTTCACCATTGGTGTAGGACAGTTGGTCACCATCTGCATTAAACGTAGCTCGCGTCATGTTACCTAGTGCGTCTGTAGTGCTGAGTTTATTGCCGTTGGCGTCGTAAGTGTGCTGTGTCGTATTACCTAAGGCATCTACCTCTGTCGTGACATTTCCGTTGTCATCGTAGTAGTAAAAGCGAGTATTCCCGTTGCGGTCCACAACCGTTGATTGTTTCCCGGCAATGTCGTGAGAAAACTCAGTACGATTACCTTGCTCATCTTCCTGAGCAATTAACCTTCCACTGTCATCGTAGATATTTCGAACCAGACGACGACCAAGAGGGTCATTGATATTAAGTAAACCGTGATTGCGGTTGTACTCAAAGGTTGTCGTATTTCCTAACGGGTCAGTGACGGCCCTTAAATTACCTAAGACATCATATTTGTACTGTGTTGTAGCACCAGATGGCTCCACGACTTGTTCAATACGACCTTTGGCGTCACGGTTATAAACAACGCTTTTTCCTTCAGAATGAATAATGCCGTCTCGGGTAAATTGAACATGCTGACCCGTCGGCGAAACGATTTTCTCCAAACCTTCCAGCTGATCGATTTCAATTCTTGTACCGTTTCTCAGTACAAGTGCATACCTGTCTGGATCTGCAATATCAATCAGCGAGGACCAGTCATAGAGCTGCCCACCTTGGAAGCGCAGTTGCTTGTTCTCTAGAGGCTCTAGAGTAGATTGTGTATCTCCAATTGCTTTGAAAGACAGCGTTACATCCGTTTTTGGCACAATCGCATTGCACGCAGGGATCAACTCCACTTCAAACCGTTCTACGTCTCCATCAGGAAGCGTCACCGTAACCTCTGGTGTATCCCCTGTTGGCTCGATACAGTACTTAGAGAACAATATGTTGCTGTTCGGGTAGTGGTTCAAAGACCAATACATGCCGATCACTTCTGATTCATCAACTCTGACGTCAGTCAGACCTAGGCTCCAGCCATAGCCAAAATCACCCTGTTGAGATTTGTTTCTACTGTCGTAAGTACGATCCAGCGTCAGAGGGATGCTCATCATTGGGATATCAACGTCTCGCTGTGTGATGGAGAAGTTACCCACTTTCATGTCACCCGTGACGATGACATCCGTGCTTGCCGCACTGCGATTGCCGTCAACGTCTTCTGCTTCGATCACAATTGTGTAAGCACCATTGTTTAGCATTGTCGGGTCGAATTCGGCCAATGTGCCAATAACATTGTTGAATCCTTCCGCCAACACTTGACGCTCTGCTGGCACGTCTATTGGATAGGCGCTCAATACATACTTCGCAAGATTGTCATCTAGCACCGTACCGACAACATCAGTCAGCGAGGAGATTTCCGAACCATTGATTGGTGTGTCAATGGAAACTGTTGGTGCTGCCACATCAGTCCCTGTAATTACAGAGATTGTCTCTGTGGTCGTTACAGATGTGCCTTTGCTGTCAACAACAGTTGCTACCAGCTTGATAAGTGACGGTGCACTGGCCAGCACTTCTGCTGCTAACTGACTATCCAACGAGAGAGGATTACCATTCGCTGTCATCACGATCTGGTAAGGTGGTTTACCACCCGATGGTTGCGCTTGAACTAACGCCGATTGATTGACTTCCAACGATCCGGCACTGACCCCGATGCCAAGGTCAAGTGGCAACAACCATTCAGAGATTGTCACATTCCACGTTCTTCGAACGAAGTTGACACCATCGCTAACTTCTAGTGTCACGCTGACAGAAGAAGATGCAGTCAACGGTACTTGCCAAGACACATTGCCGTTCGCATCGACTGACATACCTTGTGGTGCTTCAAGCAATGTAAATGATAAAGCATCGCCTTCAGGGTCAGATGCAGGCATAGGTGAGTCGTAAAATTCACCAATCACTGCTTGTGTAACAGGTTGAGAAGTAAATACAGGTGGCTGATTTCCACCAGCGCTGTTTACGAGAATGCCAAAGCTCTGTTTGGTTTGCGCTTTACCGTCAGACACGATGATTTCTACAGGAGCATTACCAGCGAAGGATTGAGGCACCGCCCATTCGACCAGCCCAGACTGATTTATTACCATCCCAGCAGGGGATTGATTGAGAGAAAATGACAACGCATCACCATCTGGGTCCGACGCCAATACTTGATATCGGTATTGTTGACCTGCTATCGCTGCCGCATTAGGAACGGAAGTGATAATTGGCGCTTCATTCGTTGTCGAAGAACCAACGAAAATGCTAAACGTTTGAGAAACCGCATATTGACTGTCAGATACGACGACCTCAACCGTATAACTACCATCGCTCAAATTAGCAGGCACTGCCCATTGGACTAACCCGCTGCTAGTAATAGCCATACCCGCAGGAGAATTCGCCAAACTGTATGTCAGCGTCTCGCCATCCGCATCGGATGCAACGACTTGATACTGGTAAGTATCGCCTTTAGCAGCTGAGGTCATTGGCGTAGATGTGATTGTTGGCGGCGAGTTCTGACCAGACGCATTCACCAAAATGTCGAATGCCTGAGTGAGGTCATATTTTCCGTCTGAAACGACCACTTGAACGGCATAACTACCATCGCTCAAATCAGCAGGCACAGCCCATTGGACTAACCCGCTGCTAGTAATAGCCATACCCGCAGGGGAATTCGACAAGCTGTATGTCAGCGCGTCGCCATCCGCATCAGATGCAACAACTTGATACTGATAAATGTCGCCTTTCACCGCCGAGGTCATTGGCGTGGAAGTAATTGTTGGTGGCGAAGTTTGAGTTGATGTCGTCACTGCAACGTTGAACGCTTGCGTCGCTGCGGACTGACCATCAGATACCGTCACTTCAACTGGATAATTTCCCTCCGCCGCATTCGACGGAACTGCCCATTCAATCAGCCCCGACGATGAAACTACCATACCCACGGGATATTGAGTCAGGGTATAAGTCAGCGTGTCACCATCTGCGTCATTAGCAATGACTTGGTAGCGATATGAATTTCCTTGTTCCACCGTCAGTTCTGGCAGCGACGTAATGACTGGTATTGAGTCTGGTGTTGCCTCAACGGTCAATTGGAAGCTTTGCTCTGCGAAACCACCTCGACCATCACTGACTCTCAAGGCAACACTGTGAACACCAACGACAGGCGTGAGCCAAGTAACCAGTCCAGCACTATCAACTGTGATACTCGATGGGAACATCACCTCGTAAGCTAATGTATCACCATCCGGATCTGTCGCGACGATCTGATACTGCCATTCAGTATCTTCGATCGCACTCAGGGTTGGCATGGACGAAATAGTAGGCGCTTGGTTTTCTTGGACGACAACAACATCAAGCGTGACCTGAGATGATGCGCCATAAGTGTCAACGGCTTCGAAGACGAAACTATGAGCCCCGATATCAAGTGAGCTCGGTTTCCATTTAAACGTTCCTGAAACGCCATCAAAGATCGCATCACTTGGTAACCCGATTGCTCTCCACGTAACAACATCCCAAGCATTTGCATCTGACGCTGCTAGTGTAAGCACCAAACTTTGATTGGTTACTAGCTCAACACTCTCTGGTTGAGTCGCCACTGGTGCAATATTGAGCGGTTCGGTTCTTACTGAAAACTGCTGATAGTCGCTGGCCCCTTCCAGATCAGTTGCAGTAACTGTGATCAGGTCAAAACGGGTTCTATTGTTAAAACGGTTACATTCCGTCTCATAGCCGGCGTCATCAATAATCAGCGTTACTGATTCGAAGGTCGACAAGTCGACAATATCTGAAATTGAAAATTGCCCGTTGATATCTAAGTCAGGTATTGACCAAGTGCGAATTACCGCGGAAGTCTGGTTATCAAGTAGGGTTACCGTCAGGCCATCTTGGCTTTTGGCTTCTCCTCCATTTTCAACAGTCAGGTTTAGCACACCGTCTAGATAGTTTACGTCGCTAATTTTAAGGTCAGATAATGCTGTCAATGCACGATCGGCGAACGTATTTAGTCTATAGGTATTGTGTGATAGCCAACTTTCCGCGGGTACCGAAGGAACAGAGCCGTCATCATTAATGTTGTCGATGTGATAAGCGTGTTGATTCCATATCGAACGGGTTGGTGCCCAATTAGCACCCTCCAAAACACGCACACCTGTGGAGCCAGGCCATCTAAAGTTATTTGAAACCAGTACGATTTCAGCTTGCAAATCATTATCAACATCTGCAACTACAGGATACTCAACCCAAGTTGCTGAAGGATTAGGTAGCTCGTAAAGTGTATCGCCAGTAATTCCATCAAATACTCTGAAATAGAGCTCATCTGAGTAAAGAATTTCTGCCTTTCCATCACCGTCAAAATCGAAGACTGTTGACCCTGTTTTTGCACTGCTTATATCTTGTGTTACCTTTTTCCACTTAACGCTGCCATCATCTTCAAAAACAAAGTAAAAAGACTTTGCAGCTAAGGTAATTTCAGGCTTTCCATCACCATCCACATCTGCGATTGTAGGAGCACCGCCACCACTGCCTTCTATGGCAATAGGTCCCCAAGCAAATGTACCATCAGCATTCATCAAGCTAATTTGATTAGCTCCAACAACTACAATTTCAGGTGATAAATCCCCATCAAAGTCAGCCACTCCAGCGAACTCCATTGACGGACCCGTCCAGAGTACATTTCCAACAGAATCATAGAGATTACCACCTGACAATATCTCTTGAGTTCCATCTCCATTGGAATCAAATGCAATTGGTATGGTGCTAGCGTTGATAGAGAATAGTTTACTTCCTTGATTGTCGTAGACGCCACCGGCATAAATGATTTCCGGCGAACCATCTCCTTCCAAATCACTGATGGTAATTTGCCCTTTCCCTCCTGCTGAGACTCGCCACTTTAGTGTCCCATCATTTTCGTACAGCCCTAGCTCTCCGTTTAAAAAGCCAGTGGCTATCTCAACTAGACCATCGCCATCTATATCGGCAGCTGCGACACCGTGCCAGGGGTCTGCCAATGGGCCGGTTGTCGATACCGACCAAATTTCGGTGCCATCTACACCGCTAAGCGCTTGGATAACACCAGGGCTGTTAAAACTGCTGTTTTTAAAAGCAGCCACAACCACATCAGGATGGTCAAATCCATTTATTGAACCATCACCATTATCATCGTTTAGCTGTACCACGATCGGCGCGCCAAGTACCTGATTATATTCAGGCATTTGATTTCCACCGCTCCAGTGCCACTTCACTATGGGATTAAAATCAGCGGTTGACGTTGCTGGCATCTGACATATTTCAGGACTTTGCCATCCCGGCGTTGTTTCACTGGCACTAAACACCAAGTCGCCAGTCATACCATCAATTGTCCCAACTGAGGTTGAATAGATAACGTTGTCGTTAGTGTTAGGGTCTGTTGCGACAACTTGGTAGGCATACGGCGTAACTTGTGTCGCCTGATAGCCCGGGATGGACGTAATATCAGGTGGTAGGTTAGGCTCTTTCTTGACCGTCACGGTCACCGTAATTTCTACCTGATTGCCTGCTAGATCAGTCACTACAATCGTGAAAACATAGGTACCCGGTTCAACATCCGAAGTATCCCAAACAATTTTTCCGGATCGTTTGTCAACCTTCACTCCAAACGGCGCACCAACCAGAGAATACTCCAACTGATCGCCCAGATCAGGATCGTTGACCTGAAGCTCAATCGTAACTTCTGTACCTGCGTTTATTTCTTGTTCTAACGCCGTCACTTCCGCTGTCGGAGGATCATTGACATTGTTGACGCCAATCTCGAAGAGTTGTGTATCAACGCCCCCCCAGTCGTCTGCCACCTGAAGACTGACAAGCGTTCGAAGCGTTTGGTTATTATCAATGAGACATTCTGATGTCGAATCCCCCAAAGTGACACTTGCACCAAGCGAAAGGGCATTTTCAGATAAGGTAACGCCACTAAACCAAAGCGTTTGAGTCGCTTCCGATGGCAAATTGAGATCTGTTGTCGTACTAGAAATAACACGGGTAGTGCCATTCGCTAACACTTCAAAAAGCGCAATAGAAGCTGAGGATGAAATGTCTGCTAAGCCACGGTTTAACAAGGTTACTGGAATATCTAGTTGTGCTAAATCTGCTGCATCATGAGGAAGCGATATTTGCTGAACAATGACATCTGACTGTGGAATAGGAGGAAGTTGGTTGATAATTTCTCGTACTTTAATTTCAACAAATGCCTTGCTGAAAGCCTGTGCATAAACGCCACCACGACGAAGATAATTAAGATCCCAAGCGGCTCCCCCTGTTTCCAATGCGAGCTTTATATAGTGAGCATTGGTAGCACCATCGGCTCTACCATTGTGTTTCGCGCCAGAACAAATACTGAAATTACCATTATCTTCAGCAACATAACCATTGCCGTTAGCATCAACACCAAGCGCCTGTCGACCGTCCTCACAAATAAACCCACCATTTACCACGACATTCAGAACGGCGCTATTCGCAAGTAAATCTGTTTTCAACGAATCGAACGTTATCGAAGAGTTGCCGTTATCACGGTCTTCATCCGTTACAACGATGACGTTTTTCGCTGTATTTTCGCGAATTGGGTAGTCGGCCAACATCAAATTAATGGCGGACCAACCGTCTTCAAATCCCCCGGAAGCTATGTATTGTGCTGTAATCGCGGGAAACTCTTCTGCATTAACGAGCTCTTTACCATTCGTGGTGATTTTTCTGAGGCTGGCAGGTAAATTGGCACCGCCGTAACCAAAGCCAACAGACCCATAGAGGTTTTTATCGCTTTGAGCACCAACACCTCGTTCGAGCAACAATGATTCGAGGGTAGGCATAATGCCTGACAACCACTGTTGTTCGCCTCTCATTGAGCCTGATTCATCCATTGCAATCAGAATGTCTGCCGAACCCTGTACCTGTTTGGTTGGTTCTTGGGGAATTGAACAGTAGCCGTTAATACCCTTCAGTGAATCCGCTAAATCACTGTCAGGATTCCAAGTTACCTTTCCACTTGTTGGATCAACGCTAAGATTTTGCGGACCGCGAAGAATACTCCATGTTAAGGGATCATTATCCTCATCAATGGCTTGCGCATCATAAATATACAACTCTCTTTCATTAACGGAGTTAGGCGCTGACGAAACAATCTCTGGCGCACGGTTTAAAAAGGAAAGGTCACCTTCAAAGCGATTAAAACCTAAGTGCATTGCTCCATAAAAAGATTTGGCTATCAGCGTGCCATGTGCATCACCATGAGGTGCATCCAGGTGAGCATGCGGTGCCAGTACTGTTCCTTCGATTGCCACACCCGCCAATCGAATCTTTGTTGCATCGACAAAATTGAAAATGGTGCGGTTTCTGTGGGGAATTAAATCTGCCAAGCTCTTGTTCGTTAAACTCGCTTCAACGCTTTTTGGCTCAGTGGTTAAGTTTGCTTCTGCACCTTTAATATTGAAAACGACCGTTGCGCCATCAGGGATGTTTTTAACGGAAAAGGTGTGAGCTTTGGATACGGATTCTGAATCTAGGTCAAAGACCTGCCAGTTACTGCTGCCATCACCTTCCATGTACAAGCCACCCCATTGAAACAATACGGCACCATTAGCGGGGTGTGAGGCCATTCGGGTAGATAAGTTAGTAAGATAAGCTCGCTGTTCATCAATCGAAAGAGGTAAATTACCTGTATCAATGCTCTGCTCAGTGGAAAGACCGTCAAGTACAGATGACCCAATACCATCGACGCTACCACTTACTAGAGCATCTCCATAGTAGAGCCTTCCAACTGGAAATGTGACATCACCACCAACAAACAAAATGTAGCCATCAGTTTCAGGAGGAAGTCCGTCACCAATACTATAGCCATTTACTTTAAGATTCTGCCCAATATACAAGGGGCCATCGGAATCCCCGCTTGGTGCTTCGAAGTCTTCAAAAATAAAAGCACTAAAGCTTCCAGCTTCCCGCAAGATATTTGCATTTGCGTATGCAATATTGAATGCAAAAAACAATGCAACGACGGAAAATATGTATTTCATTTGATTAACTCGGTTGATGAACGCGAGCTAAACATAAGAAACAGAGTAATTGATCAAAAGTTGAAGATTTAACATTTCAGGTCAATCTACATTATGAACTAAATTCCTGCATGTCAGTTACATTGGGAACAACGCTTACTCGAGAAATTATTCTCATAGTTAACTTAGGTTAGAAAGTTTCGCTGCCCGTTCATCAAACAGATTTCCCCTGTAATAATCTCACTATCTATATCGCTCACTGACTAAAGCCATCATAGTTCGCCGAACAAAGAAGACTGTCAAATGGAAAGAAGTCAGCGTCTTGACCTCAATGACTGACCATCAACACTATTGACCTGCCCCCGCTTTCTAATCCACCGTTAACTTAGTAATGTTCATCAATCAATGAGGACAATGAACATGAAAAAGCGATTCAACGAACAGCAGATCATTGCCATTCTCAAAGAGGCAGAAGCCGGCGTTTCAGTTAGAGAGCTCTGCCGCAAGTATATCCCAGATACGAAAAAGCCCGCTCGATGAGCGGGCTTTCTCTAATTTGGCGGAGGGATAGGGATTTACTCGGTCGCTTTGCTCCCTTGCCCTTCGGGCCGTTGCTTCTTCGGCTTCGCCGCGCAACGTTGTCTCGCTTCGCTCGGCTGAACCCCGTCTAGGCTTCTGCATCCCTATCCCAGGCGGTATATCCCAGATACGAAAAAGCCCGCTCGATGAGCGGGCTTTCTCTAATTTGGCGGAGGGATAGGGATTTGAACCCTAGATACGCTATTAACGTATGCCGGTTTTCAAGACCGGTGCTTTCAACCACTCAGCCATCCCTCCGTAGGTGCGGCGAATATTATAAGGGTAAGGCAAAGCTGTAAAGCCCCTTTTCGCAGGTTTTAATTCGAATGCCTAAAAAGCCACCAATTACTGCAATAAAGAGCCTTCCTGCCGCTAAAATCCAACATCTTTAAGGCGTGTGTTTAACGTTTTTAGCAAATAGTGAATTTTTGCTCTATGTTTACAGACCACCATACCCTGCTTTGGCTACAATGCAGGAAAAATAAGACGTTGTGACTGACTATGCGTAACTTTTTGCTCTGCCTATGGCTGTTACTGACAGCAATCTTTTCTCCGCTCATTTCTGCAGCTGAAACCCCAAGCGACGCCAATATCAAAGGAGCCGCCTGTTTAGTATCAGATAGCGAAGGGCGCGTCCTGATTACCCGCGATATCTTGAATAACAGCCTTTCCATTCCCGGTGGTTACATCGACAGCAATACGCCGTCGGACGCGGCTGTTCGTGAAACGCTGGAAGAAACCGGCATCAAGGTTCTGCCCATCCGTGAACTGGTGCGGATGGATAATGCTGTGCTTTATGACTGCCGCGCGACGCATCCGATCCCTGTTCATGAAAACGCCGATGGTACGGCGATGGTTGCGGCCTGGCAGGCTGAACATTTTGGCCGTGAAGTCCGTTCAGTCATGATGCGAAAACCTGACGCTTTTCTGCTGGAACATGCCCGCTTTCCCGATCAGGTCAAACTCTTTCCCTCACTTCTGAAGGAAAGCTCAGCGAGTGACATCCAGAATTACGCCGATTTCAGCGCGCTTTCTACGCCGTTTAACCAATGGAATGCACAGTGGAACCGCAAGTTTCAGGAGGTCATTCACACCCTCCCATCAGCGGTTGGCGCTTTTCTTGGCGCTGCCTCTGAACTGGGGAACGGCGCACTGTTTTTTATTCTGGTGCCCTTTGCTATGGCAACTGGCGGTCTGAAACGTACGGCTCAGTTGCTGTTGGTCACCATCGGCGTCACGCTTGTTGTTACCTTTATCAAGCTCAATCTGGCGGTGCCACGGCCTTTCTATCTCTACCCGGATTTACAATTGTCACAGGCTTCCGGTTTTTCATTTCCGAGCGGACACACCGCCACTGCGTTTGCAGTCTGGGGATTGGTGTTTTTGTGGTTTAAAAAAGCAGGCTATTCAAACCTGGCTATCTGGTGGGTGCCGAGCCTGCTAGTTGCCATGAGCCGGGTGTATCTGGGGGTTCACTATGTCACGGATGTCCTTGCAGGCGCGGTGATTGGTACCTTGATTGTTGCCCTGTCACAGACATCTGCATTCAAAGCGCGGCTGCTCTCGCCCCTGTTCTGGCTGGTTATAGGCGTGGCTACCCTGCCCCTCGCTGCCACCCAGGTACAACCTGTATTCCTCTACTGTGCGATGTTTGCGCTTTCGCTGGCGGTGGCGCTATTTGCAATGCGAAATGCCTTGCCAGATCGTCCTGCTCCATTCGGAAAACGGGGATTTTTTGTCACTTTGGCAGGGATGATGGTGATTGCCGCTGGCATGGGCGGCGTGGCTATTTGGTCAAATTCCAGCATCGAAATCCTTGTCGCCAACAGTGTCGGTTTTATTCTGCTGGCATTGTGGCTGGGCGGCGTGGCTCCTAAAATCCTGTCACGGAAAACGCACTGACCTTAAACACAAAGAGCGCCAAACGGCGCTCTTTGTGTGTCTCCAAAAGACTAACTAGCCTTTGGCAATATCCGCCAGCTCTTTTTCTGCTTCCAGATCTATTTCAACATGGGTGACAACGCCAGCTTTCGGGTTGTTGAAGATGGACTCATCCAGCTTGCCTTCGCTTTTCGCCACAATACAGCTGACCGTCGCATCGCCGGTGACGTTAACCGCCGTGCGCACCATATCCAACAGTCGGTCGACGCCAAGGATCAGGCCAATACCTTCCAGTGGCAAACCAACCTGGGCAAATACCATGGACAGCATGATAAGGCCCACACCCGGCACGCCCGCCGTACCAATCGATGCCAGTACCGCCATCATGATCACCGTCAGGTAACCGCCCACGCCCAAATCAATGCCGTAGATATTGGCGATAAAGACTGTCGCCACACCTTGCATGATCGCGGTGCCATCCATGTTAATAGTCGCACCAAAAGGAACGGTAAATGATGCCACTGAATTTCGTACACCCATGCGCTCGGTTACCGTGCGCAATGTGACAGGAATAGTGGCGTTGGAGCTCGCGGTACTGAAGGCAAAAACCTGCATGTTGCGTGCCTTTTTCATAAAGGTCATCACGTTCAGCCCCGAGAAGCTTTTGAGGATGATAGGCAGCACGACAAACAGGTGAATAAGCAAAATACCAATAAGCACTACCACATAGCCAATCAGCTCGGCAAACAGTGCAAGACCCAGGTTAGCCATGGCTTTGGCGATTAGACAGAACACGGCATACGGCGCGATTTCCATGATGAGCGTAACCATTTTCATCATGATTTCGTTCAGCACTTCCACCAGCTCGACCACTTTTTTCGCCTGCTTACCCACCATCAGGATACAAACGCCCATCAGGATGGCGAAGAAGATGATTTGCAGCATCTCGCCTTCTGAAAGCGCATTGACCGGGTTGGAAGGAATGATATCGATCAGCACTTGGGAAAGTGGCGGTGCATCTTTACCTGAAAAGGCGGTGTCTGCCGCCATCTGCATGCCACTGCCAATACCGCTGAGAGAAGCAATGGTGATTGCAATGGCAATCGCGATAGCGGTGGTAAGGATGTAAAGACCAAAAGATTTAGAGCCAACACGGCCAAGAGCTTTGATATCGCCGATACCACACACGCCGCATATCAATGAAAACAGCACCAAAGGCACTACCATCATTTTCAACGCGTTGACGAACATTTTACCCACAACGTGAAACAAACCGTTGGTGATATAGGTATCGATAAAACCACCGGCTGGGTTCAATCCAAGAATGTTGATCCCCAAACCCAGAATAATACCGGCTATCAAACCAACGATAACTTTGGCGGTGAGACTCATTTTGCCATCACCACCTGATGCTGCATTTTCCATAACGCCTCCGAGACTGTTCTACTTATAACCAAACAAACCGAAGATGCAGGATTCAGAGAGCATCTTCAGGTCGTTTGGGTATATCCCGTCATGAAAGCCCTTTCTTATGTACAACATTCTGGAAATCGACAATACAGTCAGCCAACGCTTGAATAATGAGTGACACTCAAGTGAAACAACCTTCACTCGAACATTAAAAAGTGGATGTGGCGTTAATTTAACCAGAAGTGAAAGACATACGTCGGGCATTCTCACAACTGGACATAGATATATCCTGATTACGATTCCAACTTTGTCTCTATCTTGAGCCAGAATGAGATTTTGTTACCAATTTGTTATTTTTTGGCGTATCCAACAATTTTCACACTGACGCCAACAGGCAAACAATACCGGCAGTTTCGCGGTAGAATGACGCCAACGTCACGACCACTATCCTGAGAAAACGCAATGAGCCAATGCCCTTCCTGCGGCCAAACCTTGAAATGTACTGCCGAGAGCGGCCAATGCTGGTGCATGCAATACCCCAATATTTTGCCAACAGGCGAAAGCGATAACCTCGCCTGTCTGTGCGAAACTTGCCTTTCACAACGCATCAATCAAAAGCTGGAAAGCCTGTATCAGGAATACAGCACCAATGACCTGATCCGTCTGGCAAAGCCATACCGCAATGACAAAGCCCTGGTAGAAGGTCTGGATTACACCGTTGAACGCGGTTTATACGTTTTCTCCGCCTGGTATCACCTCAAGCGCGGAACCTGTTGTGGCAATGGGTGCAGAAACTGCCCGTACGGCAAAACCCGCGATTTAGGTTATAACAACGTGGGATAAGTCACGGAAGCCAGTGAGAACTTGCATCACAATGCGGCGCTTTTCCCGTTTATCCACCAGAAGCTGTATCACGCATGAAAATTGTCGCTGTCACCGCCTGCCCAACAGGCATTGCCCACACCTACATGGCCGCCGCTGAGCTGAAAAAAGCCGCCCAACAAACCGGTATTCAAATCGCGGTGGAAACACAGGGCGCTATGGGCATTGAAAACCCTCTGAGTATTCAGGATATCGCCCGAGCAGATGTGGTTTTGATTGCCTCAGACATTGAAGTGGAAGACCGCGCCCGTTTTACCGGCAGCAAAATCCACTGTGTCACCATTGAAGAAGTGCTGACTGATCCAATCAGAGTATTGGAGCGTTGCAAAACCCTATGATCACCCGAAGGATCACCTTCTTCGTTGATGATGAAGGGCTGGCAGCATGGAGGCTGAACCGTTTAAAAACGCTGGCAGGCTATTTCCGATCGGTCACCATCTTCTGTAACCTCTCACAACGCAAACAAGCCAGCGTCGAACACCCTATGCGCATGATGAGCCTGAGTATCAAACCGGGCGATTTGTGCCAGCTATTGATTGAAGGGTCAGACGCCGAGCTGGCATCCTTGGTGCTGACTGTGTTTATTGATGAGCACGCGATATTGCTCTCCGGTGGCAAAAAAAGTGCGCCGTTTTCCCCATCAGAGCACGTTAATCTGCCCTTCCCGACCTGCATTCACCGCATACAGAACACCACAAACGACAAACACTCCCTGCTGGCAGAATTTGCGCTGGCCGTGTCGCTGCATGAGTCCGCAACACAGGAAAGCCTGTTCAATGCGCTGTATAAACGGGAAGGCGTTTCCTCTACCTGCATGGGTAACGGCATTGCCCTGCCCCATATCCTCTCGCCAGAAGTCAGCAACGTCCATTTGCTGATTTGCACCACACAATCGCCACTCGACTGGGGCTCCCAGCGCGGAGATGTCAGCCGGGTAATTGGTCTGATGCTGCCTACGCCGCCTCAGCGCGAACAGATTGTCGCGTTTTCAGGTTTCTCCCAGCAGTTACTGGATGAACACTTTTGCGCCTACCTAACCGAAAACCAGGATATCGACGTGATTGAAACCATTATCCTTCACGCCCTGAACACACCGACCAGCCTCTGAATTCAGTCTGAACCACGGTATTCCGACGGTGTCATGCCGGTTTTGGTTTTGAACACCCGGTAAAAGTAATTCACGTCCTGAAACCCGCAGCGGGTTGCCACTTCACCTAAGCGAAAGTCATAGCGTTTGAGCATAAACTTGGCGCGATCTATCCGCACCCAAGTGATGTAATCCGCCATCCGCATATGCCCTTGCTGGCGGAACAAACGGGAAAGATGGTTAGGCGTGATATTAAAGCGGTGCGCGATAGATTCGCGGGTGATTGGGCGGTGGAAGTTCTCCTGAATATAGATACAAATCCCCTGATAGAGATCTTCCACCCGGTTGCGGGTGCCCGCAGCAGGCGCATTCAGCATTTGCTGGCAATAACTCAGCAACGCCTGCAACAGATAACCGTCCATTGGCGCTTGGGTCGGTTCTTTTGCCAGGGTATTCAGCGCACTCAGAATATGGTCGATGGCATGCCCGGTACGGGTTTGAATACTGTGTTTTTGCACGTCATAAAAACCGGGCTGGTTTTTGGCTTTACTCACCAAACTGAAGCCGAGCTGGCGCTTGCCAAAAAGCAGACTCAACACTGAGCAGTCCGTTTCCCAGTTCGGTTTGTTCCAGCTGTTGGGCGGCACATAAAGCGCATCACCTGCCAGCAGCTTAACTTCACTGACTGATTTATCAGCGCTTTCCAGCTGGTTGGGATATTCACCGCTGATCACCAGTTCAAGGCGGGGAAAATTCACCTGGTAGCTGAACTGTGGTGGGGTGACTTGATCGCTGGCAAACCAGACGCGGTTGAAATGCTCGCGCTCGGCCAGCAGGTTTTCTAACAGAAGGTGAAAGACCTGACTCATAGGTGTGGGGTACGACTTGGAAAACTCGCGCCGATTATGCGCCTGCAAGTTTGCTGTCGCCAGTTTTGTGCTGTCGGAACGTGTTATAGCGTGACACAGCTCAACAAAAAACGACCAAAACAAGCCATAAAGACGTTACTAATATCTAGCGAAGGAATTTTTCAGTGAACCCACGAAAAATTTCAGAACACAGAGAAACTAACATTAAGCATTGTTTATTAATGATTTTTAATTATCACGACACTCACTAGATTAATTTTGTCGAGTGAGAAAAAGATCACACCTTACTTTCCATGTTACAAATATCCAGCAAAAGCCTTTTCTTTCCTCTATCGAGTAGACAGTCAAAAACCGGAAAATAGCGTTATTGGCGAAAGCCGCGATAACGATAACTATTGAGGGTAAAAATCATGATTACATCGCTAATCAATGAAAATCTGATTTGCCTGAACCTGCAAGCAAAAACAAAAGAAGACGTCTTCGTGGAGATGATCGAGCTTCTGCATGCGCAGGGTCGCGTAAACGATAAAGCACAATTTCTGGCCGACATTCACGCCCGTGAAGAACTGGGTAACACCGGCTTTGAAGACGGCGTAGCGCTGCCACACGCGAAAAGTGCAGCGGTCATTCAGCCTGCGGTTGCAATTGGTATTAGCCGCGAAGGTATCGAATACGGCGCGGAAGACGGCCAGCCTTCAAAACTCTTCTTCATGATCGCGTCGCCAGACGGCGGTGCCAACCACCATATCGAAGTGCTGGCAGAGCTTTCTTCAAAACTGATTGAAGATGGCTTTATCGAAACCTTTATGAAAGCAGAAAGCGCGAAAGATGCACTGGCACTGCTGCTTGAGAAAAAAGAAGAACTGGAAGCACCAGAAGCCACGAAAGGTTTGCTGATTGGTGTGACCGGTTGCCCTGCGGGTGTTGCGCACACTTACCTGGCTGCAGAAGCGCTGGAAAAAGGCGCCGCTGAACTGGGCTTTGAGATGAAGGTAGAAACCAACGGTTCTATCGGCGTGAAAAACAGCCCAACCGCAGAAGAAATTGCCCGCGCAGAAGCGATTATCGTTTCCTGTGACAAGCAAGTGGACATGACCCGCTTTGCTGGCAAACGTCTGGTAAAAACCGGCGTTAAAGCACCAATCAAAGACGCAAAAGGCTTGATCAACCAAGCGCTGGAAGCACCAAAGTATGTGGCTTCGGCGGATGACAAAGCACCAGAATCCGGTGAAAGCAAAGCATCCCAAGCGCGTTCTGATTTATATCGCTACCTGATGAACGGCGTATCGCACATGATCCCGTTCGTAGTGACCGGTGGTCTTCTGATCGCACTGGCACTGGCTATCGGTGGTCAACCAACTGAAGCCGGTATGGCCATCCCTCCTGGCAGCATGTGGAACAAAGTGCTGGATGTGGGTGTGGTTGCATTCACCCTGATGATCCCAATTCTGGCAGGTTACATCGCCTACGCAATTGCTGACCGTCCGGGTCTGGCTCCAGGTCTGATTGGTGGCTGGATTGCAAACAACGGTTCATTCTACGGCGCGGATGCAGGTACCGGTTTTATCGGTGCTATCGTGGCAGGTTTGCTGGTCGGTTACTTCGTGAAATGGGTGGCTACCCGTAACTACCACAAGTTTATCCAGCCTCTGGTGCCAATCATGATCGCACCAATCACGGGCTCCCTGTTCATTGCTGGTCTGTTCATCTTCGTCATCGGCGCGCCAATTGCGGGACTGATGGAAAGCCTGAACACCATGCTGACCAACATGAGCTCGGGTAACGTCATTCTACTGGGTATCGTACTGGGTGGTATGGCTGGCTTCGACATGGGTGGCCCATTCAACAAGGTAGCCTTCCTGTTCTCAGTCGGCATGATTGCCAGCGGCCAGACACAATTTATGGGTGCGATGGCGTGTGCGATTCCTGTTGCGCCACTGGGTATGGCACTGGCAACTGTGATTGGTCGCAAGTTCAACATCTTCGAGCAATCTGAAATCGAAGCGGGTAAAGCATCGGGTGCGATGGGTCTGGTAGGTATCTCTGAAGGTGCTATCCCATTCGCTGCGCAAGACCCAATGTCTGTGATTCCTGCTAACGTACTGGGCTCAATGGTTGCAGCAGTGATGGCCTTCTCCTTCGGCATCACCAACAGTGTGGCGCACGGTGGTCCGGTTGTGGCTCTGCTGGGTGCAATGAACAAACCTGTACTGGCACTGGCGTGTATGGCGGCAGGTGCAGTGGTCACCGCGCTGGTTGCAGTTTCCCTGAAGAAAATGCGTCAGGCGAAAGCACAACGCATCGCAGCAACCGCATAAGGTTCCAAATGTCGCTCCCTTGAACGGGGAGCGACTTTTTTGTTTTTAGACAGTCCGATAAAAATCAGTTTTTGGTATATTCACTGCCAGATAATTAAGGAAGAAAGCACAACAATGACCACACACTTTTTCCCGCTGAACAACGTGATTCAGGATTACGCTTGGGGCAGCTATACCTCACTGACCGAACTGTTTGATATGCCAAACCCGGATAACAAGCCACAGGCTGAGATCTGGATGGGTGCCCACCCGAACGGTTGCTCGAAAATTGCAGTAGAAGGCAACGAAACCCTGCTTTCCAACTTCATCGGCACTGACATGGCCGCGATTCTGGGTGCAGACACTGCAGCCATGTTTGGCGAATTGCCATACCTTTTCAAAGTCCTGTGCGCAGAAAAAGCGCTTTCCGTACAGGTTCACCCAAGCAAAGCACAGGCTGAAGCCGGTTTTGCCAAAGAAGAAGCTGCGGGCATTCCGCTTTCAGCAAGCTTCCGTAACTACAAAGATCCGAACCATAAGCCTGAGCTGGTTTTTGCCCTGACGCCTTACACCGCCATGAACGGTTTCCGCGATTTCAGCGAAATTCTGGGCTTTTTCCACCAGCTGAACATCAGCGAACTTTCTGCGCTGGTTGCCGAACTTGAAGCAAACCAGACTGAGCAAGGCCTGAGCGCGTTCTTTGGCGCATTGCTGTCGCTGGAAGGTGAAGTAAAAGAAGCCTGTGTGAACAAGTTGCTGGCATTTGCTGAAGCCAACCAAGACGACGAACTGTTCGCGCTGCTGCTGACACTGGCAACCCAGTACCCGGGCGATATCGGCCTGTTCTCACCGCTTATCCTGAACACCCTGACCCTGAACCCGGGTGATGCCATGTTCCTGGATGCGTGTACGCCACACGCTTACATCAAAGGCACTGGCCTTGAGATCATGGCAAACTCAGACAACGTGCTGCGTGCGGGTCTGACGCCAAAACACATGGATGTTCCAGAGCTGATTTCATGCACCCGCTGTGTGCCAATGCCTAAAGATGAAATCCTGCTGGCACCTGTGGTTGAAGGCAACGCGCAGCACTACCCTATTCCGGTACCGGATTTCAAATTCAGCGTTTACCGTGCAACGGAAAACGAAGCACTGAATACCGAAAGCGCAGAGATTTTGATTGCGGTTGATGCACCATTGACCGTAACACACGCAGACGGCGAAACCGTCACCTTGAACAAAGGCGAATCCGTCTTTATTCCGGCTTACGTGGGTGAATACTTCTCCACTTGCAGCGGTGTTTTCGCCCGCGCGTACAACTGAATCCATAACCCCCAACCTTAAGTCAGAATGCCCGGCAAATGCTGGGCTTCTTTTTGTCCCCTCAGTAACCCCTGCCCAAAGAAATGCATGACGGCTTTGATGCTACATCTTGCATCTACCTGATGTGTCGCAAGCAATTTAACAGCCAATTCCCCAATCTGAGAAAGTGTTGCGAAAGCCAAATACGGTACGATGTTTGGCTGGTTTGATATGTTTAACGATTCAAAAAGCCCCTAACATGCCTAGATTCCTGAACATGCAATGACTCAGGAATTAGTGTGCTCGAGGGAGTTATCTCACCCAAAGAGAAAGCGCTTTCAAAACGCAGTGGGATAGTGAGCACACAGTCAATATTGAACTGACTACCCTCGGAGGGGGCTTTATGCTCAAAGGAAAAATCATCGTGTCAGGAGTGACATCGCTGGCCATTCTCACGGGGTGCTTTCTCGAATCGAAAGTGCCCTACTTCCCGGAATGGCCTCAAATCAACAGTGCGATTAAGAAAGACCCGGAGATAGAAAGCCGGGTCGCTGATATCCTCGCGCAAATGACGCTGGAAGAGAAAGTCGGACAGATGATCCAGCCAGATCTTCGCGGCGTGACACCGGAAGAGGCGAAGGAATATAAGCTCGGCTCCATCCTTAACGGAGGTGGCGGCTGGCCGGACGGTAACAAATACGCCACCGCACAGGATTGGGCGGAAGAAGCTGACAAATACTACCTCGCGCTGGAAGACGCCTATGTTGATCGCGGCTTCCGCATTCCTTTTATGTGGGCCACCGATGCAGTACATGGTCACAACAACGTTTTCAAAGCCACCGTTTTCCCGCACAACATCGGCCTTGGCGCTGCCAACAACCCCAAACTCATCAAACAAATCGGTAAAGCGACCGCCAGGGAAGTGGCCGCAACCGGCCTTGACTGGACATTCGCGCCTACCGTCGCCACGCCCCGCGATTACCGTTGGGGCCGTGTTTACGAAGGCTATTCAGAAGACCCGGAAATCGTCTACCAATATGCCGGCATGATGGTCGAAGGCCTTCAGGGTGGTGAAAAAGGTCTGAAAAGCCAGCGCCACGTTATCTCCAACGTTAAACACTGGCTGGGTGACGGCGGCACCACTGGCGGTGTTGACCGTGGAATGAACGAATACAGCGAGGAATACCTTCGCAATATCCATGCAACCGGCTATTTCTCTGGTCTGGATGCGGGGGCGCAGGTGGTGATGACCTCGTTTAACTCCTGGCACAATGACGCCAACTACGATGTGATGGACACTGGCAGCTACAACAAGAAGCTCCACGGCAGTAAGTACATCGTCAATGACGTACTGAAAGACAAAATGGGCTTTGACGGTTTGGTCGTGACCGACTGGAACGGCCACAGCGAGATCAACGGCTGTACTGCAGGTAACTGTCCGCAGGCAGTGCTGGCGGGAAATGACATCTTTATGGTCACCGCCCGTAAAGACTGGCAGGCGTTCTACCACAACGTGATTGCCCAGGTTAACGACGGCACCATTCCCATGTCCCGCATTGACGATGCTGTCACCCGTATCCTGCGTGTCAAAATGCGCGCCGGGCTATGGGAAAAACCGCAGCCTTCCAAACGTCAGCTCGCTGGCAAGCAACGTATTCTGGGTTCAGATGCGCACCGCGAACTGGCGCGTAAAGCCGTCAGCCAATCGCTGGTGCTGCTGAAGAACAAAGACAAAGCACTGCCCATGTCCACTGAAGCGCAATATCTGGTTGTCGGTAGCGCTGCCAATGACATCCAGAAGCAGACCGGCGGCTGGTCTCTGACCTGGCAAGGCACAGAAAATACCCTTGAGCGTGATTTTCCCGGTGCCACTACCCTGTTGATGGCAATGCGCGCGCAGGTTGGCGAAGAAAATGTTTTCACTGATGTGAATTCCGCCCCACACGATGCCATTGCTGTCGTTGCCATCGGTGAAGACCCTTACGCTGAAATGTTTGGCGACATCAACAAAACCAAAACGCTGGAATACGCCACGCTCAAATCTTCTTATGGTGCTGATCTGAATCTGATCAAATCCCTGAAAGAGCAAGGTTTCAAGGTCGTCACCGTGTTCTTCTCCGGTCGTCCGCTTTACGTGAATGACGAGATAAACCACTCCGACGCCTTTGTCGCCGCTTGGCTGCCAGGCACAGAAGCGGGCGGTATCACCGATGTGCTGTTCGGTGTCGATGGCAAAGACTTCCGTGGTCGCCTTTCATTCTCATGGCCGAACACCAAGTGCTCCACCACCATCAACCGCAGAGCCCCGAACCTGTTGAATTATGAAACGCCGGAAATGGAGCAGGATATCGAAGGCGACCATGCGCCACTCTTTGCTTACGGCTATGGTCTTTCTTACAACAAGAAGAAAAGCAGCAAGCTGAATACCGATTTGGATAACCTGCCTCTCGATCCGCGTGAATACGGCTGTGGACTTGATGCACCGGATGACGGCATTGCCACCACCAACCTCGAAATATTTGGCCGCTCTGCCAGCGATGAGTTTGTGCCGCGTATTGCCGGTTCCTCGAACGGCTGGGTTGGCTTGACCGTTTCCAACGGCACGCCCACCACCATCGGCTCACTGACAACGACGCCCATTGATCACCTCCACCAGCAAGACGCCATCAATGTGAAGTTCACCGGCGAGGCACCCGCGCAGGTTTATATGCAAACGGCGGATGAACAGGTGGTCGACAAGCAAAGCTACCTCAACGCCGTTGCGACGCTGCAATTTGATATCGACATGAAATCAACAGCGCCACAAAGCATGATTCTGGCCACCCACTGTGAATGGCCATGTCTGGGTCAGGTGCCTATCCATAAAGTGCTCCCCGCACCGAGTGGTCAGGATGAGACGAGATGGACAACCATCAAGATCCCGCTTCAGTGCTTTGCTGACGAGGGCATGGCATTCCAGATCCTCAATACGCCATTCCTGATTTACGCCGAGGATGCGGTGGAGTTCAATCTGGGTGAAGTTCGCTATGTGCCAAGGAGTGTCGATGCCGCGGAAGATGCCATCAGTTGTGAAGCACTGAGCGTTCCGGTTGAGCCACCACTTGAAGGTGACATGGTGAATGTGTGGAATACCTGGGAGCCCAATATCAACACCTGGCAAGCCCGCACTGACACCTGGGAAAACCTGACCGGACACGTTTCTATCACCGGCAACGATCCGTCGGATGCTACCCACGAATTCACCATCACATACGATGCGGCGAGTCCTGAATACTACAAAGGCGTAGTGTTGGTGCAAGGCAAAACGCAGAACCTGTCCAACTTCACGTCAGGCAACCTGACCTTCGAAATTTACGTTGAAAGCTACGGTGAGCCCGCCAATCCAGGGGAAACACCGAGCGATCAAATCGTAGTGAAGATGGAATCAACGGCAGGTTCGGGTAACGACTACCCACTTGGGTATCTGGCTCCTGCACAATGGCATGCGATATCAGTGCCTGTTGCAGAGCTGAATACCGGCGCGTTGGACATCACCAAAGTAAACACGCCATTTGCGACTCTCCCCGACTGGAATGCCTCGCAAGCCGGTGTGGTTTACCGCATCCGCAATATTGTGCTTGAGCGGTAACCGGACACCGAAATGGCTGCAAGAAAAACGCCCGCATTATCGCGGGCGTTGTTTGTTGAGTATCGGCAGTTAAACCAGTGATTCAATGCCGTATTGTTTGCCGTAGTTTTCCACCACAAAGTCGATATCTTTGTCGCCACGGCCGGAAAGGTTGAGCAGAATTGAGCCTTTCTCACCCTGTTTCGCAAGCTTCAATGCATACGCCACAGCGTGGGAAGACTCAATCGCCGGGATGATCCCCTCAAGGCGCGACAGTTCAAAGAACGCATCAATCGCTTCGTCATCACTGACAGTGCCGTAATTCACGCGGCCGCTGTCTTTAAGGAAAGCATGCTGTGGGCCCACAGACGGATAGTCCAGACCACTTGCCACTGAATACACTTCCTGCGGCTCGCCTTCTTTGTCTTTCAGCATGTAGGACTTGAAACCGTGCATGATACCTGGCTCGCCCAGCGTCAGGGTTGCTGCGTGCTCTCCTTCCACATTCAATGAACGTCCTGCGGGCTCTGCGCCGTGGATTTTTACTGATTCATCGTCGAGGAATGCGGTAAACAAACCCATGGCATTGGAACCACCGCCTACACAGGCCACCAGATTGTCCGGTAAGCCGCCGGTCATTTCTGCAAACTGGGTTTTGGCTTCGTTACCAATGATCGACTGAAAGTCGCGTACCATCATCGGGAATGGGTGTGGCCCGACCACAGAGCCAATCGCGTAGAGCTGGTTGATAGGATCTTTCATGTAAGCTTCGAACGCTGCGTCCACCGCTTCTTTCAGCGTTTTGCGACCGTGGGTGGCTGGAATCACGTTAGCGCCCAGAATGCGCATACGCACCACATTAGGATGCTCTTTGCGGATATCCACTTCACCCATATAGATGTCACAATCCAAGCCCACCAAAGCCGCCGCGGTTGCCAATGCCACACCGTGCTGACCTGCACCGGTTTCAGCAATCAGTTTGGCTTTACCCATCTTTTTTGCCAGCAGGGCTTCGCCCAGACAATGGTTAATTTTGTGTGCGCCGGTATGGTTGAGATCTTCACGTTTCAGGTAGATATCTGCGCCGTATTTGGCAGAAAGGTTTTCAGCGTGGAAAATTGGGCTTGGACGACCCACAAAGTGTTTGTATAGGCGTGCCAGCTCTGCTTTAAACGCCGGGTCTTTGCGGCACTCATCGTAAGCGGCTGCGATCTCCAGCATGATTGTTTCAAGTTGCGGCGGGATAAAGCTGCCACCGTATTCACCAAAATATCCCTGTGCGTCAGGCAGTGCATGTTCAAACGTGTTTTGCATAGGTTGCTCCTGATTCTGTCCCTGATCCGCGCACCCAGCGCGAAGGTTCGTTATTTCCCGGCTATTTCGAATTCCATACTATTTGAGGCTGTTACCAACCGCGCGGTAGTTTCTAATAGAAAGGGTATATTGATTAAAAAGAAAGCTGTACGGTAAGACGACTGTTTTGTGACTGTTCTGCGTGCGGATAATCACAATTTGTCGCTTTTTCGCGCTATTTTGGTGCAATCTACCGCCACCCGTTCTGCATACTGTTCGACATCAGGAAAGATTGGATTCAGCACATGGAAAGCAGCTTCAGCATTCGCGCCTATTCAAAGCAAAGACAAGGGCACGCGCACGACTATCACCAGATGGTTTTACCGGTTCAGGGTGCGATAGAAATAGAACTCACCGGATATAACGGGCGCGTTTCCGTGGGTGAATGTGTGGTTATCCGAGCAGGGACTTTCCATCACTTCCACGCTGACGAGGCCGCACGTTTTATTGTGGTCGACACGCCCACCCTGCCAGAGAAATTCACCACGCCGGAATTTGTGCAGTTTTCCATCACTCCACCTCTGATGAGCTTTCTCTATTTCATTGAAAAGCAATTGGAATTTCAGGTCGATTCGCAATTGGAACAATCTATATTCGCGCTGTTTTTTGCTCTGCTATCCCAACAGGATGGCGAAGAATTTCTTTCTCCGCGCATGAGAGCGACCCGCGCATATATCGTGGAAAATCTCGATACAGAACTAACCATTGAAGCGCTCGCCAGCATTGCCTGCCAAAGCCCGACACAGTTTAAGAAGCACTTCAAAGCAGCTCTGGGGATCAGCCCTTTTCAGTTCATTACCGGGCAGCGGATGGAAAAGGCGAAAGCACTGCTGACCCATACGGATTTACCGGTACAGATTGTGGCAGAGCGTGTGGGCTATCAGGATCTCTCGGCCTTCAGTCGCCGCTTTTCCAGCCACTTCGGCATGTCGCCACGCCAGTTTATCGGCAATCAAAAAGCGGCCGATTGAACGGGAAGAGCGTCCGTTCTGCAAAGTTCCTGCTTATTCCTCGCGTTAGGATGTATCTCATAGCATTCACGGAATAAGTCAGCATGAAACGTCTCTTTCTAAACCTGGACAACACACTGCAAGGCAGTCTCGCCATTTTGTTTGCTTCCCTGCTATGGGGAACCACGGGGACGGCGGCGAGCTTCGCGCCGTCTATCAACCCTCTCGCAATCGGCGCGTTTTCTATGGGTGTTGGTGGCTTACTGCTTTCATTGTGTGCCTACAAAAAGCTTCATCAGGATTGGCAAAAACTGCTACAAAACAAGCGAGTATTGCTTATCGGCACACTCGGCCTTGCGGTTTACCCTCTCGCCTTTTATTCGTCCATGCGTTTAGCTGGTGTGGCAGTTGGCACGGTGGTCTCCATCGCCAGTGCACCCTTTATGACGATGATGATTGAGCGTCTGTTTGGCAAAAAACAGACTGTGTCATCACGCTGGTTGTTGAGCTTCCTGCTGGGCACCGCAGGCATTGCATTGCTGACTTTTGCCGAACATGCAGACGACGGGCAAAATGCAGAGCAGGCAAGCCGACTCCTCGGAATTTTGCTTGGTCTTGTTGCCGGGCTTTCCTATTCGGTTTATGCCTGGGTTGCCAAACGGCTTATCGACAATAACGTTCAGTCAGAATCCGCCATGGCGGCGATCTTCGGCTCCGGTGCACTGTTGTTGTTGCCAAGTCTGGTATTTACCGGTGGTGAGCTGTTTTCGTCACCACTGAATGCGACTGTTTCACTCTATATGGCGCTTGTGCCTATGTTCGTCGGCTACCTGGCGTTTGGTTTTGCGCTGCGCCATGTGAATGCCAGCAAAGCCACCTTGCTGACGCTTTTTGAACCTGTTGTTGCAGCAGTATTGGCGGTAGTGATCGTAGGGGAGTTGATTTCAGTTCAGGGCTGGGCGGGAATGGGGCTAATCATGGTTTGCCTTTATCTACAGGCGACAGAAAAGCAGGCGGTTGTAGAAAATTCAAGGGGCATCTGTCAGCCCGAAAAGGCGGGCTGACAGCGTCAACTAGCGGGCAATACCTTTGGCGTATTGGTGTAGAAATCCTTTCAACACTTCTATGCTGTCAGTTTTTCCGACTTGCTCAGCCAAAAGGAATGCGTAAATGGCATTTTCATGGTCGCTGACCAAGCGGTAAAGCGGCAGATGCCCGGGCGCTGTATCAGTATTTTTCTGATAAAGCGCCTGATACGGCGCGACCCAATCCACCAATGTATCGATCAGTTCAGGCCAAGGCAGATGCAGCCATTTTTCAGCATCGGCGATCCCTTTCGCTGTCATGATGGCATCCGTCTCTGGAACGCTCTCACCCAATCTCTCAAGCTCAGACTTCAGCAATCTTGCGGTCAGCATTTCCACTTCACCCAAGGTGTTCCAAACCTCAGCTCTACTGGAATTTTGGTAGTTGGCAGCAAAGTGCGCGAAAAACGCGATGCCATACAGCTCGCCGTTGTAAGCACTCTTGATTGGGTCAAGCATGACTATTTACTCCTGAGTAAACGCCGTAACGGTTCGCTGCCGCGGTAAATGAGCAATGAAGCAAGGATCAATGTACAACCCGCAATTTTATGTGCTGGCATGGCTTCGTGGTACCAAACCACACTCAGGATCACTGTCCATACCGGCTCAAGAATCATAATGATCGCCGCGTTCGCCGCGCTCGCGCCCTTCTGTCCCAGAGTTTGCATCAGGTAGCGCAAACTGGTCGCCACCAGCACACTTAAGGTGAACCAACCCCAGATACTGGTTGGCACTGATTCTGGCCAGGTTTCTGTCAGCAGTGATGCAGCCAAAGCGATTACGCCCGTCACGAAAAGCTGCACGGACGTTAGAACCAGCGCAGGAATACTCTTGGCGTATTGGCTGTTGAAATTGAAATGGGTCGCCAGAAACAGTGCGGCAAGCAAGAACCAGATTTGGCTCGGTGACAGTTGCCAGCCCACACCACCCAATGAAAGCAGTGCCAGACCTGCCACTGCAATTGGCATGGAAACCCAGAAAATCCGCGGCGGTCTTTGCTTGAACAGCAACCAGGCAATGGGCGGCACAATCAGCATGGAAAGGCTCATGATAAACGCCCCTTCACCCAGTGATGTACTGACCGACATGGCATAAATCCAGCACAGCAGCGCACACGCCAGAATACTGCCCACCCCACCGGCACGGATCAGGTTTCCGCGTTCAACCCGTTTTAGCTGACTGAAACAAAACGGCATTAGGCAAAGCGATGCAGCAATAAAACGAAGACCGATAAATCCAAACGGTGGTAGCCCCAGAATAGCCTCTTTGGAGAATATCCACCCCCAGGCCGCCAGCACCGTCGCAACAAGCAAAATTATAGAAGCGCGTCTTTCCGACAACATTTCGCACCAAACTGTGAAAAAGAACAAAACAGCTCGCATTATCACACTGCAAAAGTGGCTTGGATATGGTGAAGTTGCGAAATCGGAATAAAAAATCCACAAAGGCTTTTTCGACTCTTTTTTCACTGGATGTGCGCTCCACAACGCGAGACAAACTGGCAAAATGTTAATGTTGTGGTTATCACTTAAGGTAACTAATGCAGTAGAGACAAAGACAATGAGTCAGGGAAAAAGAGAGATAACATTGCGCTTTTTGGCGGAGCCGGGAGACGTCAATTTTGGCGGGAAAGTTCACGGTGGCGCGGTAATGAAATGGATTGACCTTGCAGCCTATGCCTGCTCGGCAGCCTGGAGTGGGAAATACTGCATCACGGCCTATGCCGGCGGTATCCGTTTTGTGCAGCCTATTCACGTAGGAAATCTGGTAGAAGTCAGCGCCAAGGTCATTTATACCGGCAATTCTTCAATGCACATCGCTATTGATGTTCAGGCAAGTGACCCTAAAGTGATGAAGAACCGACTGACAACCCATTGTATCGTCATCATGGTGGCGGTGGATGAGGAAGGTAAGCCAACCAGCATCCCGAAATGGGTACCGCAATCAGAAGAAGACAAGAAGCTCGAAGCATCAGCGATTCGATTAATGAACATGCGAAAGGAGATTGGTGAAGAGATGGAAGCGCACGTGAAGCATTTTAAGTAGCCACCTTCTTTACAGCAATAAAAAGTAAGCCGACCCCGAGGTCGGCTTGCTCATTCATATCGCGAACTTTACTGGACAGGCACAATATCGAGTTCAGTCGATTGGCCAGCTGTCACGACGACCGGACCATAGGCTGCAAATATCTCGAATCCATCGGTGTCCGTTTGCGCAGAATCCGATTTATCCACGTAGGCTGTGCAGGTGTAACCGAGGCTGTATGTGCCGGGGCCGATAAACCCGAATTCATAGTCGTATTCGGTATCACCTGAATCATCCTCTGAAGATGACACATCTGCGATAGCGATTGGCTCAACCAGTGTAGGATCTGTCGCTCCCATATCTCCCATCTGCGATTGTCCGATATCTCCCGGATAGAGATAGACGGCATGGGAAAATGGCCCGCCCAGACTGTCTGATTCACAGGCTTGATATTGCTGAACAGACACATCCCCTTCAATTTCACCAGACTCAGAGAGATTCACCAATGTAACGGCGTTGGAGTTCATCAGCATATAGTCTTGACCTTGTGGGTCTGCCAGGCCTTTACGCAGGTCAAACTCCAGCACAAACCGGTTGTTCCCTGTCGAAATTTCCAGGTTCTCGCCTTTGCCGGAAAACTTCAGTCTTCCCTGGTCAGTGGTAGATGGCTTGTAGCCAAAGCAACTGCCTTTACTCGGTACCACCAGCCCTTTCAGTGACCCGTCTTTTTTCTCCACGTAGGAAAGCGAGTCATCGTTCAGCTGGGTACCGTCTTTGACATAGACACACATGGCGTATTTGCCCGGCGAAAGTGTTTGGCTGCTGATGATAGTGTCGTAAGAGGTGCCTTGATATTTCAGCAGGTCGACCTGACGCAACTCTCCGTTTTGACTGACATTCAGGAGAATGGGTGAACCTGAACTTGAGTTGTCATCATCATTGTCGTCGTCGCTATCGTCATCACTGTCGCTGTCATCCCCCAAGGGGATCAGCACAACATCTTCGAAAGCGATAACCACTTTGTTCGCGTCATCGACTGGCGCGTCAGATACACCAAGGGTGAGGGATGCGGAGCCAGACGGAGAAGGAGAGCCACCACCATCGCCACCACACCCCACAAGGAGCGCTGCGCCAATCAAGGTAGCCAGGGAAAGGGGTTTTGTGATCATATTCTTGTCTCCAACCTACAACTACTTACTACGGAAACATTGAGCCGCTCCCTGCCAAAGGTTTGTGTATCACCGTTCGGGTCTATCCGATTCAGACAAAAAGGGAAATGCAGCGTTGATGTTCGGTTAAAGACAGGTCACTAAAATGGAAAGTCACACTCAATGTAAGTGCCAGGTAAATCGCAGGTAAAATCCACGTTAATTGTCGAGGTGATTACCCATGTTGAAAAGTAGATGAAGTGAAAACAGACGCTACGCCGAGCCCCTATGTTTTTTTGCTAAGCAGGATTCGTAGGTGATAAAGCAATTACGCCCCTGGTTTTTAGCCTCATACATGGCCTCATCACCCGCCAGAATAAGGTCTGTCAGGTTATCCGCATCATAGGGATAGCAGGCGATACCAATACTCACTCCTACAGTGATGTGCTGGTGTCCAAATGAAAACGGCTCGGAAATGGCGTTCAGGATAGCTTGGGCACTGCGGTTATCGGAAGTATTTGCGCCTTGTAAAAGCACTAAGAATTCATCACCCCCGTAACGGGCAACGATATCTGAGCTGCGAACACACCTTGTGATCCGCTTGGACACTTCGCACAACACGGCATCCCCCGCAGAATGACCATACTGGTCGTTAACTTGTTTAAAACCATCAAGATCCATAAATAACAGTACGATGGTTTTTCCGTCACGATCCGCCAGTTGTAAGGACTTTTGGCCTAAATCAATAAAACAGCGGCGGTTATGCAAGCCCGTCAAGTCATCGCTGGAAGCGCGTTGTTGTTGAAGGTTCATCTCCCGCCGGGTCAGCTTAATAACCAAGTGCTGATTGACGAGACGGTATAGCGTAACCCCGGAAAACACAGAGAAAACCAGTAACATCGGCCAATACCAAGGCGAAAGTATCACTGTTGCATGGGCGCCATGCGCCAGTGGCATGTGCATGACTGTGACTTCCAGTTTGCGGTTTCCTACCGTTGTAATGATCTGGGAGCTTTCCTCTTTCGCATCAAACAGTTCAACAGTGCCTACGAAAGGTTTAAGCGGTTGGCCGTCGATATCTATAAAACGGGCCGCAATGCGGAAATTTTTGGTAAATGATGAGATAAGCGGGTTGGAGATCAGGCTGTCCATATCAACAAAAATCATGGCCGATCCCCAAGGTATTGGCGTTGAGTCTGTTGACGGCATTTTCACTTGCTTGATCAACATTAGCCCCAGAGAGCCGGGCACAAACTCTTTCGGGCCATCAATCATCACGTCTATGTCTCCGGCCACCATTTGCCGGTGAAAGGCATCATGCAGCTCATCATGGATAATTTCCATTCCGTCAGAGACGTTAAGCGAATACACCGAATTTTCCGGCTCCATCAGATGCATGCCCAATACCTCGGGGTTTTCTGAAAGCATGACTTTGCTGAATTGCTGGAAACGTTGCTCATCCAAAGCTGGGTTCGAAACAGCAAACGCCTCGAGACTTCTCAACAACAGTTGATGTTTCTGGGAAGTCAGGCCAATGAGGTTGACGATGTCTTCCACGACCGTTTGATGAAGTACCCTGTGTTGCTGCGCGTTTTGCTCTTCTTCATAAAGGCGAAGCGAATATCCCATCGCCATGACGATTAGCGACACTGAAAGTGCGACATAGAGAGCGTACGGGTTAATGGTGCTGATAAAGCTGCGGACATCTTTTCCATTGTTGCAGGTGTATCCCAACAGCAGGCAATAATAGGATGCCAGCCGGAAGAAATGCCCAATGGCGTTCGATGCGCCATAAACCGAAACATACTGGGTGAAACAAAGCTCTGCGATGGCGGTAAAAACAAATGCACCGATATAGTAGCCTCTCTGCCTCGCTGTGAAATGCTCCCGGTTCAGGTAAAGCCCAATAAGCGCCACCCCCATCAGCGCAATCACTACATACTCTGCGTTAATTTTAAACGCGGTGAGGCCGCTGCCCTCAATGAAGGAGTCCGGAAAGCCCCCTATCGGATAGATAGAGACCAGCAGAACTACGGCAAAAAAAGCCAGTATTTTTGTTACCCACGGGCGATAACGCCTTGCTGGGCTAAATAAAAACAGCAAAGCCAGCCCTGCACTTTCCAAAAGACGCCCTGCAATCCAAAACTGGGTGGGCGGATTGGGCCCCAACCCTTCTGTAAACGGCATGCCTTTGTAAGTGATCACATGTGCAAAGTCGAAAAGGCTCACCCAGAGATACAGGCTTGCCACCAGCGAAAGGTGGGTCATGGTGTTCATTGATTTCTGGGATGAGTTGGCCGAGACAATGCGAATAGCAATTCCGACAGCCCAAAGCTCTATAAATACATGAAAGTGAAGAAATTCAACTCGGGATAATAGAAACAGAGCGACGGCGGAAAGTAGGAAAAACAGCCCTTTAACGCGCGTACTGACTCTGCTCGCACTGATATCACTCAATAATTTCATCAAAAATAGGCCGCCGGTTAGCCATGAATGGAAAGATTGCTCCCTTCACCTCTCAAAAGTAAGACAGGTGTGTTTTCAGTTAAGTCTAATTTTAGACATTTCTCAATAAGAACAATCTGATACTTCCAAACTTAACTATACGCCGCCCAATACACCTTATAAATACAGGGTTTATAACCACCAAAACAAGAAAGCCCAGCACATAGGCTGGGCATGGGTAAAACACCATCGGGGTAAGACGCGGTTTATCCTTTAAACTGGCTGATGGCTTGCTCGAGTACTTTGTTAGCTTCTTGACCAGACATGACACCCTGAATCTCCATCTCGCCTTTAGGGCCTTTGTAGTTGGCAAACCAGATCTTCACAATCTCGACCACGCCAGGGTACTGCTTTTGAAGATCCTCGACCGAATCAATGTCCTTAAATGGTGATTGCTCAACCACAGGCACAGCAATCAGCTTGTCATCCTGCTCTCCGCCATCCAGCATTTTCAGGCCTCCAATCACGCGAACTGGTGCCACGCTGCCACGCTCCATCGCTGAGCCCAGCACAATCACATCCAGCGGGTCACCATCGCCACCGAGTTCCTTTGGCAACGCTGTGCTTGGAATTGCGCCATAGTTACCCGGATAGCCCATGTAGTGCACAATACGCGGCTGGCCATTCTTGAATTCCCAGTTGATCACCGAGCTGTCGCGCTTACTCACTTCCCATTTTTCGTTGGTACCGGTTGGGATTTCAATAATCGCGTTTACTGTGCCGTTTGCGTTCTTAGCAGGAATCCCTGAAAGGTAGTCTTGGCTGGCTTTGATAGTGTAAGTGTCAATTTGCTCAAAGTTAGTCGCCGCCACCACTGAAGAAACACCCATCAGCAGACCTGCAAGCACAATAGATTTTTTCATAACCGTATCCTTATCAAGAAGATGGCGGCATCATCGTTTAGATTGATGACGGAAATATGTCAGATTTATGGAGATTAAAAGAAGGTTGACCTAAGGGTTTACCCTCTCCCTCATTGCGCAAATAAACTCACTGTTACGAAATCATGATATTTCCCGGCTCGGGCAAACGGCGCTGGGTCATTTTGGAATGACAGTGTGGCGTTTGTCCCGGCGGTAACACCTTGACCAATGGCTATCGACGTTTCGCTGTCTAGCGCTAACGGCCGGTTGTTGAACCGCATTTCGTAAGGCACTTTGGTGTCAGAGTTTTGCTGGTTAACCAAATAGCCGCCATTGGTTGAAAGTACGGACATAGAGACAAAGCCATTGCTGCGGATGTTGACTGCCAGATCACGGCGGTTTTTCCGCGTCAAATCGCCAAGGTTTACCTGCACATAGTTGTCGGTTGCACTTACCCACTGGTTACGGTTGCCATCAAGACTTACTTCTACATAAGGCTTAACTGGATACACAAACGCAAACGTCTGCTGCTTGGGCATTTCCAGCTGTCGCCCTGCCAGTGAAGCAGTAAGTGAATAAACGTATTTCCCCGTGCTAAGTTGCTGGCCATTAGGGATAAACATCCAAAGTTCGGTTTTTTGTGCGCCGTTGACTCGGACAATGCTGGATTCATTATGACCCTCGGGCAATTTGTTTTGGGCGTTGTCATAAAGTTCATACGCATAACGCCCAGAGTGACCGATCAGCGTCTTTTCCCCACCATCCGGTTGGGAAAGAACAACGTGATCCACACAGCCAGCCAGGTAACGATCCAGCTGGATGTAGCCATACACCCAACTGCCAAACTTATTTTTTGTGTGGGGTGAAGGTGTATCGAAATCAAACCCCAACTTCCAGCCACCGGCGCACTCCGGCTCGGTTGAAACCACGTTCTCTGCATAGCTTGCAGAAGAAAGCAAAAACGTAACCAAACACATCGCTATCGACTTAGTCGTTTTCATTTACAGCTTGTCTCCTCACACGCAATCTGGTGGATACCAACATCGATTAAACTGGATTGTTCCCGCGGGATTTCGATTTGGCCGGTCTGATAGCGTTCATCATTTATTTCTACGCGATAAGTACCGGGGGCCGCCTCCTGAACGAAGAAGCGACCCTGCTTGTTGGTGAAAAAAGGCAATGCGTATTCGGCATTGATCAGATTGCCCCGCAGGTAAGAAAGCGGATTGCCCAGGCTATCAACCAGTATGCCCTTGACCGTATAGGCATTGTCCGAGCCCAGGGTAATAGCATGTCCCGTCGCCGCTCCCGGCGTGAACGACAGACGGCTTTCGCCCCAGTTATAGCCAAGGGGCGCATCCGGAATATTGATATCGACATTCCGCTCTGCGTAGGCAAACTCCAGAGGCATCAGGCCGCCAATGTTGGTCGCCGCTGCACGGTATCCGTCATTTTGGTCTGTCCCTAATCTTGCGCTGCTACCAGACAGGGTTGGATGCAGGTTGGCAATCAAGAATGGTCCACTCGTAGCCCTTCCCCAACCCAGTTTCCCGTCAACAAATCCGATGGAGGTATTGCCACGCAGGATAGCGGAGTAACTCGCGCCTGAAGGGTCTGCATTGATATTGGTGCGGGATACTTCCGCTTCCACCCTTGCCCGGTTTGCGGTGTAGCTCAGCTGGGCACTTTCACTATCTTGATCGTTGTCATATTCAGCTTGAACGCGATAACCAACGCTGCCGACACGTTCAATGCCACTTTTACCCAAATCAACTCGGGCGCGGTTATTCTGGCTGTTATAGCTTCCGCTGACATTGTAACCGTGGTCGCGGTGCGCCCAGCGCCAGCCAAGGGTCAGAAAATACTGGGTATCTGGCTCTGCCAGTTCGTCGTTTTCATAATAGTTAACCCCTCCGCCCAACGTCAGGTTGCCATGACGCCAATTGACCAGCGATGTAAAGCTGGTCTGTTCTGCATCATAGCCATCTTCGTAATAGGAACCTGTTAGCGTCAGGCTCCATCTATCATTGATTGTCCAACGGTAGTTAGCGAGATAGCGGGCGTAAGAGGTAGCAACTTGGTCGTCCTGCCAGAGCGCAGACAAAAAGTCATCGGCATATTCGGCACTGAGCCGAAGATTGGGAGAGGCACTCTCGCCGGATCCAATAATTTCGCTCTCATAGTTAAGGGATATTTTATTGCCTACAACGTCATCTTTGCTTCTGCTGACGGACGCTCGGGCTGACAGATTGCCCCATTCCGTGCCGACTGTCGCTAACGCCCCCAGTAACTGGCCATGCTGGGCAATGTTGCCATTCATTCCGACGGTTACTGCTGCGCTAAGGCCATATTCTACAAAGCCTCCTGCCACCCAACCGTTTTGGTACTCCACCCCATCTGTACTGAATGTCGACGGTACACCAGCTGAAAACGCATAGTTGATCAGCCCTTCTTTCAGAAGGTTGCTGTTGTAGAACTGGCTGAATACCCGGGTTTCCTTTTTGCCGGAAAGGTAAGAGATATGAACGACAATGTCGTTGGCGCCGTTGGCCATGGGCAAGTTCATCAAGTTGAAGCGTCCGGCTTCCTGCCACCCGCTGAAAATAACCTGATCGTTGACCACAATCTGTAAGTCCGCAGCTTCCTGAAGAATCAGTTCCTGCTGGTTCTCAGGGCCTATTTCACGCTGTGGCTGCAAGGTTTTATATGCCGAACCAAGGGAAATGCCGCCTAGACTACCCGTCGACATATGGCCTGACGTTTCCATTTGGACATCGCCCGCATAAGCCCTGAGAGGAAGATTCGGCCAGTCCATAAAGGCTGTGATTTCACCGCGACGAAATTTTCCTTCTTCGTTGCTAACACCAAAGTAATTGGCGGCAGTCAGGTTCAGACCGACAGCACCACCAAGGTTTATCTGAGTAAGCCAGTCCAGGGAAGTACTGCGGGAGGCATCATCCTGCTGCCAGCTTTCATCGTGGGATAAATTGAAGTTGTTGAGCCAGCTGAATGTGCCGCTCTCGGAAGGAGTAAAAGGCCGATAGCCTCCACCGAAATTAACGTTGGTCTTGCCCTGGGCACTATCTTGAATACTGGCATTTAACGACAAAGACGCAGGATCAAAGCTTATCTCCACCCCCTGTTCCGCTAATGCGGTCAGTGAGACCAAATCGCTGTCCGCCTTGGCCACCGCCTGCCAAACATGGTCGGACACCCTGCTGCCTATGACGGGCTTTAAGGATTCAAGCGACACCGCCTCTACATCCATCCCGGAAAGCGACACTGGCACGTTGCCAAGTTGCCGCCCATTCAACGTCAGTGGCAGCGATATCGTCATTGCCTGAGCAAGAAACGGCAGAAAGAATGCAAAAGCGCCGCATGCCGACGCCAGACTTCTCACCAGTACCCCTTAACCTCTACCGAGACATTCTTGTCTTTTGCAGAAAGCAAACTGCTGACATCAATTCGCTCGGTTTGGCCTGGCGCCAGATACTGTTTGGTTACGCCCTCTTTTACGTCTTCCCATCCCCATTTATAGCTCTTATCGCTGGTTTTCACGGAATACGCCAGTTGGGGGAGCACCACAACACCGTTACCGATATTTTCCAGTACGATGGCGTTGGTTTTATCCTCGCTATTTTCAACAGCCACAGACAATGACTGCTCAACTTTGTCGGGTGAAACAAATACCAATGAACCAATTTCAAACAGCATATTCACGCTGCTTTTGTTGGAATCATCTTTGATCGGGAGTTGGCTGAATATAACTCGGTATGACGGAGAAGCAGGTACCGCCTCACCGATATATTTCACCTTAACCAGTTGGGTTTCACCCGGTGGGATCAAGGCTTGTGGCGGGAATATAAAAAAGTCGTCGGAATCGGAAAGCTGTTCTGAATCCAAGCCGGATACAGCACGTTTCTTCACAGTGATTTCAATAGGTAACGGGTTGCCCGTTGTATTGTTCACTTGGAAAAAGCGTTCACTCTCAGCGCCTTTTTCAGAGAAAAAGGAAACCATTGGATACAGTTCAAAAGCGCTGGCTAAAGGAGAGACAAACAGTAATGCCTGCAAAAAAACGACAAATACACGCATATAAACTCCAAAAGGGGTCTAAAAAGACCCCATATAACTTACAAATTGGGTATTGCTTATAGCGGGTACAGAGAAACGTACATTGACGTTTTGTACTCACCCGCTTTTTCCCAACCATTGGTCTCGGCATCAATCGTCAGGGTATTTTGGATTTGGTTCAGACCACGGGTGTCATTACTGATTTTCACGCTTTTCGTTGCAATTGCGTGATAGTTGGTGTCAGAGCCAGCATTGTTCTCTGCATCAATTCGGCCTTCTTCTTCGTTGAATTTAACGATCAGAGGGATGACATCAGTATTGTTGTTCTGGTTGATAAATGGCGCCGCACCTACTACCAGTTCACCGCTCGCAGAATCGTTGTTACACCAAGCGCCAAATTTAAATTCTTTCTCACCATCGTGATATTCAAGACCCAACTCAACCGACAGATTTTGTTCGGTATACATGCGGCAACGCAGCGGCACTTCACCGGTTACATCAACGTAAAATTGTGTTTGACCATCACTTTCGCGCGGCTCGGAAGACCAATCCGCACTCACACCTGCTGAGAATGCAGTCGCAATTAACAAGCCAACCAAAGATGCTTTCATTATTCCTCACTCCATGTAGAAACTGCTTAATTTGACGGAAACAAATTAGCGCGATTTCAGAGCGGGAGAATCAAACTTATGGCCATCAAATGAATACTGACCAGGCCAGAATTGGCCGATTCAAACTGAATATAGAAGCAACTCGCAATTACGCGGCGATTTCATCAAGCAACAGCGAACTTAATTGATTTCGATTTTGCCTTTCGGTTTTAACCAGAATATTTGAAACATGGGTTTTCACTGTACTTAAACTGACACTTAAAATAGTGGCGATGGATTTATTGCTATTCCCCTTAAGCAAATAGAAGAGCACTTCGTGTTCACGTCTGGATAATCCATATTTTGCACAAACCACATTCACCGACTGATCAGAAATGCCGCCCACATGAACCAATTGACGCAAAGCCTGAGACATGACTTCACGGCTAAACCACAACTGACCTGATTCAATGCTTCGCAGTGCTTTGGGTAGACATTCCAAGGTGTCAGAAGCTGAGATCAGCCCGCTAAACCCCAGGGAAATAAGTCCCAGAACGTTTGATTCGTCATCTGAAAGACCATTCACAATCAGCCAATCTCCTCCCATTTCATTGGGCTTCAGGTATTTGAGTATTTGGCTGTCCAAGGTTGACCGGTCGAGAACAACAATTTCATTAGAAAGAGAACGGAGAGATAAAATGGAATAGCTATGGATGAACTGAAAATGGGGAAAGATCATCGCCAACAGATTCACCAGTAACCCGGCTTTCTGTGCATCTTCAGAGAGGATATAGACAACGCGAACTGACTTCATGACGGCAACTTCTTGATACTGACATTGGAATCACTTTAAAAGATAACGCTAGAAATTACTGCGTAATGCACATTATTTTAGGCGCAATGCACAGTTTCCCTTCTTTTATTGTTTTGTTTGAAAATATTTAATTTTTAGTTACTTAGCCGCAATGCTGAAATCCGGATAAGATCATTGTGCGCAAAATTTGATTTAGCCACCTAAACCTCGAGGCAGCCCATAAAAATATTTCTATCAATCTCGGGTTATGCCTGACCCTTCACACAAGAACACAACTATTTTTCATACAATGACAATTCTGTAACTTAGGCGAGTTAACGAGAAGAGACCCTTGGCAAATCTCAATGCCCATCAATTAATGCTCAAAAAACTCTCAGTCTTATTGGAGCAACACGCTACAACAGGCGATGACAGACTGATCCTCGATGTTTTTAAGCAAAAACATATTGATCATGTCTATCAAGCTATCCGTGATGTAAAAACCGCAGAGCCCGTTTATCAACATGCTGCGCTGCGTTTTGGCAACCAGGGTCAATACAGTGAGCGGGATTTCAATTTTTCCGAAGGGATGCGTTTCTCACTCGCGCTCTACAGCCTCTTCATGGCGCAGCACCAAGCCCGCATCCAACTGGACAGCCCTACCCAGAATCAGCCGGACAAAATCGTGGTACCTATTGATGCCAACGCCCTGCTTTGGCGCCAAGGCCATGAAGCACTGCAGCAGATGCTGGCGTTGGACAAGCGCGCGTTTCGCTATCTCGTCCCATTGCTGAAAGTGAATGTCCGCGAGAAAGCGCATCCACCTTTAATTTCACTATTAGCACGCATCCGAAGCCACACCGCCGCGTTGTGGTTTGATATTGCCGTCCCCTGCGAACAATTGGAGTTTATTCAAAAACACCGGCCAGATTGCGTAAAGCTCTCACTCTCGTTGGAAAAGAGGGAAAACCGCCAGCACCTGATGCCTTTGGTGCAAGTCCTTCACACCCTCAAACTCTCTTGGGTTGCCGGACAAGTATCGAGTAATGGGGAACTTAGCCAGTACCGGCTACTCGGTGCTTCGCATTATTTTGAATATGACTCAGAAACCTCTACTTCTGAGCCCGTTAAAACGCTGGCTGACGACGAACAGGATTTCGACGCACTCTGGGTATAGCTGGCGCTGCTCCACAATTTCCATGACCATTAGCGGGTTTATCCTGAGCGCCACAAAACAAACTCAACCGAACTGAGACGAATCCTGCCGCCTGCACTACCTTATAAAGGCAGGCGGTCTTGTGTCTTTTCCTTGTGACGGAACCACTTCCTCTTCGCTTTCACCTTGAAACTCAACACGTTCTGGGCACAGACTTAAGTAACCTCATTTTCTTCTTAGGGGGCATTATGTTGCGCTTATTCAATATCGAAAACGGCCTCATTATCGAAATTCCTGTCGACGAAGGCGCGAATCTTCACGAACTTGTCAGCAAAGCCAAATGGATTGATGCGCAGGAACCCACTGACACGGAACGTGAACTGCTCAGTTCCCTGCTCCGGATAGACTTACCAGAATCTGATGATGTGGAAGAAATCGAAACTTCCGCGCGATACTTTATCGACAAAAGCGGTCTCCACGTTCACTCACTGTTCCTGTCGAAAAGCGAGGGCCGTCATGTGACCATGACTGTCGCCTGTATTTTGCAAAGCGAGCGGCTTATTACCATTCGTGACAGCGAGGTGCCTGACTTCCGTCTGATGCGCCTTCGTGCCCGGCGCCGACAGGTAAAATGTAAAGATGTAGAAACCTTACTGGTAACCTTGGTTGAGCAGAAAGTGGAAAACCATGCCGATACCTTGGAAGACCTGCACCGGGAGCTTGAAAAAGTCAGCCATGCCGTGCTGGAAGATGATGATTCTGATTTGGAAGAGAGCATCGAACAGCTGGCGAAACTGGAAGACAGCAACGGTAAAGTACGCCTGTGTTTGATGGATAACCAACGCGCGATTTCCTTCATGCTACGCCACCTGCAAAGCCGCAATGACCATCGTGAAACCCTGCACGAAATCGGGCGCGACATCGACGCTCTGATGTCCCATACCACGTTCCTGTTCGACAAAATCAACTTCCTGATGGGCTCCACCCACGGCTTTATCAACATCGAACAAAACCAGATCATCAAAATCTTTTCCATCGCCGCCGTGGTCTTTCTGCCCCCAACAGTTATCGCCAGTATCTACGGCATGAACTTCCACAATATGCCCGAATTGGATTGGGAGTACGGTTTCGCCTTCGCCATCATCCTGATGATTGTCTCCGGCGTCGCGCCACTGGTGTATTTTCAGAAGAAGGGGTGGTTGTGATAGCTCTTAGAAAACACAAAAAAGAAAAGCGCTCCGGAGAGCGCTTTGACGGGTTATTTGTTTACTTAGACCTTAGTTAACCGCTGGCAATTTGGTTGCCTCACGGTCATAGGTGGTTACCCACATTGGATCGTAAACACTTCGTTTAATCGTACCAACGTTGGTTTGCCAATAGGTATAGATAGCATTGGGGGCAGCTGTTTGGGCAACAAAATTTGACTCAGTGACAACACACGCATCAAAAGTTCCTGCAGGCACTGTCACTGAAACTTTACCCAAATACTCCTGATCATAGCTGAATTGTTCAATCGCTAGACCGTCATATGGCGTCCCGAAGGAGAGTCCAAAATCTAGCTCTGCAAGTGAGACTCGCTCTTGTTGATGTGTGACGGGTTGATTGAGGTGAAGGCTACCATTCTCAACCGATGCACTTATTGGTGTGATTACGCGACCAAACAGACTTTCCGGATCTTCTGGCACCCAATTTTGGAATCCATAAAACACATTGTCAGAGTAGAAACTCTCTTCCCGAGCGACCAACGTCTCTCCATCAGCAGAGAATCTGCTGAACAAATCTTTATTAAGACTGTTCTGGCTGTTAGCAACCCAGCTTGGCAGATTTTGAATAGTTTGGTATTTAGACAACCATGAGAAAGTATTACCCTTATATTCAATTGACTCTACATAGCTAACCTTACCGTCATCGTTCCAGATCACATCTTGCTGAGCAACATACTCAAGTTTGTCCCCTACCTTCTTGACATAACCTGCGTCTGGCAAACTCGCCAAACATTCACCGAGCGTCAAAGGATAATTGAAGCTATCCAGAATGACGGGCAAAGTGGATGCTTCAAATACATACTCTTCCTCAGCGTGAGCTTCAGCTGGCGCGACTAAACGGACGAAACCGTCAACTTCTGTCAGATATGCTTTGCCAGTCACGCTATCAAAGAGGCTCCAGGTGCTTTGTTGTGCAACATCACTTGGCGCACTGACTTCGATAATCGTTTTCCCGTGCTCGGTGAGTTCTTTCCATGTGCCCGAACCAATAGGATCAGAAACAGGATTTACCCAATCCCAGGCAAAGAACTTCACCGTACCATCAGCAACGATCTCGGCAATCAGCCCTCCTTCATTGGTTCCACCAACGGTGACAGATCCAGCTACCAGACCATCTGCGGATTCTTTGATGATTTGCGCCAATGTTTCTGCCGGAACCCCTTGGCTCACACCATTTTCGAGGGCGACTGAATTACACATACCACCACGGTCAGACTCATAGGCATCATCACACCAATCGCCTGGGTAGAGGGTAAAATAATCGCGAACTAACGGGGTGGTTTTGAGCTTGTAGGCAAAAGTACCTTCTGGGAAAGTGGCTGAATTATCCAGCACACTTGACCAAATATTAGCATCCGCCGTTTTGTCCATAATGTCCGCGATACGAAGACCGGATACATCAACCTTTTGAGTTTTTGCCGTGAAAGACAACTCTGCAGATTTCATGACCAGTGTCTCTGTACCATTTTCTGCCGTTTCGACGCCAACGATTGTATCATCGGCAGATACCCAACCTTTAGCTGTCAACATAAGAAGAATATTAGGTTGCTTTTCAACAACATCGAAACCGCTTAGGTCACTACGCGCTTGATATTCCTCTTCAACGACAGTTCCATCGTTATCAGCAAAGATCTTTCCATATTCCAAAGATGGGATACCATCCCCATTTTTGGAGCCACCGAACCACAACAAACCTGTTTCAGTAATCAAGGTATTCAAACTGGCCGTGACTTTGTTTCGATCTGCATTGTTTGCATTGACCTTGTCTTCAAGATCATTATCGGAAAGGTCTACTTTATCTTTGGCGGTACTGGCAACTTCATCAGGATCAAAGTCACCAGTTACACCATTAACGTCGCTAACGATTTCTGAAACAACCTTGCTGACCTCTTCATTGATTACATTGATCAAGTCAGACTCTGAAACACCATTGTTCGTAGCCTGATCTTTCAGCTCATCGAACTTTGTAGCAATAACACGTGCCGTAACCTGAGCAACTTTATGTAGTTTTTCAAATTCAGCTTTTTCAGCATCCGTGTTCTTACCTTCTATATAGTCAGCCGTAATATCCAGCTCGGTTCCAAGTTGTGTCTTAACGTACTCTACAGACTCTTCAACGGTAGATCCTTTTTCTATTTCGTTTTGAATCAGTGTCGTGATTGGACTTACAAAGTCCGAAGCCGCAGGAGCTGTCAGTTTGTATCCTTTGGATATAGCTACACCAGGATTGTCGGAGTCCGTTGTTTGCCCTGCAATAACTTGAACAAGAAGAGGTGAGGCATCGATTTGCGCCTGGGTAGCTTCTAAAGTGAATGCACCATTGGCATCTGTCGTAGCAGATGGCTCATTGTCATCACACATTTTGTTTTTGTTGATGTCCAAGCAAACGAGTGCCTCCTGAAGATACCCATCTGCTGCCTTACCGCTCAAGGTATTTAGTGTCGGTTCAGGATTTGTAATTCCACCGCCAGAAGTGGTTCCTGAATCTCCACCACAAGCAGCGAGGGATGCAGCGATCAATGAAGCCAATAGTGTCCTTTGCATTACCATATTTTTATTCTCCAACTGAATAGTAGCGTCCATGCCAGACGAACACTGAACATAAATCAGCCAAATAATCATACAGTTGCATCAAATTTATAACGTCAATTTTTCCTTTTTGCGAACGACTACACCCACCAAAGAATAAAAGTGTTAATAACACTGAAAAACTTATCTATATCAATTTAGAAATCGTAATCAAATCAAGGTAACCATCACCAAATGCAATGGATATAAAAACAACCAACACCACCAACACGACTATAAAGCTCAAATATGGCGCTAAAAAACCAATTATGAGCTTTAATGTAATAAAATTAACGGCAATCATCGGTAATCTAGCTCTCAACAAATCAAGAGGAGAGTTAAAATGAAATTTACCGGTTTAATCCCGCTTCTCGCGGTTGTATCAATGGGCAGCCAAGCGATGACTCTGACCAGCTCAGACATTCAAGAAGGTTCACGTATGCCCGAGACTTTCGCTTATCAGGGTTTTGGATGTGATGGTGCAGACATGTCACCTCAACTTAGCTGGAGCGATGCACCTGAAGGCACAAAAAGCTTTGCAATTACCGCTTTTGACCCCGACGCCCCTACAGGCAGTGGATGGTGGCACTGGGTAGCTTTGGATCTTCCTGCTACACAAACCAGTCTGGAACGAGGTGCTTCCGGTAAACTGAAAGCTGGCCGCGAAATGAAAAATGACTATGGTTCATTCGGCTACGGCGGCGCATGTCCTCCACAAGAGCATGGTATGCACCGTTACCAGTTCACGGTTTGGGCATTGCCAACAGAAAAGCTGGAACTGCCAGAAAACCCTTCCAACGCGTTGATTGGCTACATGCTAAATGCCAATGCGCTGGATAAAACCACACTGACCGCGACCTATGTGAGTGAGTAAGGAGAGCCTATGACGCGCGCCCTGGTGCAAACCAGCGAATTTCGCGGAGTGACAAAACAGCCACTTCGCAATGTATTGCTGTATGCACCAACCATCATCTGGGTCAACCATGGCCAAAAGCAATTGTGGTGGCATGACAGTACGCGCGAGTATGCTTCTGACGACTGGCTGGTCATTCCAGCCAGCCACTCACTGACCTTTGTCAACGAACCAGCACAGACAGCATTCCATTCAAGAATGCTGACTTTGCTGGCACCGCCTCCTTCAGAATGGCTGGAGTCGCAGCCAAGCCATGATGTCAGTGTTGAACCAAGGGTTGCAGTGACTCCAGAACTGGCATTCTGTTTCAACACTCTGTTCAGTATGCCACGACAATCAATGTCGACTGACGCCCAGCACCACTTGCTGATGGCTTTTTATGCCGAACTCAAGAAACACAATGCCCTGCACTTGCTGTTTCCCGGCGCAGAAACCTCTGTACGCGAACGTCTTGCCAGTTACCTGAGTGTAAACCCCGGCGACCCGCATCATATCGAAACCGTTGCCAGTCATTTTTCCATGAGCCCCGCCACACTAAAGCGCAAACTGGCTGCGGAAGAAACCTCTTTCCGCCAGGTGCTTACCAATGTGCGAATGGTGTATGCCCTGTCACTGATGCAAAAATCACGCAGTCAGCTCAACGTTGCTCTGGCTTGTGGTTATCAATCTGAGGCAAGGTTCTCCGCAAGATTTAAAGAAATCTTCGGCTTAACGCCCCGCGAATATGTCCAGACAATTGCGTAAGTATTTGCAAGGCTCGTTAGAATCCCAATACAAATCAGATATATACAAAAAAGCCCCGCAGTTGCCTGCAGGGCTTCGTTGTGTTGGCGGAACGGCCGGGGTCGCGCTCGACCGGGACTCAAGCCGCTAGGCTCGTGAGAGTCTTAGTACAAATTCGATGGATACAAAAAAGCCCCGCAGTTGCCTGCAGGGCTTCGTTGTGTTGGCGGAGCGGACGGGAGTCAACGCGCCGGGCTTCCGGACGCGACCAAAGTGCGCAGCACTTTTTGGGGCGCGTATAAGAAAAAAGCCTGACGCTTTCGCATCAGGCTTAAATCGTTGGCGGAGCGGACGGGACTCGAACCCGCGACCCCCGGCGTGACAGGCCGGTATTCTAACCAACTGAACTACCGCTCCAATTTTTTATCAACAAGCTTTGCAGCTCATCGATGAAAAGTGGCGGAGGGATAGGGATTTGAACCCTAGATACGCTATTAACGTATGCCGGTTTTCAAGACCGGTGCTTTCAACCACTCAGCCATCCCTCCGTAGGTGCGGCGAATATTATAGGGGGACGACAATACTGTAAAGGGGAAAATGCATCAAAATCATCTAACTGCGCTTAATTTAATCACTTCGCAGCAAATTCAAACAATGCCATCCAGTTTTCACCTCATGCATCGACCAAAGCGCCGCCTCATGCCCTATCGCATCTTATTTCTTGCGATTAAAGCAAATATGCCAGCGTGTCTTATAGTTAAGACGTGAGTGTTTTAATCCTGTCGCTGGAGAGATTTTGAATATTCGAATGAAGGCAGTTTTTTTCACTGCCCTGATTTTTACAATCGTGATCATCACCTTCATTTCTCTTGCCTTTAAATATCTTGCCGAGGCTAGGGAGAATGAGATGTCCTATCGTGCTCACGAGCTAGCCGAAATCGTCGTCGCGGTGACTGAAGCCCCTCTCATCGACAACAATTTCCGCAGAATCCGAGAGCTCTCATCTCGATTAACGACTCACGAAGACATCGCCTATCTCACCATCATGCATGGCGATGACAATGTTGTTGCACATCATCGCAATCCCGATAGCAATGAACAGGGAATTACGGTTGCCACAGAGTCCATCCAGGCAGACGGTGAAATCATTGGTACAGTATCCCTTGGCTATCGCAACCATTACGCTGACAACATGGCCTCCCCTATCGGCCGTTTCGTTATTTTTGGCACCATAGGGATCGGCATTCTGGCCATTGTCACTATTTATTTGCAGATAGTGGCCATCACCAGGCCGCTGAGAAAGCTTCACGAAGTGGGTACCAACGGTGAACATTCCAAGTTCAAGGTCTTCTTTAATGATGAGATTGAACAGACAATCAACATGGTCAATGCACTTCGCGAACGGATGGATAACAGCTACAGCAAATTGCAGACATCATTGCGTGACCAACAACTGTCGGTTCATGAGTCCAAAGCGATTGAAGAGCGAAACCATGCAATCTACGAAGCTTCTCTCGATGCCATCGTGGTCGCAGACGATCAGGACAATATTATTGAATTCAGTCCCCTGGCTGAGATGTTATTCGGCTGGGAGCGGGATGAGGTACTGGGTCGGCGTTTGGCCGATACCATTGTTCCGGAACAGATGCGGGCACAGCATATTGCAGGCATGCAGCACTTCTTAAAATCCGGCGAGGGGCCGGTGCTTGACCAACGTTTAGAGCTTACCGCGATCAGAAGAAGTGGCAGGGAATTTCCTGTCGAGATTTCTATCTCAGCAGCAAAGACCCGGGACGGGCATATTTTTGTCTCTTATATCCGGGACATTTCAAAACAGAAAAGAAATGAAGAAAAGCGAAAGCTGTTCAAATATGCGTTTGAGCATTCTCCACCGAGCCTAATCGCCGATGGTAAAGGGCATATCACCCAAGCGAACCCAGCATTTAGCGAACTAACCGGCTACCGCAGTGAAGATATCAGTGGTGAAAAACCGCGAATGCTGACTGATAACCCTGACGACAAACAGTTTCACAAACGCATCTGGCTCAGCCTGCTTAGCCATCGACAATGGGATGGTGTTTTGAATCTCCGCCATCGCGAAGGTGCTGTCATTCCGGTAAAAGTACATATGAGCGCCCATATGTCAGAACAAGGCGAGCTCCTCCACTACTGCGCGTATTTCCATCCTTTGGAATCTGCGGAGGAGCTTACGCTCACAGAGCCTATGGCGCAGACAAAACAAAGCCCGCACTGACGCGGGCTTATCTTTATTTTCGTTGCCATACCGCTATTACAGCGCGATGAAAAGTCCTGCCAACGCTGCGCTCATCATGTTCGCCAGCGTTGCAGCTGCTACCGCACGGAAGCCCAGTTTAGCCACGTCCTGACGACGCTCTGGCGCCATGGTACCAATCGAGCCCAGCTGGATAGCAATAGAGCCAATATTGGCAAAACCACACAGAGCGAACGTTACAATGATCTGAGTGTGAGCAGATAGCGTCTCTTTGACATTGACGAAATCCAGGAACGCTACAAACTCATTCAGTACGGTCTTCTGGCCGATCAGCGAACCCGCGCTCAGCGCTTCGTTCCAAGGCACGCCTGCAACAAATGCCAACGGCGCAAACATATAACCGAAGATAGTTTGAAGCGTCAGGTTTTGAATACCAAACCAACCACCAACAACCTCAAAGCCCGCGTTCAACATGGCAATCACGCTGACGAATGCAATCAGCATGGTACCCACAGCCACCGCAACTTTCACACCGTTCATTGCACCTGCTGCCAGCGCATCGATAGCGTTCACATCACCGCTTTTTTCCAGCTCGATGTTGCCCGAAATATCAGACTGTTCGCGCTCAGGCACCAACATTTTCGCCATCAACAGACCACCCGGTGCCGCCATGAAGCTTGCCGCAATCAGGTATTTCAATTCTACGCCCAGAGCGGCATAGCCACCTAACACAGAGCCAGCCACTGATGCCATACCACCTACCATAACGGCAAACAGTTCTGAGCGTGTCATCTTGCTCAGAAACGGACGGACAACCAGTGATGCTTCGCTCATTGAGAGGAAAATGTTGCTCGTTGCTGCCAGTGATTCAACCTGGGATGTACCCAATAGACGGTGAATACCACCACCGATCACTTTGATCAGCTTTTGCATCACGCCAAGGTAATACAGAAGAGAAATGATTGCAGAAAGGAAAATAATGAGGGGAAGAACGCGAATTGCAAAAATGAAGTTGCCACTGGCCAGATCGCCAAAAACGAATCCGATACCTTCATCGGCAAAAGCCAGCAGGCCGGAAACGCCGTTGCTTACCGACCCCAGCAGCGATTGACCCAGCGGGAAATACAGTACCAGTGCAGCAAAACCTGCCTGCAAAGAAAAAGCGCCGAGAATCGTACGCCAGTTAATGTTTCGACGACTTTCGGAAAGCGCGTAAGCGCACACCAACAGGGCCAATATGCCGGCCAGGCTGAAAAGAATTTGCATTATGTTACCTTGCGTTTTTATCTGGATTTTGGCGGGCGGAGAAAATAACGCGCAGGGGAGCAGGCAACATTGCAGAGGTTGCAAAATTGTTCTTACCCGTTGGCGATTTTCAAGGCCCGTAAATGCTCACAGTTACGCTGGGCCCGGTTCCATGGGGCAAGTTTCCATTTTTGCAGCCGATTGAAAGCTGGTCAGTCATGCTATCGTCACAGATAGTCATGCGCTTTAACCGGGCGGGAAGTATACGCAGCACCTAGATACGTGACAAGGATCACTTTTGTTAAATTTTGTGGTCTTGGTGACAACAAATCAGTGAAGTGCGTATTTTCGACAGTTTTCGGCGAAATCCAACAAATACAAAAAAGCCCCGCTGTTTCCGCGGGCATGCCTAGTTAGGGCTTCGTTGTGTTGGCGGAACGGCCGGGGTCGCGCTCGACCGGGACTCAAGCCGCAAGGCTCGTGAGAGTTCTAATACAAATCCGATGGATACAAAAAAGCCCCGCTGTTTTCGCGGGCACGCCTAGTGAGGGCTTCGTTGTGTTGGCGGAACGGCCGGGGTCGCGCTCGACCGGGACTCAAGCCGCAAGGCTCGTGAGAGTCCTAATACAAATCCGATAGATACAAAAAAGCCCCGCAGTTTCCTGCAGGGCTTCGTTGTGTTGGCGGAGCGGACGGGACTCGAACCCGCGACCCCCGGCGTGACAGGCCGGTATTCTAACCAACTGAACTACCGCTCCAATTTTTTATCAACCAGCTTTGCAGCTCATCGATGAAAAGTGGCGGAGGGATAGGGATTTGAACCCTAGATACGCTATTAACGTATGCCGGTTTTCAAGACCGGTGCTTTCAACCACTCAGCCATCCCTCCGTAGGTGCGGCGAATATTATAGGGGGACGACAGCGCTGTAAATACTTTTTTTACTAAAACAGTGCGTTTGCCCGCGAAATAACCGAACCGCACAATAACTCACCAAAACCGGTAAGAAGCCGCATCTTTGACCAGTGTGACTTAATTTGAAGACAGTCGTCCATTAAGTTTTCGAAAGGCACACATACCCAAACAAGAACTTCACATTAGTGTATCAACCTGATAAAACACCTAATTGAACAAATGAGTGGTAGGGATTTCCAGTTTCACGCCGCAGTTCACACTCCCAGTAACCTGTTATTGTGCAACAAATAAGCAGTCAGGATTCATATGCAACTCACTACTTTTCTAATGAAACTCGCAAACACTCCCGAAGCGGTTGAATTCGAGGAAACCATCGCCGTTATTGACACTTTTTACACGTTTACAGCGTCTGACTTTATTAATGGCGATTTGGTCAACAAAGCGGGTCAGAATACTGGTTCGTGCAAAATTCTGGCTTTTGGCAAACTCCATGGATTACCGGAGAGCGAAGTCTTGGCCTGTTTCGGCAAGTTCTATCGCGAAGATGTATTAAAGCATCCGGCAGGAAATGATCACCAAAACATCCGCAACTTTATAAAGACAGGTTGGAGAGGCGTCTCTTTTGAACGCTTAGCACTCTCGCCGAAGAACGCTAACCTTGAATAAGAAAAGCACAACGTCTTTTCGGCGTTGTGCTTTTTCATTCACCTCTAAACTACCTATTACAAATCGTGGTGACAGGCTTCTTTCCTTTGTTTATCCGTCTTTGTTGATTTGGACAATCAACTCATCTTCAACCCTTGCTGCGTTTTCGTTTGGAACCTGACACGTACCCGCATTAGCATGCCCTCCCCCACCATATTTCAACATCAATTCGCCAATGTTGGTTTGGGAGGAGCGATCAAAGATAGACTTGCCGCATGCAAAAACGGTGTTTTGTTTTTTTAATCCCCAAAGTACATGGATAGAAATATTGCACTGCGGGAAGAGTGCATAAATTTCAAAGCGGTTTCCGGGCCAAATTACGTCTTCATGTCGTAAATCCAGAACAACCAGATTTCCGCATATTGATGCGCAGCGACGAACCTGCTCCTGAAACTTGGTGCGATGGGCAAAGTAGAGATCAACGCGTTCCTTAACATCCGGCAACTGCATGATTTCATCAATAGACATGTCCCTGCAGTGGTCTATCAAAGCCATCATAAGGTCGTAATTCGAGATTTTAAATTCGCGAAAACGCCCTAAGCCCGTGCGTGCGTCCATGATGAAATTCAACAGACTCCAGTCCTTGGGGTGCAAGACTTCATCCTGGTTGTATTGCGCGGAGTCACCTTTATCAACCTCCGCCATCATCTCATCCCAGCTACTGGGAAATGTGTTCTCCCCTCCAAAGTGCTTCCAAACCACACGGGCAGCAGATGGTGCAGCGGGGTCAATAATATGATTGGCATTCAGATCCTGATTGCGAACCAACTCTGAAGCATGGTGGTCGATACAAAGGTGTGCTTTGGGGTTGTATGGCAGGTTGGTAGTGATGTCATACTCGGTGATCTCAACAAGACCGTCCTGCATGTCCTTTGGATGCACAAATTTGATCTCATCAATCAAATCGATGTGCTTTAGCAGTACCGCACACACTAGACCGTCGAAATCACTGCGCGTTATAAGACGGTATCGTCTCTCTGGCATAGCATCACTCCCGTATACATGGGTTAGAGCCCACTTACAGCTCTATTGTTAGTTAGATTCCTCTTTCTTAAGAATAAGACGGATAGGCGAATTCGCAACTTGGGGAGAGCGGTATATTGTAAGACAGACCTTTGTCAGGAAAGAAAAAAGCCGCTGTAGAAGCGGCTCCTATGCGTTTACCTTGGCAGGAAATTCTCCGCCAACATGCAACGCACGCTGCCACCACCGATGGTTTCGATGGTTGAAACGTCCAAGGGTATGAGTTTTCCGTGGCGGCGCAGTACCCGCTTTTGTTCTGGAGTAAAAGCGTTGTAGGCTGACGAGGACATCGCAATCACACGTTCGTCTTTATCAGTACGTAATTGGAGGATATTGCCACAAAACTGCCCCATCTGCGCTTCCGTTATCGTGATAACTTCTTTCGTTTTCTTGAGCTTATTTATGACCCGGCGACGCTCAAATTCCTCAATGATCTCGTCACAGATAACAGCAAAGCCCTCACCCACCGCCATCATCACATTGGTGTGATAAACCGGTGATCCCGATGCCATCTTGGTGTCGAAATAGATCAATTCTTTGAAACCGGCTTTATCTGCGTACTCTTGCAATAAATCGCGGTCACAACGCACGGACAGTGCTGCATAAATTGTCGAGTTGGTGTGATCCATGATCATCACCCCAGTGCTCTCTAAAAACACTCTGGGTGAGCTGATGTCTCCCAACTCGCGGATTGCTTTGATCTGGTAACCTTCATCCCGCAGGGCTTGCGATAAACGGTTTGGTCTGACTTCCCGGCGTCGGTTTTCGCACGCCATTGGAAATAGGAATACATCGCCTGCCGGCGTAGTTGAAAACCAGTTATTCGGGAAAACCGCATCCGGTGTTTCCCCTTCATTTTGTGAATACTTCATGACGGTGACGTCGACGCCATGCTGCCGAAGCACATCCACCATGTTATTGAATTCAGCTAGGGCTTTTTCGCGAATTTCTACATCAGACAGGGAAATCACATTCTGAAATTCGTTGTCTGAACTGGTTTCCTCGTTAAATTTAAAGTCGACAGGAGGCACCATTACCACAGCGTTTGCAACATGAGTAACAGTGACCTGAGAAGGGATCGTATCTTTCTTGATCGGTGCGACCATCTAAACACCTCAACATTTTATTAACATTGTTGTTATGAGGTTTATTGTAGATACGCTCTGATGGGAAAGTTACCTGAATATGCAGTTTATATTCACTTTATGCATACTGAATAACTACAATTAGAACTAAATTTGGGTAATTTACCCATGAAGCACAAAAATCACCCTTTACTTTGTCTTAACGTATCAGTGCAAAGACTAGCCGATAAGCTCAGGGTTTATCCCAGCGCTTCGTTTGTACTCAGCTATCACGATTTCGCTGCGAGTCTGAACTACACCTGGAAGCTGGATGATACGTGTCGACATAAACTTCTGATAAGCCTTGATATTTTTTACCCTGATTTTCACCATGGCATCAAAGTCGCCCGACAGTGAATAGCATTCCTCAATTTCAGGGATCAGCATGGCAGATTTCGCAAATTTGTCGAAGATGGACAGGTTTGTCTGGTCAAGCCGCATATGGATAAACACCACCACATCCAGCCCCAGTTTTTCCGGTGATATATCAGCGTGATAGCCGGAAATGTAGCCTTCCCTCTCCAATCGCTTTACGCGCTCTGAGCAAGGCGTTGTGGTCAGGTTGACCCTTTTCGCTAGTTCCACCACAGGCAATCGCCCGTTGGATTGCAGGATCCTGAGGATATCAATATCAATGCGATCAAGGGTAGATATATTCTGATTGGCCATTTGCCGCCTCCATGCATGCATTACCTATCCAATCGGTAAAATTTAGGTAATTTTGCTTTAGGTTAAAGGCTAGCTGGGAAGAGATAAAGGAAGAATATGAAAATTAGATAGATACGAAGAAGCCCAGTCCGAAGACTGGGCTTTAAAATGTGGTTGCGGGAGCCAGATTTGAACTGACGACCTTCGGGTTATGAGCCCGACGAGCTACCAGGCTGCTCCATCCCGCGTCCGTATTTCACCGTTCAAGTACGATGACAACTATTACCATATTCCAAACCCTCTAAGGAGATTGGAGCGACACACGAGGTTCCCGATCTTCAAGGCTTAGGCGTGACCTCAACCTTGGTAAGGTTCCTTGCATATCACACTTTCGACGTATCGAAAGTTAAAATTTGGAGCGACACACGAGGTTCCCGATCTTCAAGGTTTAGGCGTGACCTCAACCTTGGCAAGGTTGCGCTCTACCAACTGAGCTAGTGTCGCATTGGTTGCGGGAGCCGGATTTGAACCGACGACCTTCGGGTTATGAGCCCGACGAGCTACCAGGCTGCTCCATCCCGCGTCCGTATTTCACCGTTCAAGTACGATGACAACTTAAATTGGAGCGACACACGAGGTTCGAACTCGTGACCTCAACCTTGGCAAGGTTGCGCTCTACCAGCTGAGCTAGTGTCGCATTGGTTGCGGGAGCCGGATTTGAACCGACGACCTTCGGGTTATGAGCCC
>NZ_JAHUTS010000011.1:0-165180 GCF_019209835.1 Enterovibrio paralichthyis | reverse complement strand
TTCGCGAGGGTAAGGGCTGTGGTCAATTGCAAAATAAAAGGCTCTAAGTATGGGGACTTAGAGCCTTTATAAGCCATCTGTTGGATCGTTCAACCGATCATTTATCTCTTAACTGATCGGCATTAGCGGGAATCGCTGCCTTTTCTCTTTGCTTCAAACCCAATCAGTTTTCCTGAATAGGCTGTACTGGTGCGTCTGCCGAAAGTTCATCAGACTCGCGCGGTTTGCCCTGCATGATGGCAATCTCCACCCGACGGTTCTGGGCACGATGCTCAGGTGTATCGTTCGGCACCCGTGGAGCCGTGCCCGCCATGCCTTCAACCCGCATACGCATTGGGTCAAACCCGTCCACCTTTTCCATTTCCTGCGCCACAGACACCGCCCGCTGCGCAGATAAATCCCAGTTTGAACGGTAAAGCTCTGAATCCAGTGGCGTATCGTCAGTATGACCGGATACGCGGACAATCCCTGGAACGTCTTTCACCAAATCCGCGATCTGTCGGATAAGTGGCCTGAACTTGGGTTGCAAAAACGCGGAGCCTGCCGGGAAGGCACCGTTTTCACGTATTCGGATAATCAGTTGCTGGCCGAGGTTTTCTACCTCAACCGCCCCTTCTTCCACTTCCCTTTCCAGTGCCTGTACCACCATCTGTGCAGTGCTGGACATCTGCTCGGTGTCTTGCTCCTGCTCTTGAAGTGACGCCTGATTAGCTGTCGACCCACCATCGAGTTGCGCAGAATCACGTTGCGAGCCCCCCGCCCGGTCTGACTCACCTTCTTGGAAATCCAAGGTGCGTTGGGTCATGTCGATGGTTTGCTGCATGATCACTTCGATGGGCGTCGGCTCTGGCCGCCCGGGACGGAACTCCTGGGCGATGACGCTGGTTCCTTTAGGGATATCTTTTACCTCAAGCAGGTTTTGCACACCGAATGCGAATTTCATTGAGCCTGCTATCTGTTTGAACTTGAGTACGTCCATTTCCGAAAACGAAAGCAGCAGTACGAAAAAGCACATCAATAGCGACATCAAATCGGCGAATGTTCCCATCCAGGCCGGGAGCCCGGGAGGGGGACATTTGCATTCTTCATCCATACCCGACTCCTTATCCGTCTACGTCAACGTTACGTTTTTTCTCGTTGAGGTAGTTCTTCAGGTAGCTGTCGATAACACGCGGGTTCTGGCCATCCTGAATCGCCAACAGGCCATCCATGATCAATCGTCGGTTCAGTTTTTCCTGATCTTTACGCAAACGCAGTTTGTCGGCGATAGGAATCGCCACCATGTTCGCCAGCATGGCACCGTACAGCGTGGTCAACAGTGCAACCGCCATCGCAGGGCCGATTGCTTTAGGGTCATCCATGTTTGACAGCATGGCAACCAGACCGATAAGTGTACCGATCATCCCCATCGCAGGCGCAATGTCCGCCAGTGCTGAATAAAACTGAGCTCCGCCATCATGGCGCTCATCAGTCATCACGATATCTTTTTGCAGCGTCATTTTCACAACTTCTGCATCGTGACCATCCACCAGCATGTCCACGCCTTTTTTCATGAAAGTGTTCGGCACTTCCATTTCTTCAAGCGCAAGAAAGCCACCTTTACGGGCGGCGTCCGCCATTTCGACAATTTTCGCGATCAAGTCTTCCGGATCATCAGCTTTAAACATGAAAGCTTTACCCGCAATTTTGAAGGAACCGAAAAATTGCCCAAGGGGATATTTCATTAATACAACAAACAGACTCCCGCCGAACACGATCAGCACAGACGGGACGTCAACAAACATACTGATGGTGCCGCCAAGCAACATTGCCATGACAATAAAGGCAAAGGCACCGAGCATCCCTATGAGTGTCGCCAGATCCACAGAACGATCCCCTTAATTTTCTCTAGCCCGATTACAAAATGGTGAGGTGAATTCGCTTTTCGCCTCTCTCAGTAACGGCCGCGAATCCCAAATATTTAGTGTGTCTTTAGATTTTATACGCAAGTCATCGCAAGATGCAGACTTTACTCTCAAGTTTAAGTGAAATGTCCTGTTCTTTGAATTTCATCATGCCGATGACAAAAAATTGCCGCTGAACAAATCACAAGCAAGAAACCCGCCACCTCCGCCAGTCATACCGTGAATTTCACCTAAGTGGCGCAGTTTTTTACTCAAGCGTTTGACCACTAAAGGGCGCTGGGTTAACTTCTCCGCCATTATTTAGGATCAGCTGACCTTAACGGTAGGAACCTCATGGCTGCCAAGAAACCTGAAAACATGACCTTTGAGGAAACTCTCAAAGAGTTGGACACGATCGTGACTGGCCTTGAAAACGGCGACTTGCCATTAGATACGGCGCTAAAGCAGTTTGAGCGCGGTATTTCATTGGCCAGACAAGGGCAGAAAACCCTGACTGACGCAGAGCAGCGCGTTGAAATTCTGCTGGCGCAAGACGACAACGCTCCATTGGAACCATTCGAAGACACGCGCGATGAGTGACAAAGCTTTATCTTCCACCCTTCTTCATTACCAAGAGCGCAACAATGCCCAACTGGCGCATTGGATTGACTCGCTTGGGCATTCTGAACAGCCACTGCTCCAGGCTATGAAACACGGCGCCCTACTTGGGGGAAAACGTGTTCGTCCTTTCCTGACTTACGTTACCGGACAGCTTTTCGGTTTGCCGGAATCAGCCATGGATACCCCGGCGGCTGCGGTTGAATGCGTGCATGCCTATTCGCTGATCCATGATGACTTACCTGCCATGGATGACGACGATCTGCGCCGTGGTCAACCGACCTGTCACATCGCCTTTGATGAAGCGAGCGCTATTTTGGCCGGGGATGCCCTGCAAACCCTGGCCTTTACCATTCTTGCTGAAGGTGAACTGTCTGAAGAAGGTGACCCATACCGTATACAAATGGTCAAAGAACTGGCTGCAGCGTCCGGTGCATCTGGCATGTGTCTGGGGCAGGCGTTGGATTTAGCCGCAGAAGGCAAGCAGGTGGATTTAGCCACCCTTGAGACAATCCACCGCAACAAAACCGGTGCGCTTATCCGCTGCGCAGTGCGACTTGGTGCAATGGCGGCGGGTGAAAAAGGCACGGCCTGGCTTTCACAGTTGGATACATTTGCCAATGCCATCGGGCTTGCGTTTCAGGTTCAGGATGACATTCTGGATATCGTCAGTGACACAGAAACACTCGGAAAACCACAGGGTTCAGATCTAGCGGCAGAGAAAAGTACTTATCCTGCACTGCTTGGTCTTGAAGGTGCACAACAGAAAGCTGAGCTTCTTTATCAAGAAGCACTACAAGCACTGCATGCAATCCCCTACAATACTGAACAATTGGAACAGTTCGCCCGGTACATCATCGAGCGCAAGAACTAACTACAAATAGCGCCCAAATTACGAATTTATGACTCTCGATATCGCAAAATACCCAACGCTCGCGCTGGCAGATACACCTGACGAACTTAGAACGCTCCCTCGGGACGTTCTGCCTAAGCTGTGCGACGAGCTAAGAACCTATCTGCTCAACTCTGTCAGCCATTCCAGTGGTCATTTTGCCTCGGGGCTGGGTGCAGTTGAACTGACTGTGGCGCTTCATTATGTCTATAACACCCCTTTCGATCATCTGATCTGGGACGTTGGCCACCAGGCGTACCCCCACAAAATCCTGACCGGACGCCGTGAGCGCTTGCCGACAATCCGCCAAAAAGATGGACTGCATCCTTTTCCTTGGCGTGAAGAAAGCGAATACGATGTACTGTCTGTCGGTCACAGCTCAACGTCTATCAGTGCCGCTTTGGGTCTTGCCATTGCAGCGGCAAAAGAAGGCCGCGAGCGTAAGGTTGTCAGCGTGATCGGTGATGGCGCGATCACCGCAGGCATGGCGTTTGAAGCCATGAACCACGCCGGTGATGTGCACGCCGATATGCTGGTTGTCCTGAATGACAACGAAATGTCGATATCAGAAAATGTTGGTGCACTGAACAATCACCTGGCACAACTGCTTTCCGGCAACTTTTATACGTCCATCCGCGAAGGCGGTAAAAAAGTTCTCTCTGGCGCACCGCCAATCAAAGAGCTGGTTCGCCGCGCAGAAGAGCACCTGAAAGGCATGGTTGTACCGGGCACCCTGTTTGAAGAGCTGGGCTTTAACTACATCGGCCCTGTTGATGGTCACGATGTAGAAGAGCTGGTGAAAACCATCAAGAACATGCGTAACCTCAAAGGCCCGCAGTTCCTGCATGTAATGACTAAGAAAGGTAAAGGCTACGCGCCGGCGGAAAAAGATCCCATCGGCTACCACGCCGTGCCTAAGTTCAACCCTGCGGAAGATACCCTGCCAAAATCTCCATCCACTGGCCCGACGTTTTCCAAGATTTTCGGTGACTGGCTGTGTGACATGGCTGAGCAGGACGACAAGCTGCTGGCAATCACGCCTGCCATGCGCGAAGGTTCAGGCATGGTGCGTTTTTCCAAAGAGCATCCAGATAAGTACTTCGACGTCGCTATTGCTGAGCAACACGCTGTAACGCTTGGCACAGGTATGGCCATTGGCGGTTACAATCCGGTTGTCGCGATTTACTCAACCTTCCTGCAACGTGGCTATGACCAGTTGATCCACGATGTGGCTATCATGGATCTACCTGTGATGTTTGCCATCGACCGCGGTGGTTTGGTAGGCGCAGATGGTCAAACCCATCAAGGCGCGTTTGACCTGAGCTTTATGCGCTGCATCCCGAACATGGTTATCATGGCACCAAGTGACGAAAACGAGTGTCGCCAGATGCTCTACACCGGCCATACCTACAAAGGACCTTCAGCAGTTCGTTACCCACGCGGCACCGGCTGTGGAGCGACGGTTGAAAAGACCATGACAGCACTGCCGATGGGCAAAGGCGTTGTGCGACGCGAAGGCGAGAAAATTGCCATCCTGAACTTTGGCACAACTTTGCCATATGCTATGGAAGCCGCTGAAGCACTCAACGCCACAGTTGCAGACATGCGTTTTGTGAAGCCGCTGGACGAGAGCCTCATCAGCCAACTGGCAGCAAGCCACGATGTGCTGGTGACGGTAGAAGAAAACGCCATCGCCGGTGGTGCCGGCTCGGGTGTGATCGAATACCTGATGAAATCACGCCAGATTAAACCGGTTTTGCAAATTGGCCTGCCGGACAAATTTATCCATCAAGGTTCACAGCAAGAACTTCATGCTGAACTAGAATTGGACGGCAAAGGGATCGAAGCGCAAATCCGCCGCTATCTCCAAGCCTGAATGTGTCCCCAAACAACCTGAAGATACTCGCATTCAGAGATCGTTTAGGTATAACGTGAAAACGCGGCCTGACAATGCCGCGTTTTTTTGTGCCTGAAACCGGATGTTTCACGGCAATCCCTTCAATCACCTTCACCTGTCACAAACTTTCTCAAAAATAAGCAATACCTCATATTTGATACTACCCTTAACGGTGCGTAATAGACCGTTTAATCAACCGGTTACCGAATATCTGGCTAATATTGGGATTGCCAAATGATACCCACCAAACGATATATCCGGTGTCGACTCCTCCTTGCAGTGCTCCTGCTTCTCTTCGCAGGAATAAGCAAAGCTGCCGAGCCACAACCTCACCTCGCGTATCTGGTGTCCGATGTCCGTATTCCATTTTGGAACATCATGAAGCGTGGCATCGTCAGCCAAGGAGAAGCGCTCAACTATCACATTGACGTTTACAGTGCGGAAAACAGTAGCGAAAAGGAGCTGATTAACACCGTCAAAGCCCTCAAATCAGGTGTAAAGGGCATTATTCTCTCCCCAACTAATTCCTCCAACGCCGTTACCATTCTCGAACTCGCCGCCAGCGAAAATGTCCCAGTGGTGATTGCAGATATTGGCACCGATGGCGGTGAATATGTCAGTTATATCTCCTCAGATAACCTCAATGGTGCCCACAGTCTCGGGAAGATCCTGGCCAAAGCCTTTCGCACCAAAGGCTGGGACAATCCTGGCGTTGGGATCATCGCCATCCCACAAAAACGTGAGAATGGACGGGCACGTACCTCGGGTTTTTTACATGCCATGAACGAAGCCGGTTTTAAATCTGTAGGGCTTCGTCAGCAGCGTACCTTTTCTTATCAGGAAACCTATGGTTTTGCGATTGAGTTGATTAACGAAAACCCCAAGCTCCACGCGCTGTGGCTGCAAGGTTCTGACCGCTATCAAGCCGCATTGGACGCGATTGAAGACAGTAACAAGCAAGGGGAGATCTTACTTCTGTGTTTTGACGCCGAACCTGAATTTATCGACATGCTGAAAGCGGGAACACTGGTTGCAGCAGGTATGCAACAACCTTTCATGATTGGGGAGATTGCTACAGAAACCCTGCATAACCACTTGACGGGCAAGCCGGTAGAGAAAAGCATTTCTTTGCCGGTTCTGGCCGTGTCCCCAGAAAATGTCGACACGCTTATGCCAAAAATCAAACGCAATGTCCTTGGTCTGGATGCGGGCTTATGACCGTCACTGAGATAAGAAAAGGCTCGTTGTTTACCCATTTGGCCGTGTTGGTTTGTGCTGCTGTCATCGCCGTTTTTACAGTTTCTTCTGCGCTGATTTATATAGAGCAGCGCAACGAGTTACTCGACAGACAGCAGGAGAGCGTGAGCGAATCGGCTGAACGTCTCACGCGCACCGTGGCGCCATTTATCAGCGCTTACTCTATCAATGAATATGAAAATCTCATCAAAGCCGAGTTGAACCTCAAGGGTTTTCACGCCATCTTGGTTAAAGATGATCTCATGGGAAAGGTGCTTGGCAAAAAGCATTATATTACAGGTCATATACGCCTGCCCAACGGTGAAACGAAGCGCTATGTTGAAGGCCGGGCGCACCATGAAGAATTACTCAGCCAGGCACAGTTGGCGGCTTCTCCAACTGTGACCGACTCAAATGGCGCGCCCATTGGCAGCGTGTCCATTTTTGTTACCGACGAGGCAATAACCCAAAGCTTGGGACATTTGCTGAGGCAAACACTCGCGACGTCTGTCATCACCGCATTAATCCTGATCAGCCTGTTGCTCTTCTTCGCCAAGCGCTTCTTTACCAGCCCACTGGAACAGATCACCTCCGCCATTGGGTTACGGGATATAAGCGGGATCCCCATTTCACATATCCCTGAGTTCCCGAACCGGGAGCTTTCCACGCTGAGCCACACCATGAACGCCATGATAGACATGATCCGCCATTCGCATCATACGGTAAAAATGGAACATGCCCGGCTCCATAACGTGATTGAAAGCACCCAGTCTGGTACCTGGGAATGGGATGTAGAAACCGGAAAAATCACCTACAACGGCGCATGGATGGACATTCTTGGTTATGACGCTGAAACCCTCAACGGCCCTCCTAATCAGGACTGGAAACAGTTCATCCACCCCGAAGACAAAATGAAATCCGATGCGGAGCTGGAATTACTGTTCGGCAAGCAAGTGAGCTTCTATGACTGTGAATTGCGACTTCGTCACTGGTCAGGACAATGGCTGCATGTTCTCGCCCGGGGCAAAGTTGTTGAGTGGGATCATCAGTACCGCCCCTTAAAAATACTGGGCACCTTACAGAACATCACCGCCCACAAACAGGCTGAAGACAACCTGAGACTGGCCGCTAAAGTGTTTACCCATGCCCGTGAGGGGATCATTATTGCCGATGCACATAGTCGGATCATTGAAGTTAACGATGCCTTTTGCCGCATCACCGGTTACACACTAGAAGATGTCAAGGGAAAGAATCCCAGCATTTTACGCTCAGGGAAACAAAACAAATCCTTCTACAAAGACATGTGGGCATCTTTACAAAAACGGGGCCACTGGAGCGGTGAAATCTGGAACCGGCGTAAAACCGGTGAAACCTATGCAGAGCTGCTGACCATCAGTGTGGTGACGGACAATGAAGGCGTGCCTCAAAATTATGTCGCCGTTTTTTCAGATATTACCGCCTACAAAGAACATGAACACAAACTGCAAAAAATCGCCCATTTTGACCCGTTGACAGAGTTACCCAACCGCCTGCTGCTGCTGGACCGCCTCAAGCATGCAATGAAACTCGCCAAGCGCCATCAGCACTACATCGCGGTGATTTTTCTAGACCTTGATGGGTTTAAGCCTGTGAATGATAACTTCGGCCATGACGTTGGCGACGTTCTGTTGCAGCAGTTGGCCAAGCGGATGAAATACGCCCTGAGGGAGTGCGATACCATCGCCCGTATCGGTGGTGATGAGTTTGTCGCCGTGCTCAGCGACCTCCCTTCCCCTGAGGCCTGCCAACCGCTGTTACCCCGCTTGCTGGATGCCGCATGTGAGCCTGTGGATGTTGGCGGGAATGTGGTGCAGGTTTCCGCAAGCTTTGGGATCACCACTTACCCACAAAACGATGAAGTGGATTCAGACAAACTGCTGCGTCAGGCTGATTACGCCATGTACCAGGCCAAACTCAAAGGCAAAAAGCGCTACCACTTCTTTGACGCCGAGCTTGAGCGCAGCCTGAAAACCCAGAATGAAAACCTGCAGCGTATTGGTGAAGCACTGCGGCAGAACCAGTTTTTCCTGCTTTACCAGCCAAAGGTTAATCTGCGAACCGGTGAAATCATTGGTGTCGAAGCACTCATCCGTTGGCAGCATCCTGAGCAGGGATTGCTCAGTCCCAACGAGTTCATCCCTCACATTGAGAACCACAGCCTCATCAGCGATATCGGTAACTGGGTCATCGAAGAGTCTCTCTCCCAACTGACAAAATGGCAAGAGCAGGGGCTCAACACCAGTGTCAGCGTAAACATCTCACCCTACCACCTGCTGCAACAGGATTTCATCGATAAACTTCGGGTTAAACTGGCGCGCTATCCCCACATTGAACCCAGCCAACTAGAGCTGGAAATTCTGGAAACCAGTGCTTTCGAAGACATCGATGCAGTATCAAAAGTCATTGAGCGCGGCAAAAAGATGGGTCTGCTTTTTGCGATTGATGATTTCGGGACAGGCTACGCTTCCCTGACTTATCTCAAACGCCTGTCAGCACAGACCCTGAAAATAGACCGTAGCTTCGTGCGGGATATGCTGGAGGATAAAGACGACCTAACTATTCTGGAAGGGGTCATCACCCTGGCAAACACCTTTGGCCGTGAAGTGGTGGCAGAAGGCGTCGAAACGCACGAGCAAATTGAACTGTTGCTTTGGCTGGGATGTGATTTGGGACAGGGGTTTGGTATTTCACGCCCCATCCCGCCCGATGACATCATCCCGTGGACGAAAAGATGGAAGCCCGATCCAAAATGGCATGCCTCAGCCGATATTCAGGAAAGGCTCCGTCCCCTGCTTGAAACCATCGTGGAGAACAGAGCCCGGATCGAGCGCTTTAGAAACTATATCGACCTTAAATAGCCAACAGGTAGGGATGAAGCAGCCACAACGCAACCATGGACATCAATCCCGCCACAATATCGTCCAGCATAATGCCGAAGCCACCGTGAACTCGCTTGTCGAGCCAGCTGATAGGCCAGGGCTTCACCATGTCGAAGAAACGGAAAATGACAAAACCCGCGAGCACTGTCTGCCAGTCCGTGGTCGGCACCAGTGACATGGTGATCCAAAAGCCGACAAACTCATCCCAAACGATGCTGCCATGGTCGTGAACCTGCATGTCAGATGAAGTCTTCCCACAAAGGTAGATCCCCACCAACGAGCCGATAGCAATAGCGGCGATAAGCGCCCACGGTGACATCCACACCAGCAGATAATAAAACGGCACCGCCGCTAATGTGCCCATGGTGCCCGGCACCCAAGGAGACAGGCCAGAACCAAACCCCGTTGCCAGTAGGTGTACTGGGTTGGAAAGACGAATTTTTTCGATAGGGTTAGTCATACATCACTCAGAAAAATGATCCCAGCCAGACAGTGACCAATTCACTGCCTCACCATTCCACAAGACACTCAGACCCTCACCATGGCGAATCTGGCCAATGCAGGTCACAGGCGTTGTAGTGTGTGCCAGCGCCGCATCCAACGCACCGCGGTGACTTTCAGGTACCGTAAAGCACAGCTCATATTCCTCACCACTGCAAAGCGCCATTTTGGCCGCTTTCTCTTTATCACCGGTGTAGGTAAGTAATGCTTCCGACAGTGGTAGCGCATCCGCATTGATCACCGCAGCCACACCGCTGGCTTTCAAGATATGAGGCAAATCGGAAATCAGGCCATCTGAAATATCAAGTGCAGATGAAGCAATATCTCGCAATGCCTGACCGGCAAGCACCCGCGGATTTGAGCGGTAGTGGCGTTCTAACAGGGTTGCCTCTGTGTCATTTTGCGGTTGGTTGTCACGCAAAATCACATCCAGCCCTGCCGTCGCATCACCCAGATTACCGGTCACATACAGCCAGTCTCCCGTTTTGGCACCGTCGCGGCGCAGCGCTTTTCCGGCAGGGACAAACCCTTGCAGGGTGATGGTGATACTCAAAGGCCCCTTGGTAGTGTCACCACCTACAAGCTGAACCTGGAAATATTCTGCTAACGCAAAAAATTCACGGCAGAATGCATCCAGCCAGGCTTCATCAGGGGATGGGAGGGTTAACGCCAGGGAACACCAGGCAGGCATGGCACCCATGGCTGCAAGGTCACTGAGATTGGATGCCAACGCCTTGTAGGCAATCAGGGCAGGGTCAGCATCGGGCAGGAAGTGGTTTCCAGCTACCAGCGTGTCGGTAGTAACGACCAACTGGCAGTTCTCCGGCACCGTAATAATTGCGGCATCATCACCAATGCCCAGGTCGACATCGCGCCGTGTCACCGGCTGAGATTTAAAGTAACGGTTTATCAGATCGAATTCGTTACCGGCCATTATGTCATTCCTAACAAAAAGGCCAGCGTGGCTGGCCTTTGGGGTCTTAACTCGTTCTTACTTCTTACGTAGGGTCGGTACTGCTTTATCCAGCACGCCGTTAACGAATTTGTGGCTGTCTTCTGCGCCAAAACGCTTCGCCAGTTCAATTGCTTCGTTGATAACCACTTTGTAAGGTACGTCTTCGCGTTTGCACAGTTCGTACATCGCCAGACGCAGCATTGCATGTTCCATTTCGTCCAGATCTTGGATTGGACGAGACAGGTATGGACGCATTTTGCTGTCCAGTTCCTGGTAGTTCAGCACAACGCCAGACAGCAGATCACGGAAGTATTCTACGTCGGTTTCTGGCTGACGCAGACGTGGTTCATCTGCTTGATGCTCTTCTTCTTCGTAGTTATCTGCAGCCAAAAACTGAGCTTCGATATCAGCAACATTGTCTTTCGTCAGTTGCCAAGAATAAATTGCCTGTAGTGCAAAATGACGCGCATTGCGTCTTGCGGCTGGTTTCACAATAACCCCCGATTAGGATTCGATTTGGGACAGTACGTTCACCATTTCAAGCGCGCTTAGTGCAGCCTCTGCCCCTTTATTACCAGCCTTGGTACCCGCGCGTTCGATGGCTTGTTCAATGGTGTCTACGGTCAGCACGCCAAATGCAACCGGAGTATCAAACTCCAGAGCAACCTGTGCCAGACCTTTGTTACATTCTCCGGCCACATAGTCAAAATGTGGCGTACCGCCTCGGATCACTGATCCCAGAGCGATAATAGCGTCGTAACGGCCGCTTTTTGCAACACGTTGTGCCACCAATGGCAGCTCGTAAGCGCCTGGGCAACGTACTACAGTGATATTGTCTTCGTTTACTTGGCCCTGACGCTTCAGCGCATCAATAGCACCATCCAGCAGACTTTCGTTGATAAAGCTGTTGAAACGGGAGATAACGATAGCAACTTGAGCATTTGGTGCTGCGAATGCACCTTCGATTACCTTCATGGGCCTTCCTATGACTGATTATCCGGATTGAGAAACCGCGGGATTCTATCACACTTTTCTGTAACGCCGCCAGCGCTTATACCACGCTGAAAAAAGCCTGCTTCCCCGCCCGACAGCAACAAAAAACGCAGCCTCGGCTGCGTTTATCATCATCGCCATTGAGAAAGTTTAGTCGACGACATATTCCACCACTTTCAGTCCAAAGCCAGAAAGGGCGTGATAACGTTTATTGGTGGAGGACAAAAGGCGCATTTCTGTAACGCCCAAATCGGCAAGGATTTGCGACCCCACCCCCACGCGACGGCTGGTACCCTGCCACTTGGCAGAAGCCGGTTTTTCGCCGCTATCCTGCGCTTCAAAGTTACGCACTTTATGGATAATCGACTCAGACGATTCTTCTTTGCCGAGGATAACCAACACGCCACCTTCGGCATTGATCCGCTTCATCGCATCGGTCAGCGTCCAGCTTCGCTCGGCCGAACGGTCTGAATGCAGCAAATCAGTAAAAGTATCCTGCAGATGAACACGCACCAGCGTTGGCTGGTTGCTCACTTCGCCTTTGCAAAGGGCGTAGTGCACCTGATTGTCGATGGTGTCGCGGTAGGTGATCAGGTCAAACTCACCAAATTCCGTCGGCAGCTTACAGGACGCCACGCGCTCAATGGTGGTTTCGTTGTTATTGCGGTATTCAATCAGGTCAGCAATGGTGCCTAGCTTGATATCATGCTTCTCACCAAACTTTTCCAGATCCGGACGGCGCGCCATGGTGCCGTCTTCATTGAGGATTTCAACAATCACCGCTGCCGGCGAATAACCCGCAAGACGCGCCAGGTCACAACCAGCTTCAGTATGGCCTGCACGGGTGAGCACACCGCCATCCTGCGCCATCAACGGGAAGATATGACCGGGTTGAACCAAATCTGCTGCAACCGCATTTGGCGCAACCGCCGCTTCAACCGTGCGGGCACGGTCAGCAGCCGAAATACCGGTTGTCACCCCTTCTGCTGCTTCAATAGAGACAGTAAAGGCAGTGGAAAACTGGGCATTGTTGTCCTGAACCATCAGCGGTAAACCTAAGCGCAGACAACGCTCTTTGGTGATGGTCAGGCAAATCAGTCCGCGGCCGTACATGGCCATAAAATTGATCGCTTCCGGCGTGATTTTTTCTGCGGCGATGATGAGATCGCCTTCGTTTTCCCTGTCTTCATCATCCATCAGGATAACCATTTTGCCCTGACGGATATCGTCGATGATGTCTGCTGCGCTGCTGATTGTCATAATACCTGTCCCTGTTTTATCGGTGTCCGTTAACGGAGAAAGCCTGATTCGGCGAGTTTTGCCATGGTAAGGCCACCCGCCCCGCTTTGCTGTGCGGCGCGATCGCCCATCATCAGACGCTCTAAATAGCGGGAAATCACGTCCACTTCGATGTTGACCTTATGCCCAACGGTAAAGTCGTTAATGGTGGTTTCCAGTGCCGTGTGCGGCACGATAGTCAGTTTGAAGCGGTTGCCGTCAACAGCGTTGATGGTCAGGCTGATACCGTCAATGGTGACTGAGCCTTTTTCTGCCAGATATTTGGCCAGATTGGCAGGCGCTTCCAACCAAAATTCTATTGCACGGCCAGTCTGGGTGCGTGAAACCACGGTCGCCACACTGTCAACGTGACCAGAAACCATATGGCCGCCGAAACGTGTGGTCGGCAGCATGGCTTTTTCCAGGTTCACTTTCTGACCGGCTTTGTAAGTGGCAAACGCTGTGCGTTTCAGCGTCTCGCCGGACAGATCAGCGACATAGCCGTTGCCCGTGAGTTGAACCACCGTCAGACAAACGCCGTTAGTGGCAATGCTGTCGCCGAGTTTCACATCCGACAAATCCAGCTTGCCGCTTTCCACGGTCAGGGATATATCACCGCCTTTCGGGGTAATTTTCTGGATATGGCCAACCGCTTCTATAATTCCTGTAAACATAGTAATTCGCTTTGTATTCTTTTACGGCTTTTGCATGCGAAGGCGCACGTCGTTACCAATACGCGCTACGTCAGTGAGCCTATATGCCGGCACCTCGTCCATGGAAGTGATCCCAGAAAGGTTCACCAGAGCGCGGCTGTCAGTTCCCATCAGTTTAGGCGCCTGATAGACAATCAGTTCATCCACCAGCCCAGCACTCAGGAGGCTGCCAGCCAGTGTTGCCCCAGCCTCTACCCAGATATGGTTGATGCCACGGGCTGCAAGCGCACGCATCGCAGCGTCGAGGTTCAGGCCGTTATTCCCTTGTTCAATCGCCACCACTTCCACACCGTCATGGCATGCAACCTGATCTGGCGCTGCAGTCAGCAAAACGATGCTGCCTTCCAGGGAAAATAAATGGGCGTCAGAAGATACCTTGCCATGTGTATCCAGGATCACACGGACGGGCTGTCGCAAATCTGCTTGCGCATACTCTGCTTGCACCGTCTGAGGTAACTGCTCCCAGCGCACATTGAGCGATGGGTTATCATCAATCACGGTCTGGCTGGTAGAGAGGACAGCACCCGCTTTGGCGCGGAATGCCTGTACATCCGCGCGTGCCTCACTGCCGGTGATCCATTTGCTTTCACCGTTAGAAAGCGCGGTTCGTCCATCAAGGCTGGATGCAAGCTTCAACTGAACATAAGGCAAGCCGGATTTCATCATTTTGATAAAACCGGGGTTAAGTGCTTCAGCATCGGCCTGGAACAAGCCAACATCGACGTGAATGCCCGCATCACGCAGGCGCTGAATGCCACGCCCCGCTACCTGCGGGTTAGGGTCAACCATGGCGCAGACCACGCGGCTGACGCCGGCGGCAACCAGCGCATCAGCACACGGCGGTGTGCGGCCATAATGGGAACAGGGCTCAAGGGTGACATACGCGGTCGCGCCTTTGACGCGATCGCCTGCGGCGCGCAGGGCATGCACTTCGGCATGAGGCTCACCGGCGCGGAAATGAAACCCTTCGCCAATGATTTCTTCACCCAAGGTGATCACACAACCCACGTTGGGGTTTGGTGCTGTGGTATAAACGCCGCGCTTTGCCAGTTCAATGGCGCGCAGCATCATTTGGGAATCAAATTCTGAAAACATAAAACAGTTTATTTTTCCAGACGGGCGATCTCTTCGCCGAAATCGCGGATATCTTCAAAGCTGTGATACACAGAAGCGAAACGGATATACGCCACTTTATCCAGCTCTTTAAGCGCATCCATCACCAGATTACCGACCAAGGTAGAGGACACTTCACGCTCACCGGTTGCACGCAGGGTCGACTTAATCGTGTTAATCGACTTTTCAATATCGTCTGTGCTCACCGGACGTTTTTCCAGAGCCCGCTGAATGCCGCCACGCAGTTTATCTTCGTTAAATGGCTCTCGGTTACCATTGGTTTTGATGATACGCGGCATCACCAGCTCTGCTGTTTCAAACGTGGTATACCGTTCGTTACACGCCAAACACTGGCGACGACGACGCACCTGATGACCGTCTGCGACCAGTCGGGAATCAATGACTTTGGTGTCATTCGCACCACAAAATGGACAGTGCATCTCGCCTCCTTAAACAATTGGTGAACAGTGTAACCGATTTACCCAAGCGGGAAAGCGTGAAAGTGGTGAAAACAGGCACAAAAAAAGCACCCGAAGGTGCTTTTTTCAATCAGATAACGGCTTATGCGTATACTGGCAGACGTTTGCAGATATCCAGTACCTTCGCTTTGGTCGCGTCGATAACTTCTGCGTTGTCGATGTTGTCCAGTACGTCACACATCCAGTTCGCCAGCTCTTTGGCATCTTCCTGAGTGAAACCACGGCGGGTAATCGCCGGGGTACCTACGCGGATACCAGAGGTAACGAATGGGCTGCGTGGGTCGTTTGGCACGCTGTTCTTGTTCACAGTGATGTTCGCTGCGCCCAGCGCTGCATCGGCTTCTTTACCTGTGATGTTCTTGTCAATCAGGTCAACAAGGAACAGGTGGTTTTCAGTGCTGTTGGAAACGATCTTGTAACCGCGCTCCTGGAACTGACCTACCATGGCTTTGGCGTTATCCACCACGCGCTGTTGGTACGCTTTGAACTCTGGCTCCATCGCTTCTTTGAACGCCACTGCTTTTGCAGCAATAACGTGCATCAGAGGGCCACCTTGACCACCAGGGAATACCGCTGAGTTCAGCTTCTTGTACATGTCTTCGCCCGCGTTAGACAGGATCAGACCGCCACGTGGACCCGCCAGGGTTTTGTGCGTAGTGGTAGTGACAACGTGAGCGTGTGGGATTGGCGTTGGGTAAACACCCGCCGCAATCAGACCCGCAACGTGCGCCATATCAACGAACAGGTAAGCACCTGCTTTGTCCGCGATTTCACGCATGCGTGCCCAGTCAACGATTTGCGAGTACGCAGAGAAACCACCGATGATCATCTTCGGCTTGTGCTCCAGCGCCAGCGCTTCCATTTCGTCGTAGTTGATTTGGCCCGCTTCGTCGATACCGTAAGGGATAACGTTGTAGTGCTTGCCTGAGAAGTTAACCGGAGAACCATGAGTCAGGTGACCACCGTGTGCCAGGCTCATGCCCAGTACCGTGTCGCCCGGATTCAGCAGTGCCATGTAAACAGCGCTGTTCGCCTGAGAGCCTGAGTGAGGCTGAACGTTCGCGTATTCACAACCAAACAACTCACACGCACGGTCGATAGCCAGAGCTTCAGCTTTGTCGACGTATTCACAACCGCCGTAGTAGCGTTTGCCAGGGTAGCCTTCCGCATACTTGTTAGTCAGCTGGGAACCTTGCGCTTCCATTACGCGAGGGCTGGTGTAGTTTTCTGACGCGATGAGCTCGATGTGCTCTTCCTGACGTGCAGTTTCTTCCTGGATCGCGGCAAACAGCTCCGGATCATAATCAGCGATATTCATGTCACGCTTTAGCATCTGTATCTCCTGACTCAGATTGTTCCCTAGGAATTTGGTACCAAGTTGACCGGATAACTCGCGCGAGCAAACTAACCGGTCAACCTGGTTTTCACCTTGGAATGAGTTGATTTTCATCATGACGCAAACATCAGTATCCATGCGGACGCAAACGTTTTCGTCATGGCATTCCCAATCGCTGCGATTCTACAAAATTTGTTGCGCAACAGATAGTAGCAATCACATTTTTTTTGCATCAGTGAACATGGTCATTTTTCATTCCCAGCATGAATTCAGTTCATATCGCGGGATAACCACACTGTAAAGTTTTCAGGTTTACAGCACGTAACCAATTGCTGACACCGATACGCAACGCTGTGTAAAGCCCCTCTTCTCTCAAGAATGCAATCTCATTAATATGCCTTGCTTTTTTTAGTCGATAGCCGTGCTTGCGTCGCGGATGCATTGAAAAACGACATCCCATTTTTTTAAGGAGCGACACCTTGCAACACCTCCCCCGCCATTCCCAGATTGAAGATATGATTGCGATCCTCTCTGGTACCTTTCTAGTCGCTCAAGGCGTTTATTTTCTCCAGCAAGCAGGATTGCTGACCGGTGGCACGACAGGTCTTGCGCTGCTTGTTTCCCAGTTTACCGAGTTATCATTCGGTACCCTGTATTTCCTGTTCAACATACCTTTCTATGTGATGGGATGGTATCGCTTCGGTAAACAATTCGCCCTACGCAGTATTTTCGCCGGTGGCATGGTGTCCCTGATGGTTGACCACATTTCCCACGTTTTCACTATCGGGTGGCTGCAACCTCTTTACTGTGGACTGATCGGCGGCTTGCTGATGGGTGTGGGCATGTTGATGATTTTCCGCCACAACGCGAGCCTCGGAGGGTTTAACGTGTTGGCGCTGTTTTGTCAGGATAAGTTCGGGATCCGTGCCGGAAATGTCCAAATGGGGATCGACATTACAATCTTGATGGCCTCATTTTTCTTTGTTTCCCCTTGGCTTCTGGCTTGTTCAGTCGTCGGTGCTTTTGTCCTGAACCTGGTACTGGCCATGAACCACAGACCCGACCGTTACGTCGTCTGTTACTGATAATCCCCTCTTTTTAAAATGCCCTGCCCTTCACACGATGGCAGGGCTTTTTTATGCATCAAAACGAACGGTTTCATTTGGTTATTCGCTCCCACCCGCGCTTTAAGCGTATTTATTTTGTCATCTAATCATCATTGCTCTGTCATCGTGGCTGTCAACAATCATGGCCGACAATTCATGCAGTGGAAGCTACCAATGAAAACAACATTTTCTCTCTCACTTATCGCAACAACCTTGATTGCCTCTTCCGCCTTGGCGACGCCCAGCCAACAAGGTGACGTTTGGTATACCGATGCCAAAGCCGCGCTGGAAAATGCCAAAAAGCAAAAGCCGATTGAAGGCAAAGCCAAAAACGTGATCCTGTTTATCGGTGACGGCATGAGCGTTGGCACCATTACAGCTGCACGCATCTATGCAGGTCAGCTTCAGGGTAAAACCGGCGAAGAAAACAGCCTGACCCTGGAAAGCCTGCCAAACGTTGCGCTGTCCAAAACCTATAACACCGACATGCAAACGCCGGATTCTGCAGGCACGGCGACTGCCATGGTCAGCGGTGTCAAAACCAAAGCCGGTGTCATCAATATCAATGACAATGTCCGCCGCGGCTTTTGTGACACTGTGGCTGGCAATGAACTCGATACCATCTTCAGCCTTGCCGGTGAAAAAGGTAAGGCGCTGGGTGTGGTTTCCACCGCGCGTATTACCCACGCCACACCGGCGACAGCCTATGCCCACAGTGCTGACCGCAACTGGGAAAACGATGCCGCCATGCCAAACATTGCCAAAAATACCGGCTGTAAGGACATTGCATCTCAGCTAATAAGCTTTGAGTCTGGCGACGGTTTCAAGGTGGCGATGGGCGGCGGTCGCCGAGAATTCATCCCTGCCGATGCCAAAGATCCGGAGTACCCGGACAAAGGTGGCAAGCGCAAAGATGGCCGCAACCTGATTGAAGAATGGCAGGCCAAATACAGCGACGGTCAGTTTGTTTATGACTTCGACGGATTCGACAACATCAAAGTAAACGACAAAACCCGCGTGCTGGGTCTGTTTGAACCAAGCCACATGCAGTACGAAGCCGACCGAAAAGTTGAAAACAAAGAGCCTTCTCTGGCACAGATGACGGACAAGGCAATTGATATCCTGAGTCAGGACAAAGACGGTTATGTGCTGATGGTTGAAGCTGGCCGTATCGACCATGCCCACCACGCAGGCAATGCAGCTCGTGCATTGGAAGATACCCTGGCGTATGACGAAGCTATCAAGGTCGCACTGGAAAAAACCGACCCGAAAGAAACACTGGTCATCGTCACCGCTGACCATGCCCACACCATGGTCATGAACGGTTATGCCCAGCGCGGTAACCCAATCCTTGGCCTATCGAAACAAAAAGACAAGTTCAACGAAGATACCAATGGCAACACCTACACCACCATCGTATACGGAAATGGCCCAGGTGCGGTGAATGACAAAGCGCCTCGTCCTGCGGTGACGCAAGACGAAGCACTCAAACTCGACTACCTGCAACAATCCCTTATCAGCCTGGGCTCAGAAACCCACTCCGGTGAAGACGTAGCAATTTTCGCCCAGGGCCCACAAGCCTGGTTGTTCCAGGGGGCGGTTGAGCAAAACTACATCTTCCACGTGATTGATGACGCCGCAGGCCTGACCAAAAAATAAGGTTCAGCCTGATATAAACACAGAGACCGCCGGTTGGCGGTCTCTGTGCTTTTGGAAAATCGGCGTTTTGGGAAAGTCGGAGGGCAATTAAATCGCTTCTTCGTCTTCTTCGCCGGTACGGATACGCACAACGCGCTCAACCTCAGTCACGAAGATTTTGCCGTCACCAATCTTACCGGTTTGTGCTGTCTGTACGATGGTTTCCACGCACTGGTCAGCGGCATCGTCAGCTACCACGATTTCCAGTTTTACCTTTGGCAGGAAGTCCACCATGTATTCCGCACCGCGGTACAACTCTGTGTGACCTTTCTGACGACCGAAGCCTTTCACTTCAGAAACCGTCATGCCGGTAATGCCCACTTCCGCCAATGCTTCACGCACATCGTCAAGTTTGAACGGTTTGATGATCGCTTCGATTTTTTTCATATCGCATTCCCTTAAATTCTGGATCAAGCAGTCAGCTCAATACGTTAATTGTAACCGCTGCTGCATGAATGACGCAGTGCTAACGCAAAATTCAGGCACTACACCAAGGATTTTTTCCACGTAGTGGTCTTTGTTTCACCACAGGCAAATGGTGGCTGATAACCGGAATTGGTCAGTAAAGACTGCATCGGTTTACGGCCAATCACGGCTCCGCAATCGACTTTCAGTTCACAGGCAACGGTAGCAGCATAGGCTTCCAGCGCATTCAGCAGCGTTTTACCAATGCCCTGCAAACGGCTGGCCTGATCCACTTCCAGCAAGGTCAGAGTAGCATCTTCGACCATAATGCCGTTATGGCGCTTGGCGTGTTGCAGCACAGCCACAGCGACTGGCTCGCCTTGCTTTTCCGCCACCAGCATCGGCACTTCCAGATCGGAAATGGTGTCGCTGATGTTTGCCAACGAAGGAAAACGGCTTAGCAAATATTCCGGAACCTGACCGGTAGGAATGAGTGTAAAGCTGATTGCACTGTCCATTGCATTTCTCTCCTTAAAATTGCCCGAACACTTTACCTCCAGCCAAACACCGGATGCAATCCGATAAAAAAGCCGCCACACGAAGGTAGCGGCTGTGTCACAAGTTTGGCTGTTTACCCTTATGGATTAACCCAACTTAACGCGCGCGTTGCGGAACATGCGCATCCATGGGCTGTCCTCACCCCAGTTATCCGGGTGCCAGGAGTTCGCCACCGTGCGGAATACACGCTCTGGATGCGGCATCATGATAGTGACGCGACCATCGCGGGTGGTGAGACCGGTAATACCGTTTGGTGAACCGTTCGGGTTCGCCGGGTAGGTTTCGGTCACTTTGCCGAAGTTATCCAGATAGCGCAGTGCAACCGTGCCCGATTGTTCAATCGCAGCCAGGTGCTCTGCATCTCGCACTTCCACGCGGCCTTCGCCATGGGAAACCGCAATAGGCATATGGGAGCCTGCCATACCGCTTAGGAACAGGGATGGGTTTTCCTGCACCTGAACCAGGCTGAAGCGGGCTTCAAAACGCTCAGATTCGTTACGGACGAAGCGCGGCCACAAGTCTGCACCCGGAATAAGCTCGTGCAGGTTAGACAGCATCTGACAGCCGTTACACACGCCCAGCGCGAAGGAATCGCCACGGTGGAAGAAACGCTCGAACTGGTCACGCGCCTGCTCGTTGAACAGGATGGATTTCGCCCAACCTTCACCCGCGCCCAATACGTCACCGTAAGAGAAGCCGCCACAAGCCACCAAGCCGTTAAACTCTTCCAGAGATACCTTGCCAGCCAATACGTCACTCATGTGAACGTCTTTGGCATCAAAGCCCGCGCGGTCAAATGCCGCTGCCATCTCAACGTGGGAGTTTACGCCCTGCTCACGCAGAATCGCCATCTGAGGACGTGCGCCAGTTGCGATAAACGGTGCAGCAATGTCTTCCTGCACATCGAAAGTCAGGTTCGCTGACAAACCTGGGTCAGTCACATCTTTCTTGGCGTCAAACTCTTGCTGAGCACCGCGTGGGTTATCGCGCATCGCCTGCATTTGGTAAGTGGTTTCCGCCCAAATGGTACGAAGCTCAGTGCGGTTTTGATCCAGCACCAGTGCGTCACCGTTCCAGATACGGACAGCATCGTCTTCTGTCAGAGTACCAATCACATGGCTACACGCTTCCAGTCCGTGCGCAGACAGCGTCGAAAGCACAGAGTCCAGATCTTCAGTGCGAACCTGAACCACCGCGCCCAGCTCTTCGTTGAACAGTGCTGCCAGTTCGTCGCTGCACTCGTCTTCCGCTGACAAGGTGTTGATGTCCACTTCCACGCCCACGTGACCGGCAAAGGCCATTTCCGCCAGTGTCACATACAGACCACCGTCACCGCGGTCGTGGTAAGCCAGCAGTTTCTCGTCGCGAACCAGTGTTTGCATCGCGTTGAAGAAGCCTTTCAACAGCTCAGGGCTGTCAACATCAGCAGGCTTGTCACCCAGTTGCTTGTAAACCTGCGCCAGCGCAGTTGCGCCCATGCGGTTTTGGCCGCAGCCAAGGTCTACCAACACCAGTGCGCTGTCGCCTTTGTCGGTGCGAAGTTGAGGAGTTACCGTTTTGCGCACGTCTTCGACACGACCAAAGGCAGTAATGATCAAAGACAGTGGCGAGGTGTTTTCTTTCTGCTCGCCGTTTTCGTCCCAGCGGGTTTTCATCGACATGGAGTCTTTACCAACAGGGATGGTCAGATCCAGCGCTGGACACAGCTCTTCACCCACCGCTTTCACCGCTTCATAAAGACCGGCATCTTCACCTGGGTGACCCGCTGCAGCCATCCAGTTTGCAGAGAGCTTAATACGCTTCAGGTCGCCAATGTCAGCACAGGCGATGTTAGTCAGGGATTCCGCAACAGCCAGACGCGCAGACGCAGCGAAGTCTAGCAGTGCCACCGGCGTACGCTCGCCCATGGACATAGCCTCACCGTGGTAAGTGTCATAGCTCGCTGCGGTTACCGCACAGTTCGCGACAGGTACCTGCCAAGGGCCGACCATTTGGTCACGCGCTACCAGACCGGTTACAGTGCGGTCACCGATGGTGATAAGGAATGTCTTCTCCGCCACAGAAGGCAAACGCAGCACACGCTGGGTCGCTTCTTCGATGTCGATACCGTCGCGGCTGATCGCCTGACCTTCCACTTTCAGCGACGTCACGTCGCGGTGCATTTTCGGTGGCTTGCCAAGCAGAATATCCATTGGCATGTCGATGGGTGTGTTGTCGAAGTGGCTGTCTTCCAGCGTCAGGTGACGCTCTTCTGTCGCCTCACCCACCACTGCATACGGCGCACGTTCACGTTTACAAATCGCATCGAACACGTCCATGTTTTCTGGCGCAACCGCCATCACATAGCGCTCTTGCGATTCGTTACACCAGATTGCCAGTGGGCTCATGCCAGGCTCGTCATTCGGTACATCACGCAGCTGGAATTTACCGCCGCGCTCACCGTCATCCACCAGCTCAGGCAGGGCATTCGAAATACCGCCCGCGCCTACGTCGTGGATAAACGCAATCGGGTTTTGCTCGCCAAGCTGCCAGCAACGGTCGATCACTTCCTGACAGCGGCGTTCCATTTCCGGGTTTTCACGCTGAACAGACGCAAAATCCAAGTCTTCAGTGGACTGGCCAGAAGCCATAGAAGAAGCTGCACCGCCACCCAGACCGATGTTCATCGCCGGGCCACCCAAAACAATCAGCTTCGCGCCGACTGGGATTTCTTTTTTCTGTACGTGCTGGTCACGGATGTTGCCCATGCCGCCTGCAATCATGATTGGCTTGTGGTAACCACGCACTTCTTCGCCGTTGTGCGAGGTGACTTTTTCTTCATAAGTACGGAAGTAGCCGAGCAGGTTTGGACGGCCGAATTCGTTGTTAAATGCAGCGCCGCCCAGCGGGCCTTCCAGCATGATATCTAGTGCGTTAACAATGCGGTTTGGTTTACCAAAATCCGTTTCCCAAGGCTGCTCAAAACCCGGAATACGCAAATTAGAAACCGTGAAGCCCACCAGACCCGCTTTTGGCTTACCGCCGATACCGGTTGCGCCTTCGTCACGGATTTCACCACCTGAACCGGTTGATGCGCCTGGCCATGGTGAAATCGCCGTTGGGTGGTTGTGGGTTTCCACTTTCATCAGGATGTGCGCCATTTCCTGATGGTAATCGTACTGGCGTGATTCAGGATTCGGGAAGAAACGGCCAACGTTCGAACCTTCCATTACAGCAGCGTTATCTTTGTATGCTGACAGCACATATTCGCTGTTGTGCTCGAAGGTGTTTTTGATCATCTTGAACAGGCTCTTTGGCTGTTCAACACCATCGATGGTCCAGTCTGCGTTGAAAATCTTATGGCGGCAGTGCTCAGAGTTGGCCTGGGCAAACATCATCAGTTCGATGTCGTTCGGGTTGCGGCCAAGCTTGGTGAAGCTTTCCACCAGATAATCGATTTCATCATCCGCCAGCGCCAGACCCAGTTCCACGTTGGCTTTTTCCAACGCCTCGCGGCCACCAGTCAGCACATCCACAGCCGTCATCGGTGCCGGTGTTGCAGTCTTAAACAGTGCTGCCGCATCGTTCAGGTTTGCGAAAATCACTTCCATCATGCGGTCGTGCAAAAGGCCAGACAGCGTTTTTTGCTGTTCGTCTGAAAGGTCAGTAGACAGTTCAACGTAGTACGCCGTACCGCGCTCCAGGCGCTTGATTTGGCTCAGGCCACAGTTACGGGCAATGTCGGTGGCTTTGGAAGACCAAGGGGAAATGGTGCCAGGACGAGGGGTAACAAGGAAAAGGGTGCCGGTTGGCGCATGCTCTGCAATAGTCGGCCCATAAGTGAGCAGGCTATCGAGCTTTTGTTGCTCACTGTCACTTAGCGGCGCGCTAAGATCGGCAAAATGGATATACTCTGCATAGAGGCTGATAACAGGTAATTGGTTCGCTTTACAGCTTTCCAGCAGTTTTTGAACACGAAACTCAGACAGAGCGGGGGAACCACGCAAAATTTCCATGTGCGTACGTCTCTCGATTAGCGGGTGAATTAAAGTGATATTGGCCTAACGCAATGATTTCAATAATATTGAGTCAATCACCGCGCTACGCCGATATCACTTCCATCGGCTTCGGGGCGCTATTATAGGGGAAAAAAGTGAGCGACGTAACACTTGACGCAACCGTTTGCGTAACTTTTTTTACCCCGCATAATCTGTCGCTAAGCTGAGCAAATCCGCAAGTAACGCTATCGCCTGAACTTTTCGCATCAAGCCAGCTTTGATATAACAGGCGCTACGAAATACGAGTGAGCATAACTTTTTGAACGAGAACGCAGTAAAACGAATCTACCAACTGCTTGCCGGGCTGTTTCTGGTGCTGTTTCTTTCCGGTTGTGAATGGAAATTTGACGACAGAACCGAGCTGGAAAAAATTCGCGATCGTGGCGTGTTGCGAGTCGGTACCCTCAATAACCAGCTTTCTTACTATATCGGGGCTGATGGCCCAACCGGTCTGGACTACGAGCTCGCCACCCAGTTTGCCCAAAGCCTTGGCGTGAAACTCGAAATGCAGCCGGCCTATACCCTTTCCGGCCTTTTCCCTGCTCTTGAGCGCGGCGATGTAGATATCATTGCAGCGGGCCTGACCATCACCAAAGACCGGCTGGATCATTTCCGTCCGGGGCCTGCGTATTACTATGTCAGCCAGCAACTGGTGTACAAAAACGGCCACTGGCGTCCGCGTAACCTGACCGAACTGAACAAAGACGGTGCGCGTGTTGCTGTGGTGGAAGGCTCCAGCCATGCCCTGACCCTTCAAGCCATCCAGCGTGAGTACCCTGATCTTATCTGGGAAAGCGTCAAAGACACTGATGACGATGAACTGCTAAAACAGGTTGCCGACGGTAAACTGGATTTCACCATCGCCGATTCTGTTGATATTGCCCTGGTGCAGCGCACCCACCCGGAAATCACCGTCGCGCTTGAGCTGACCGAAGACGAGCCTGTAGCCTGGTTCATGAAGAAAATGCAGGACGACAGTGTCTACGCGCTAATGATTGAATTTTTCGGTAAGAAAGCGCAAAACGGCGAACTGGCGTCGCTGGAAGAGAAGTACTTCGGCCATATCGACAGCTTTGATTTTGTCGACACCCGCGCCTTCCTGCGCGCCATCGACACCAAGCTGCCGAAATGGGAACCGCTGTTCAAAAAATACGCCGACGAATTCGACTGGCGTTTGCTGGCTGCCCTCTCCTACCAGGAATCACACTGGAACCCCCGAGCCATTTCGCCAACGGGTGTACGCGGCATGATGATGCTGACGCTGCCGACCGCCAAATCCGTGGGCGTGAAAAACCGTCTGGATCCGGAGCAAAGTATCAGAGGTGGCGCGGAATACCTGCGTATGATGTTGCACCGTGTACCGGAGAGCATTAACCCGAATGAGAAAATCTGGTTTGCACTGGCTTCCTACAACATTGGTTTTGGCCACATGATGGATGCGCGCAGGCTGACCAAAGCACAGGGCGGCAACCCCGACTCCTGGGCGGACGTGAAACAACGCCTGCCACTCCTGGCCAAGCGCCAGTACTACAAACAGACCCGCTACGGCTATGCCCGCGGTTATGAAGCCCTGAGCTACGTGGAAAATATCCGCCGTTACTACCAGAGTATTGTGGGTTATGAGCAGATGAATGAAGAAGCCATTACCAGCGATACGGCAGACAACCTTGAAGATCTGCAAACTATCACTGTGAGTGACGATCCACGCGATGAAGAAACGTTGGAGCGCGAAGAAAACGTGACGGTAACGCCGATTGCCGATGAGACACCTGCGCCCAACGGTGAGCAGGGCGACAAGAAAGCGGAGAAATAACTCTGCTTTCCCTTGTCATGTTGCGTTAACACTCTCAAGCTATAACGGTGACACAACAAAAAAGCGCAGCCTCGGCTGCGCTCATTCTTGAAGAAGGAAAGTTATGTTCGCCAATAAACGCAAGCAACAGGCCAATTTCTCCCGCAACTCCAGTGCGTCCGCAAACCGCCGCAAAATCAAACGTAATATGGCATTGAAAAAAGTGCTGTGGCGTCAGCGTACGTTTGCTATCCGGGAGTTTGCCATGATGGAAGAAAACTACTGATCGTCTGAACTTTCGCCGCTTTGCGCAGCCCTTTGTGCATCACGCGCCGCTTTTTTCTCTGCACGTCGACGGCGGAAAAATGCCTGTAGCTGTTCACGGCATTCCGCTTCCATCACCCCGCCCTGATAAAGCACATGATGGTTCACACCTTCATAGCTCAACAGGTTCATCACACTGCCTGCAGCCCCGGTTTTCAGATCCGGCGCACCGTAAACAACACGCCCAATTCGGCTGTGCACCATAGCCGCAGCGCACATCGGGCAAGGCTCCAGCGTCACATACAACACAGTGTCCAACAGGCGGTAGTTTTGCAGTACTTTTCCTGCCTGACGCAGCGCCATCATTTCCGCATGGGCAGTTGCATCGTGCTGGCCAATCAGACGGTTCCAGCCCTCGCCCACTACCACACCATTATGCACCGCCACTGCGCCAACCGGCACCTCACCTTCGGCCTCTGCTTTGGCTGCCAGCTCGATAGCACGTTGCATAAACTTCTGGTCTAAATCACTCTGTGTCACTGTGAATATTTTCCTGAACCGATAACGGGCGCGAAGTATATACCTAAACAACCTGAAGATGCAGGATTCAGGTTGTTTAGGTATAGCATCCTAAACACCATTTGCTTTAGCCAGTTGCAGCGCCAGAAAGTCCACCAGCAGCTTGACCCGAAGTGGCTGTAGCTGACGGTGTGGAAACAGCGCCCAAATTCCCTCCTCCATGTCCTGATAGGCATTCAGCACTTTCACCACCGCGCCGGACGCCAACGCTTCATGGAGATAGTAATCCGGCAGCTGAATTAATCCCTGCCCCCTTGTAGCGGCATCGAGCAGCGCAATACCACTGTTGCAACGCAGGGTGCCACGCACCCTCACCGAACGCTCTTTGCCATCTTCCCTGAAACGCCAGTAATCGTGCTGTCCGCGCAGGCAGTTGTGTTGGGAGAGTTCAGACAAAGTGTGGGGTGTGCCTGACTTGATCAGGTATTCCGGCGAGCCGCAGACTATCAGTCGGCGGGTTGCCAACCGGCGGCAGACCATAGAAGAGTCAGTCAGGCGGCCAAGCCGCAGGGCAACATCGCAGGAAGAATCCACCAAATCCAGCGTTGCATTGGTCAGCTCTACCTCAATCAGGATCTCGGGGTACTGCGCCATAAAATCAAGGATCAACGGCATCAGAACCTTCTCACCATAGGTCACCGGCGCGGTCAGTTTGATATGACCATTGGGGGTTTCGTGCATCTGGGTAACGGCGCTTTCCGCTTCTTTCAAGCCGTCTGCCAACATGCGGCAATGCTGGTAGTAGATCGCCCCTTCTTCGGTGGTCGATACCCGCCGCGTGGTACGAAACAGCAAACGGGTATTGAGGCGCTCTTCCAGCATGGCGACCTGTCGGCTGATGTGCGCAGTGGAAGCCCCGATACGCTTGGATGCTTTGGTAAAACTGCCGGTTTCCACTACCGCCAGAAACTCACAAATCCCTTGCCAGTCCGCCATTGTTACTCACCAGTAAATGTCAATTGTCAGAATTATGGATTATCACCACAAGGGAAACAAATAGACTAGGTTGTAATCAAGACTTGTCACAAAAGTGAACCTATTACCGTACGGTAAATCACCTAGGGTTAGTCGTTAAGGGACTGACCAACCGTTAGAGAGGACAATGCCAATGGCTGATCAATTTATCAAATCGCGTGCCGCTGTTGCCTGGGAAGCAGGGAAACCACTGAGTATCGAAGAAGTGGATGTCATGCTGCCGAAAGCCGGTGAAGTACTGGTGCGTATTGTCGCCACCGGGGTATGTCACACGGATGCTTTTACTTTATCCGGTGATGATCCTGAAGGCATTTTCCCGGCGATCCTCGGCCATGAAGGCGGCGGGATCGTTGAGATGGTAGGCGAAGGTGTCACCAGTGTAGAAGTCGGCGACCATGTGATCCCACTCTACACCCCGGAATGTGGCGAGTGTAAGTTCTGTCTGTCTGGCAAAACCAACCTGTGCCAGAAAATCCGTGAAACTCAGGGCAAAGGCCTGATGCCGGACGGTACTACCCGCTTCTTCAAAGACGGCAAGCCGATTTACCACTATATGGGTACCTCCACGTTTTCGGAGTACACCGTCTTGCCAGAAATCTCACTGGCAAAAGTGAACAAGGAAGCGCCACTTGAAGAAGTGTGCCTGCTCGGTTGTGGTGTCACGACCGGGATGGGGGCAGTGCTGAACACCGCCAAGGTGCAGAAAGGCGATACCGTTGCCGTATTCGGGTTGGGGGGTATCGGTCTTTCCGCCATCATTGGTGCAGCCATGGCAGGTGCCAGCCGCATTCTTGGTATCGACATCAACGAGAGCAAGTTTGAGCTGGCGAAAAAGCTCGGTGCGACCGACTGCATTAACCCAAGCAAGTACGACAAACCGATCCAGGAAGTGATTGTTGAACTGACCGACGGCGGCGTGGATTTCTCGTTTGAGTGTATCGGTAACGTGAACGTGATGCGCTCAGCGCTGGAGTGCTGCCACAAAGGCTGGGGCGAATCTGTCATCATCGGTGTGGCCGGTGCCGGTCAGGAAATCTCTACCCGTCCGTTTCAGCTGGTTACCGGCCGTGTATGGCGCGGTACCGCCTTCGGTGGCGTAAAAGGACGCTCTGAGTTGCCACAGATTGTGGAGCGCTATCTGGCGGGCGAGTTCAAACTGGACGATTTCATTACCCATACCATGGGGCTGGATGGGATCAATGAGGCCTTTGACCTGATGCACGAAGGGAAGAGTATCCGCTCAGTGATCCATTACGACAAATAGCCCTACGACCTCAAACAACCCCACCGCGGGCGGCTTTTCCGCCGCCCGCTATGGAGCCAGACATGAGTCTAGAGAACATCAGCAGTAACCGCAGTTTTGGCGGTTGGCATAAGCAATACACCCACACATCGCGCACGGTTCACTGCAACATGCGCTTTGCGATTTTCCTGCCACCACAGGCATCTGAATCAAACCGTGTTCCCGTGCTCTACTGGTTGTCAGGCCTGACCTGCACCGATGAAAACTTTATGCAAAAAGCCGGGGCGCACCGTGTTGCGGCAGAGCTGGGGATTGCAATTGTCGCGCCGGACACCAGTCCACGCGGCGACAGTATTCCAGACGACCCTGACGGCGCGTATGACTTTGGTCTGGGCGCAGGGTTTTACCTTAACGCCACCGAAGCCCCGTGGAACCGCTACTACCAGATGTATGACTACGTGGTAAAAGAGCTGCCTGCCGTGGTTGAGGCACATTTTCCCGTCAGCGACGTGAAGGCGATTTCCGGTCACAGCATGGGCGGCCATGGCGCACTGAGCATTGCACTGAAAAACAGTGACGACTACCGCTCTGTGTCGGCTTTTAGCCCGATTGTGAACCCTGCCGCGGTGCCCTGGGGTGAGAAAGCGTTCAGCAACTATCTGGGTGAGGACAAATCCACCTGGCTGGAATACGACAGCTGCGCGTTAATCAAAAAGGCGCACAAACACCTGCCGATGCTGATTGACCAAGGTGACGGTGACCAGTTTTTGCACGAACAGCTCAAACCCGGCAACCTCCTGCAGGCAGCCGAAGAAGCTGGCTATCCGCTGGAGCTTCGTATGCAGGAAGGCTATGACCACAGTTACTATTTCATCTCGAGCTTTATTGAAGATCACCTTCGCTTCCATGCCGAGCATTTGAAATAGCCTGACGCGAAACGCAAAAAACCCGGCCTGAGCCGGGCTTTCTTTTTTCACACTCGGTTAGAAACCCAGTGGAATGTTAAAGCTGAAGAAGACAATCAGCAGGGTTGTCCATACCGTCAGGAAAGCCGCCGAGTATGGCACCATCATCGCAATCACATCACCGAAGGTCAGGTCTGACTTGTACTTACGCATGAACGCCAGGATAACGCCCGCATAGGTCATCATCGGTGTGATGATGTTGGTTGATGAATCAGCGACACGGAACGCGGCTGAAACCACATCCGGTGTCATGTTCGGGTTCACCTGGTACAGCATAGGGATGAAGATTGGGCCCAGCAGCATCCACTTCGAGGTCAGACCGCCCACAAACAGGTTGATGATCGCCGTGGTGATGATAAAGCCGATGATCAGCAGAACCGGGAAGTTTTCCAGACCCAGCGCAGACAGAGAAGTTGCGCCCAAGTAGGTGATGTAAACGCCCAGACCTGAATAGCTCAGTACCGCCAGGAAGTTGTGGCTGAAGAAGGTCAACACCAGCACATAACCGAAGGTGTTCATCTGCTTGACCATGGCGTTAACCACGTCCTGCAGCGACTTAAACTTACCCGTGCTGTAACCAAAGCAGATACCGGTTACCGCAAACACCATCGCAATCAGCAGGATCACGTTGTTCATGTATGGCGTCACAGTGCGGCCCGCTTCATTGGTGTACGGTGCCAGAGGGCCCATTGCCAATGCTACGATGGCAACCAGAGAAGCCACCAGACCCAGACCTGCCGCACGCAGACCTTTTTGCTCGTCTTTGCTGACTTCAAAATCTGACTGCTGCAGATCTTCAGGCAAGGTGTATTCCATCTTCTCCAGACGCGGTGCAACAAAGCGTTTGGTTACCCATGCACCCAGGATGGCCAGCATAAACGTCGACACAAAGATGAAAAAGTAGTGCATGGTCGCCGGGTTCAACTCGACACCGTCTGCGGTGGTGAAAGGCACGCCCTGCGCTTCTGCGAATACACGCGCATTCAGACCCACGATAACGTCGATAGGTGTCGCCGGGATCAGGTTGGCACTGAAACCTGCCGATACACCGGCAAACGCTGCCGCCATACCGATCAGCGGGTTTTTACCTACGCCTGCGTACAGCATACCTGCCAGCGGGATCAGCACCAGGTAGCCGGCGTCTGTCGCGATGGAGCTCATGATACCCAGGAACACCAGCAGCATTGGCAGCCACTTTTCGTTCAGGCGAAGGCCAACACGCTTGATCACCGCACCCAGCAGGCCTGAGTTTTCTGCGATACCCACACCCAGCATCACCACCAGGATAACGCCCAGTACGCCGTGGCCGAACTTCAGCCAGTTTTCCAGAATCGCGTTGTCGAACATCCAGCGGACGTTTTCTGTCGCCAGCATGCTCTTAACGGTGTGACTGACAGGGTTACCATCGGCACCTGTCGTCTGAAATTCCATTCCACCAATCAATCCTGTCAGGGCCAGCGCAGCCACAAAAAGGAACATAAAAATGATCACAGGATCGGGGATTTTTTTACCTACGCGCTCGATGAACGCAATTGCGCCTTTCTGTTGAGGCGCTCCTTGTAAAACTTGACTCATTTCGTACCACCTTATCGATGAGTTCATGCCGACACATCACTATGTACTTTCACACACAGCAACCGCAGGCTTATCCGTTATATTTGCCCCACGAACTTAGCAGATGACTCTTTTGGAGTAAAATTCCGAAAAATGAGATTTTATGAAATTAATATCTGTTATTTTTCATTGGAAAATAATTTATGCGTGTCATTTACACCCGCATCAGCAGATAGTGTGAGATAAAGCTCAATAGCCAGCAGATACAACTCTTATACAAAATTTCACAAAACCTTTAATGTATGGATTTTTGTTTTGCGCTAGTTAACAAAATGTAGCACGGATGCCGTCCGCACTTTTCATCAGGCAGAAAAAAGCCCTGCTCAATGGCAGGGCTTTTGATGTAATCCAGCGAATTACATCTGGTAAGTGTATGGTGCCTGGATACCCAGAGGAATGCCCAGTGCCCAGTACGCCAGCAGGAACAGAGACCAGCCAATCAGCATCGCAATAGAGTACGGCATCATCATAGACGCCAGCGTGCCGATACCAGAGCTCTTCACGTAGCGTTGGCAGTAAACAACAACCAGTGGGAAGAACACCATCAGTGGAGAGATGATGTTAGACACTGAGTCACCTACGCGGTATGCCGCCTGAGACAGCTCAGGAGAAATACCCAGTGCCATCAGCATTGGTACCAGGATTGGACCAATCAGTGCCCATTTCGCAGACGCAGAACCAATCAGCAGGTTAACGAACGCAGTCAGCAGGATCATACCTACGATGGTCAGCTGACCTGGCATATCCAGTGCTTTCAGGAACGCTGCACCTTCCAGTGCCAGCAGAGTACCGATGTTCGACTGACTGAACGCGGCCAGGAACTGAGCACAGAAGAAAGACATCACCAGGTATGAACCCATGGTCGACATGGTGGTGCTCATCGCCTTGATGATTTCGCCCTGGGTTTTGAACGTACCCGCAACGCGGCCGTAAACCACACCAGGGATAACAAACAGGATGAAGATCAGTGGAACGATAGATTTCATCAGCGGCGCAGAGAACGCAGTCAGCTCACCGTCTGGAGAACGCAGTGCTGAGTTTTCTGGGATAAGCGCAACGATAAGCAGCGCGATACCCGCCAGCATTGCCAGACCTGCACGGTTGAATGCTTTACTTTCAATTGCCGTGAAGCTGCCCAGATCCGGTGCTTTTTCCGCATCGTCATCGATAGGCATTTTGCTCAGGCGCGGCTCGATGATTTTCTCAGTCACATACCAGCCGATACCTACGATCAGGAATGATGACAGACCGGTGAAGTACAGGTTCGCCAGTGGGTTAACCACGTAGTCTTTATCCAGAACCTGTGCCGCAGACTGGGTAAAGCCCGCCAGCAGTGGGTCAATACCTGCCGGGATGAAGTTAGCAGAGAAACCGCCTGATACACCCGCAAATGCTGCTGCAATACCCACCAGTGGGTGACGACCCGCTGCATGGAAGATGATACCGCCCAGTGGAATAACCAGAACGTAGCCCGCATCCGCAGCCGTGTGCGAAACGATAGCCACCAGGATCAGCGCTGGCGTCAGCAGCTTCTTCGGTGTCACGTTCAGCATCTTCTTAAGACCGGTAGTGATAAAGCCTGACGCATCCGCCACGCCCACACCCAGCATTGCTACCAGTACGATCCCCATTGGCGCAAAGCTGGTGAACGTCGTCACCATATTCGCCAGGAAGTTCGCCAGTGCAGTACCGGTCAGAAGGTTATTGATTTCTACAGCCTGTCCAGAAATAGGATGGATCAGGCCAAAATCGACCTGAGAAAGTACGGCGGACAGACCCCAGACAATCAGGAGGCCATAGAAGAACAGGAGTGCAGGATCAGGAATTTTGTTACCTGCCCGTTCAATCCAGTTAAGGAATTTTTCCATACCGCCATTCGGCGCTTCTGGAGAGTTGCTCATAGCATGGTTACTCATTTAAAGCTCCATGGTTGTTAGTGTGTGTTTGCATCAGTCGCTTAATCCATCAGGTGGATTCACAATGACGTCATAATTATTCAACAGCATAAAATACACATATCAACCGAAATTAATAGCGCCAAATTTCGATTAAATACACACATTCAGCATATTAATTCAATATCAACACAACAAACAAACATGAATAAAACAAAGAAGCACCAAGGTGACAACAAACACAATAATGCCGTTACTTTTGCTCAGAAAATAAGTATCGGGCAGGTTTAAAAAGCAGCGCGTAGCGGTAGTGAGAGAAGAACACAATCCTTCGCGGGTGCGAAGGATTGTGTGTTTACACGGGAAGCCTCAGAGGAAACTAGAGGACAGTAAAGTCGAACATATCTGCCGAAACGGTCGTGGCATCAAACTGCAGCAGGGTGATCTGGGTATCGTCATTGGCAAAACTGAGAACAGTGGACCCACCCACCTGCTCGGCGTTCACGTCGCTGAAATGCAGGGCAATAGAAGCATCAATTTTCAACGTGTCTTCGCCTTTGACAAAATCACGGACAGTGTCGTCACCGGTTGCCTCGCAGAACACAAACACATCGTTCCCCTCACCACCGATAAGCACATCATCACCACGACCGCCCCAAAGGGTATCGTTACCCGCCCCACCGGAGAGGATATCGTTGCCGCCGTTACCGAAGAGGGTATCGTCGCCGAGGCCACCATTAATGTCGTCATCACCGTGACAGTCATCAGGGATCAGAGAGACATTGTCAATCAACGCACCAATACAGTCAGAGTTCCCAGTGCCGGTAAAGGCCAGTGTGATGCTCTCTGTTCCTTGCGGCACGATGATGCTGGTTTCAAATTCATGGTAAACACGCTCAAGTCCATCATTGGTAAACGACTGGCTGAACAGCACATTGCCATCTTGGTCAAAGACCTCCACCGTAAATGGGCTGGTCGTGTTGTCTGAGCCCCGGAAACGGTTGGCAAAATCAAAGGAGAATGCCATCTCATTGTCCCCGTCCTGTGTCAGCGAGGAGACATTGATATCCTGACGGACAGACGTGTTAATCGTGCTGTCGAGCTCAATCACTGTGTTGGTGTAGGGGTTATCCGGTGTACCGCCAAACTGCCCTTGCTGAACTTCAATACGGGTTTCGTCTGCGCTGTACCATCCGGAGATCTGGTTGTCGTATAGCAGAGTCCATTTGTTACCGGCGTTGTCACCCCACTCTTCAAAATCGCCGTTGATAACGATGTTCGTGTCCAGATCGTTCAGACATGGAGCTTCACCGGCATCGTCGCCGTAGATAACGTCGTTACCCGTTCCGCCATCGATAATATCGTCGTCACAGCCGCCATCAATACTGTCATTGCCGCCATTACCAAAAATTACATCCTGGCCATTTCCACCATCGATAACATCATCACCGGCGCACTCTTCCGCGACCAGTTCAACGTTGTCTATCAACGCGCCAATGCAGTCTGATGCCCCTGTTCCTGTGAAACTGAGCGTAATGCCCGTAACTCCCTGCGGAATAACAAATGTGGCATCAAAGTGGTTGTAGGTTTTCAGGGTGGAATCATTGTCGAAAGACTGGCTGAAAAGCAGGTTTCCGTCCTGGTCAAACACATCAACATCAAATGGACTGGTGGTGTTGTCTGAGCCCCGGAAACGGTTGGCGTAATCAAAGGAGAAACTCATCTCCTGATCGGCACTGGCCGTCAGGCTGGACACGTCAATGTCCTGACGCACGGACACGTTGACAGTGCTGTCGAGCTCGATCACCGTATTGGTATAGGGATTTGCAGGCGTGCCGCCAAACTGGCCTTGCTGCACTTCGATCCGGGTATTGCCTTCGCTGTACCAGCCAGAAATTTGGTTGTCGTAAAGCAGGGTCCATTTGTTACCGGCGTCATCCCCCCACTCTTCAAAATCACCATTCACAACAAGGTTGATGGCATCACCATATACCAGGTCGTTGCCGTTACCACCGTCGATCTGGTCATTGTCACAGCCGCCGGAAAGCACATCATCACCGTCACCGCCATCCAGCTTGTCATCGTCTTCACCTGCCCAGAGATCGTCATTGCCATCTCCCCCAATCAGGCAATCATCACCAAAGTAACCTTCCAGCTTGTCATCACCCTCACCACCATCCATGTAATCGCTGCCAGCCTGACCAAACAACATATCGTTGCCTTTGCCGCCATACATGAAATCATCACCGTCACCGCTCAGGAGGACATCGTTTCCATCACCGCCATATTGCCAGTCGACACCGTTTTCCCCCCAAAGGTAATCATCACCGGTACCGCCATACTGGGTGTCATTGCCGTCACCGCCCCAAAGCACGTCATTGCCAGCACCGCCGACAAGCTTGTCATTCCCCGCTTCGCCGAAAAGCACATCATCATCAGCGCCACCGTTGAGGTAGTCGTCGCCGAGACCGCCGCGGATCTTATCAATGCCCTCACCACCGTAGAGCCGGTCATTTCCGATACCGCCATAAATGGTGTCGTTGCCTACACCGCCATAGATCAGGTCTGCGCCGTCACCGCCGTCGATATTGTCGTTACCTTCATTGCCGTAAAGGGTGTCATTTCCCCCGCCGCCGACAATGCTGTCATCTCCCAGTCCTCCCAGTATTTTGTCGTTCCCGTCGCTGCCTAGCAGGGTGTCATTGCCCTCACCGCCATCGATGTAATCATCACCGCCTTCGCCGCGAATGTAGTCATCACCTGTTGAGCCATAGATAACGTCAGCATCGATTGTGCCCACCAGCGTGTCGTCATTGATTGTGCCGTTGATTGTAGCCATAACAATATTACCTTTATGCATCTAGAAGACTGGACATATCAGGCTACGACCTTTGTTGGGTGACATTCGTAAGCCCCACAGGTGAGCCTAAATTTTTGGAGCATCCAACTCCGAATATGGCAAAGCAGTTCAAATCTGCAATGTGCGCAACTGGCATGAAAAAGTATGCAGCACGGGTTAAATTAGCCGTGATTAAAAAAGCATTACCTTATAAAGGATGGGGTAATACTGCCTGGAAAATGAGGCTGCCATGTTTGCCATTTCCTTAACGGCTATTACTCCGGGGAGGCATCAATTCGCTGAAATTTTTGGACAAAGGATCTGCATTTGAACTGAAGAGGCGCATCTGGATTACGGAAGATGCGGTTGTGGTAATGATGGTCACCGGGATAAAAAAAGCCCTGACAGAATAATCAGGGCTCATTGGCATTGAGGATTTACCGCATACTTTACTGATTAGTAATTAATGCATTATTCCCACTCAATGGTTGCAGGCGGCTTACCGGAAATATCGTAAACCACGCGGCTGATGCCGTTCACTTCGTTGATGATGCGGTTTGATACGCGACCCAGGAAGTCGTATGGCAGGTGTGCCCAGTGCGCGGTCATAAAGTCGATGGTTTCTACTGCGCGCAGTGAAACAACCCAGTCGTATTTACGGCCATCGCCCATTACGCCTACAGAGCGCACTGGCAGGAACACGGTGAATGCCTGAGACACTTTGTTGTACAGGTCAGCTTTGTGCAGCTCTTCAATGAAGATCGCATCCGCACGACGCAGCAGGTCACAGTACTCTTTCTTCACTTCGCCCAATACACGCACGCCCAAACCTGGACCCGGGAACGGGTGACGGTACAGCATGTTGTACGGCAGACCCAGCTCCAGACCAATCTTACGCACTTCGTCTTTGAACAGCTCTTTCAGCGGCTCAACCAGACCCATTGCCATTTCTTCTGGCAGACCACCTACGTTGTGGTGAGATTTGATAACGTGTGCTTTACCGGTCTTAGACGCAGCAGACTCGATAACGTCAGGGTAGATTGTGCCCTGTGCCAGCCATTTCGCGTTCTTCAGTTTCTTCGACTCTTCATCGAAGACGTCAACAAACACATGGCCGATTTTCTTACGCTTGGCTTCTGGATCCGCAATGCCTTCCAGCGCAGTCAGGAAGCGCTCTTCAGCATCAACGTGAACAATGTTCAGACCGAAGTGGTCACCGAACATTTCCAGTACCTGCTCTGCTTCGTTCAAGCGCAGCAGACCGTTATCCACGAATACACAGGTCAGCTTGTCGCCGATCGCACGGTGGATAAGCATAGCCACTACCGATGAATCCACACCGCCAGACAGGCCAAGGATTACTTCATCGTCACCCACTTGTTCTTTGATACGTGCAACGGCATCTTCGATGATTGACGCTGGCGTCCACAGACGCTCACAACCACAGATATCCATCACAAAGCGTTCCAGCATACGGTGACCTTGGCGGGTATGAGTCACTTCTGGGTGGAACTGTACGCCGTAGAAGCGTTTTTCTTCGTTCGCCATTGCCGCAAACGGACAGGTGTCAGTTGACGCCACTTTTACGAAGTCAGCTGGGATTTCCACCACTTTATCACCGTGGCTCATCCAAACATCCAGTACGCCTTTGCCGTCTTCATTGATGGAATCTTCGATACCTTCAAACAGGCTGCCCGCATTGTCGATGGTCACTTTCGCGTAGCCGAATTCACGCTCGTCAGAGCCAGCAACTTTACCGCCCAGCTGCTCAGACATGGTTTGCATGCCGTAGCAAACGCCCAGCACTGGTACGCCCGCGTTGAACACGTATTCCGGAGCACGTGGTGAACCTTCTTCAGTCACGCTCTCTGGACCACCAGACAGAATGATACCGTCCGGGTTGAAGTCACGGATGTCCTGCTCTTCTACATCCCAGCCCCACAGCTCACAGTAAACACCGATTTCACGGATGCGGCGTGCGATAAGCTGGGTGTACTGAGAGCCAAAGTCGAGGATCAGAATACGTTGGTCATGAATGTTTTGCGTCATTTCAGCTTTTCTCAAAAAGTCATGGAGACAAGGGGCCGGAGCCCCTTTTGATTAAATCGTAAAATTATTGGCCAGTACGGTAGTTAGGCGCTTCTTTGGTGATAGTCACGTCATGTGCGTGTGACTCGGTCATACCCGCACCCGTGATGCGCACAAACTCTGCCTTGGTACGCAGGGTTTCAATCGTTGCTGAGCCAGTCAGGCCCATGCACGAGCGCAGACCACCCATTTGCTGGTGAATGATCTCTTTCAGACGGCCTTTGTACGCTACGCGGCCTTCGATACCTTCCGGTACCAGCTTGTCTGCTGCGTTGTCAGTCTGGAAGTAACGATCAGAAGAACCTTTAGACATCGCGCCCAGCGAGCCCATTCCACGGTAAGATTTGTATGCGCGGCCTTGGTACAGTTCCACTTCACCTGGAGATTCTTCAGTACCTGCCAACATTGAGCCCACCATCACACAGGATGCACCGGCAACGATCGCTTTACACATGTCGCCAGAGAAGCGGATACCGCCGTCTGCGATACATGGAATGCCATATTGCTCAGCCACTTCAACCGCGTCAGAAATCGCAGTGATTTGTGGAACACCAACACCGGTAACGATACGGGTAGTACAGATTGAACCAGGGCCGATACCTACTTTTACGGCGTCCACACCCGCTTCAATCAGGGCTTTCGCGCCAGCACCTGTCGCGACGTTACCGCCGATGATTTGCAGATCAGGGAAAGCAGCACGTGTTTCACGGATACGCTGCAGTACACCTTCAGAGTGGCCGTGTGATGAGTCAATCAGCAGTACGTCAACGCCTGCTTCAACCAGAGCCGCGATACGCTCTTCGTTACCTGCACCTGCACCAACCGCTGCACCTACACGCAGACGGCCTTGCTCGTCTTTACATGCGTTTGGTTTGCGCTCGGCTTTCTGGAAATCTTTTGCAGTGATCATGCCTGAGATGTGGTGGTTGTCGTTCACGACCAGCACTTTCTCTACGCGGAATTGTTGCATCAGCTTTTGCACTTCTTCGCGGCTTGCACCTTCTTTAACCGTCGCCAGACGATCTTTAGGTGTCATCACTTCCTCAACCTTCAAGTTCAGGTCTGTCACGAAGCGAACGTCACGGCCAGTAATGATACCCACCAGCTCGTTGCTGCGAGTGACAACCGGGAAGCCTGCAAAACCGTGTTTTTCGGTCAGTGCTTTTACATCTGCGATGGTTTGATCCGGGGTAACCGTGATAGGGTTTGAAACCACACCGGCTTCGAAGATTTTCACCAGGCGAACTTGTTCAGCCTGCTGTTCAATTGACATGTTTTTGTGGATAAAACCGATGCCACCTTCCTGAGCCAGTGCGATCGCCAGACGGGCTTCAGTCACTGTATCCATCGCAGCTGAGATCAGCGGGATGTTCAGGGAGATTTTCTTTGTCAATTGCGTGCGCAAGTCGGCAGTGTTAGGGAGTACGGTTGAGTGTGCTGGAACCAGCAAAACATCATCGAAAGTGAGGGCTTCTTTAGCTATTCGTAACATTGCAATATCTCACGCCAAAATAAAATACGGGGGGTTCAAAATATTGCCGCCGCATTATACTGACGACGCAAACGTTTGGCTACAGATTTTTACGAAAACGTTTGGCATCATTTTTTTCACTCTTTACCATACGTTCAACTCATTGAAATTATAGGCAATCCTTGGACATGAACTTGCGCAACGACAACATCTACACCGTCTCCCGCCTCAATGCTGAGGTGCGCCTGCTGTTGGAAAATGAAATGGGTATCGTCTGGTTGGTCGGGGAAATTTCCAACCTGATGGTGCCGGTATCCGGTCACTGGTACTTCACTCTCAAAGACAGTCAGGCGCAGGTAAAGTGCGCCATGTTTAAAGGCAATAATCGGCGGGTGACGTTTAAACCGGCAAACGGAAACCAGGTATTAGTGCGTGCGCGTCTCTCCCTTTATGAACCTCGCGGTGACTACCAAATCATCGTGGAAAGCATGCAACCTGAAGGTGATGGCCGTCTGCAACAGCAGTTTGAACAACTGAAAATGCAACTGGCCGCAGAGGGGCTTTTCGCCGCCAGCCAGAAAAAAGCACTGCCTGAGCAGCCGAAACGTGTCGGGATTATTACCTCAAAAACCGGCGCTGCACTGCATGATATTCTGCATGTGCTGAAACGCCGTGACCCCAGCCTGCCAGTGGTGATTTATCCCACCCAGGTTCAGGGCAAAGATGCAGCGATACAGATTGCTCAGGCGATCGGACGCGCTAACAGCCGCAACGAATGTGACGTGCTGATCGTTGGCCGTGGCGGTGGTTCGTTAGAAGATTTGTGGTGCTTTAACGAAGAGATTGTCGCCCGCACTATTGCGGCGAGCTCGATTCCCATTGTTAGTGCAGTGGGACATGAAGTGGATGTAACGATTGCCGATTTTGTCGCTGATGTCCGCGCGCCAACGCCGTCGGCAGCAGCCGAACTGGTCAGCCGGGATACCTCGGTACGCGCCCAGCAGTTCCTGCAGCGCGCCGATCGCCTGGCACATGTATTCAGCCGCTTACTTGGCCGCCAGCAGGAAAGGCTTACCCGCCTCCAGCACCGTCTGGCGATGCAACATCCTAAAGCAAGGCTTCAGCAACAGGCACAGCAACTGGATGAATTGGACAGACGTTTATCCCGGGCCATGCAGCAGAAACTGCAGACTGAAGCCCAGCGCTTGGACCGGTTGGCGGTAAAGCTTGACCGTTACTCTCCTGCCAGCCAGTTGCCCGGTTTAAAAACCCAGCTGGGTTACAGTGAACAGCGATTGATAGAGGCGATGCGGCGCCAGTTGCGCCAACAGCAACACGCTCTGGCGCTGAAAATGGAAACTCTGGATGCCGTCAGCCCGCTGGCGACACTGGCGCGCGGCTATTCCATTTCAAGAGATGACAGAGGGGATGTGATCCGTTCTGCATCCTCTGTTAAGAAAGGCGATCGGATCACCACCACTCTTGCTGACGGTGAGATCCAGTCACAGGTGATCTGATCGATCATCCAAACCAACGAAAACGGTGTCACTCAGACACCGTTTTTTGTTCCTCAAACACATAGCTGGCGCTGGACTTCGATTTCAATTCATTGCAGCTGTTACAGAAGTAGTTCACGGCACCACAGGCGCGTAGCTTTTCCAGTTCCGCACCACAGACGTTGCAAAATGCCTGTTTAACATAGGCTTTTTCACACGATTCACAAAAATAGTGTCCGTTGTTCCACACCAATTCTTTACCGCACTCTGGGCAGTAGTTTTCCATCAAGCTTTTCCTTCTCTTCTCAAGTCGCAAACTTTTCACACAAAAAGGCGCGACGATCTTCGCTGCGCTATTCTACCCTTAGCCCGAGTGGAAAATGAACAGCCTGCCGCTGGATCCGATCAAGATCGTCCGATCACAGCAATAATGGGATCCGATCAGCGATCACCCCTTAAAAAAATATTTATCAATACAACCCCCGAAAGCATAAGTTACATGTTCTGCATATGGATTCTCAACGATATTAAATATCGTTAATTTCAATAAATATAGCCACACACAGCATTTAATAAATACAAGGTGCAGTAATGAGCGAGTAATAATTGCGCTTTGCCACTCAGAACGATATTTCCGACGCCAAGCGCTCTATTTACGTGACAAAGATCAAACTAATCATGAAATAAGCACTCTGATCGACACAGAAATCTAAGCAGATCAGCCAACGTCATCCCGTAAAACACACTATTTCCAGGCTTTTCTCTGACGGTAATCCGGAAACATAAAAGACTGGCTAAATTACACAGGCTGTCATTTTGCCGTCATTCTATCGACATAAAAAAGCCGGCCCCAGAAGGCCGGCTTTCTTAGTGCAGCATGAAAATTACTTCTTACCGCGGTTTTTCACCATATCCATCAAACGCTTACGTTGACGTGACTGGGAAATAGTCAATTTTTCTTTCTTACCTTCAAACGGGTTCTCGCTGTTCTGGAACTGGATACGGATTGGGGTACCCATAATTTCCAGAGACTTACGGTAGTAGTTCATCAGGTAACGTTTGTACGAATCTGGCAGCTCACGCACCATGTTTCCGTGGATCACGAAAATCGGCGGGTTGTAACCACCTGCGTGTGCATATTTCAGTTTCACACGACGGCCACGGATCATCGGTGGCTGGTGATCGTCCTGCGCCATATTCATGATACGGGTCAGCATAGAAGTACTGATACGCTTGGTCGCAGACTCGTAAGCTTCCTGAATCGATTCAAACAGGTGACCAACACCGGTACCGTGCAGCGCTGAAATGAAGTGGATACGGGCGAAGTCAACAAAGCCCAGACGACGGTCCAGCTCAGACTTCACGCGGTCTTTCACATCAGTGTCCAGACCATCCCACTTGTTCACTGCAATCACGATAGAACGACCGGCGTTCAGGGCAAAGCCCAACAGGCTCAAATCCTGATCAGAAATGTTCTCACGGGCATCAATAACCAGCAGTACCACGTTAGCGTCTTCAATCGCCTTCAGGGTCTGGATAACCGAGAACTTCTCAACCTTTTCGCTCACGCGCTTACGACGACGCACACCGGCGGTGTCGATGATCACGTACTCACGGCCGTCACGCTCCATCGGAATATAGATGGAGTCGCGGGTAGTGCCAGGCATGTCATATACCACCACGCGGTCTTCACCCAGAATACGGTTAGTCAGGGTGGATTTACCTACGTTCGGGCGACCGATGATGCTGAATTTGATAGGCAGGTTACGCAGACGCTCCAATGCAGACTCTGCATCTTCTTCGGTCAACTCTTTGTCTTCCTGATCAGTGTCTTCTTCACCAGTCAGGTCAACCAGACCCAGCGCTTCAGCTTCCGCCTCTTCCTGCTCAGCCAACTCTTCTGCGAATGGTTTCAACGCACGGTCGATCAGTGCCAGCACGCCACGGCCGTGTGCCGCTGCGATTTGGTACATCTCTTCCATACCCAGTTGCCAGAATTCGGCACTTGCCGCATCAGCGTCGATACCATCAACCTTGTTAACCACCAGGAAGGTTTTCTTTTCACGGGTACGCAGGTGCTTGGCAATCGCTTCATCCGCCACGGTCAGGCCAGCGCGGCCATCAACCATGAACAGGACAACGTCTGCTTCTTCAATCGCTGCCAGCGACTGCTCAGCCATCTTGGTTTCAACACCTTCTTCGGTACCGTCGATACCGCCGGTATCCACCACGATGAACTCATGCTCGCCGAGCATGGCTTTGCCGTACTTACGATCCCTGGTCAAACCCGGAAAATCTGCAACAAGCGCGTCACGCGTCCTTGTCAGTCGGTTAAAGAGTGTCGACTTCCCCACATTAGGACGCCCAACAAGGGCTACTACAGGAATCATACTGACCTCTAAAAATCTCTAATTCATTAATAACAGCGGCTCCTGACCGGTGAAGATCAGGAGCCGAATAATAGGTAAACAGCTGATATTACAGTGTTTGTTTTTTGCTTATTGTGCCATCACGCGTGATAACCACATAGCCGTCTTCTACCTTAACAGGTGCCGCCGCTATGCCACTGCTATCGAGCTTCTGCTGTGCCACAAACTCACCGCTGTTTGGTTCCATCCAATGCAGGTAACCTTCTGCGTCGCCTACCACCACATAGCCGGAAATGGCTACCGGCGCCGTCAACTGACGGTATTCCAGATCGTTGTTCTGCCACAACTCAGTGCCGCTACGTGCATCAACAGCCACCACATGATCTTTGTCTGTGATAAGGAACAGGTAACTGCCCACTACCAGAAAATCTGTCGCTGAACTGTATGTGCGTTTCCACGCAGGACGACCTGAACGCAGATCAATTGCTACCAATTGACCATTATACCCCACCGCGTAAAGCAATGAGCCTTCAATCACAGGTGATGCGTCAACATCCACCAAGCGGTCAATTTCTGTTGCCCCTTTCGGGCTGGCAATAGGCTGTTGCCAAATGATGTTGCCGTTTTCAATAAACGCAGCACCTAAACGGCCATTACCCATCCCCCAGAAAACACCGCCTGATACTGATGCCGGTGAACTGTCACCACGCAGCGTCAGGTTAGGGACGTCACTGGAAATACGCCAGCGCTCTTCGCCGCTTTCAGCATCGAAAGCCGCCAGCTCGCCACGGCTGGTGTTAACAATCACCACGCCCGCATCCGCCAGCGGTTTTGACAGGATCTCCCCGCCGACGTTGCTGCGCCACACGGTATCACCGGTTTCTTCATCCAGCGCAATCAGATCGCCGGTTTCAGTGCCCAGGTACACCTTGTTGTAGGAAGCCGTCAAGCCACCAGAAATCAGAGCCGGTGCTTCTTCACCGAGATCCACACTCCAGACGGTTTGACCATCTTCCGAACCGATTGCTTTTACAACGCCTTCACGGTCAGCCGCGAAAACCTTGCCGTAAGCTTCGGTAGGTGATAGCCGGCTGAAGTATTGACCAACACCGTCACCGACTTGGGAAGACCATGCCTGTGTCGGCGTAAACTCGCTGTTTACAACCGGCACAGGTGCCATCTGGATGGAATCTTCCTCACCCGCACAGCCTGCAAGCAGTGCTCCCAGCACGGCCACTGCACCAATTTGTTTCCATCCTTTGTGCATCATACTCAGACCTTACTGGGACAGGTTGTCCAGTTTCATTTGAACCACAGGGTTGGTAGCTGCTGCAATAGACGCTGCATACGCTGTGCGCGCTGCTGCCATATCACCTTTGCGGAGTTGAATATCGCCACGAAGCTCTTCAACCTGCGCTTTCCAGCTTTCTGCAGTTACGCCATCCAGCGCTTTCAGCGCCGCATCGTAGTTGCCCTGTTGCGCTTCAACTCGTGCAAGACGCACAGTTGCCAGCGTTTTCAGGGTGGCATCTTTCGAAGATTGTACTTTGCGAAGCTGCTCTGCCGCTTTGGTCAAATCGCCCGCTTCCACGTACGATTTTGCCAGTTGCAGCTCCAGCAAGGTTGCATATGAGCCTTCGTGATCTTTCAAGAAGGCTTCCGCTTGTGCTTCCGCCTGCGCGTCGCCTGCTGCCAGCGCGTTCACTACTTGAGTGTACTGTGCTGAAGCCTGTTCGCGGCTTGTTTCCAGCTCGGCCTGGTAGTAACGCCATCCATACAGACCGCCCAGACCAATGACTGCGCCGAGGACAACGGCTTTACCGTTGTCCCGCCACCACTTTTTAATCGCTTCGACTTGTTGTTCTTCTGTGGTGTAGACGTCCACGTTTAATCCTCTCTTAAACCAATTGAGCCAGTTTTTCGGCTACATCATCCTGAGAAATGGTCAGCTGTTCGCCGCCTTTAAGATCTTTGTACGTTACCTGGTTGTTCGCGACTTCGTCTTCGCCCAGTACCAGTGCAACACTCGCACCTACTTTATCAGCGCGTTTGAATTGCTTCTTAAAGTTACCGCCGCCGAAGTGTGTCATCACACGCAGACCCGGCACCTGCTCACGCAGTTTTTCCGCCAGTTGCATACCTGCAACCAAAGTACCGTCACCGGCAGTCACCATGTAAACGTCCACGACCGCGCGGGTCTGGCTCAGTTCCAGGGTTTCCATCAGCAGCACCAGACGCTCAACGCCCATTGCAAAGCCTACCGCTGGTGTCGGTTTGCCACCCAGTTGCTCAACCAGACCGTCATAGCGGCCACCGCCACATACTGTGCCCTGAGAGCCCAGGCTTTCAGTGATCCACTCAAATACGGTGCGGTTGTAGTAGTCCAAACCGCGAACCAGTTTCTCGTTTACCGTGTATTGGATGCCCGCAGCGTCCAACAGTTCACAAAGACCTGCAAAATGTTGTTTTGATTCTTCATCCAGGTACTCAGACAGCTTAGGTGCGTCAGTCAGCACCGCCTGGATTTCTGGCACTTTGGTATCAAGTACACGCAGTGGGTTGGTGTGCATGCGGCGTTTGCAATCTTCATCCAGCACGTCTTCGTGCTGCATCAAAAACTCCACCAGCGCTTCACGGTAATTGGCACGCGCTTCCAGTGAACCGATAGAGTTCAGTTCCAGGCGAACGTGCTCATGGATACCCAGCTTGCGCCACAGGCGTGCTGTCATCATGATCAGCTCTGCGTCAACGTCAGGGCCGTTCAGGCCAAATACTTCCACACCAAACTGGTGGAACTGACGGTAGCGGCCTTTCTGAGGACGCTCATGACGGAACATTGGGCCCATGTACCACAGACGCTGTTCCTGGTTGTACAGCAGACCGTTTTCAATACCGGCGCGTACACAACCCGCCGTACCTTCAGGGCGCAGGGACAGGCTGTCACCGTTGCGATCCTCAAAGGTATACATTTCTTTCTCTACCACGTCGGTCACTTCACCGATGGCGCGGCAGAACAGGTTAGTCATTTCAACGATCGGCATGCGCACTTCGCTGTAACCGTATGCGCTGATAACGTCTTTAACTGTGCCTTCAACTTTTTGCCAAAGTGGAGACTGTGTCGGGAGGCAGTCGTTCATGCCTCGGATTGCTTGGATAATTTTTGCCACGTTAACTCTCGTAACCGATCTGTTTGTTCTAGCTGCAAGTAAGCCAGAGCTTACTCTTGTGTATTCACGTCAATGCGGTTGGTTTCATCCAACATCGATGCTTTGGCCCGGATCTTCGCTTCCAGCTGGTCGATCAGGTTGTCGTTATCAAAACGTTCTTTCTGGCGTTTGCCATCATCGTAATACGCACTGCGTTTGTTACCACCGGCAACACCAATGTGTGACACTTCAGCTTCACCTGGGCCGTTAACCACACAGCCGATCACTGAAACGTCCATTGGTACCACAATGTCTTCCAGACGTTGTTCCAATGCGTTTACGGTGCCAATCACATCAAACTCCTGTCGGGAGCACGTTGGACAGGCAATAAAGTTGACGCCGCGCGAACGGATGCGCAGCGATTTCAAAATGTCGAAACCGACTTTGATCTCTTCTAACGGGTCAGCCGCCAGAGAGATACGCAGGGTATCACCAATACCTTCACTTAGCAGCATTCCAAGGCCAACCGCTGATTTCACAGCACCAGCACGTGCGCCACCTGCTTCGGTAATACCAAGGTGAAGAGGCTGGTCAATGCGCTTAGCCAGTTGACGGTAGGATTCTACTGCCAGGAAAACATCCGACGCTTTCACACTCACTTTGAACTGGTCAAAGTTGAGGCGGTCAAGAATATCAACATGGCGCATGGCAGATTCCACCAGCGCCGCAGGTGTTGGCTCGCCGTATTTTTCTTGAATGTCACGCTCAAGCGAACCACCGTTTACACCAATACGAATTGGGATGTTTTTGTCACGTGCGGCATCAACCACAGAGCGGATACGCTGCTCGTTACCGATATTACCCGGGTTGATACGCAGACAGTCAACGCCGTACTCCGCCACTTTCAGGGCAATACGGTAGTCAAAGTGAATATCAGCAACCAATGGGATCGACGTCTGTTGCTTGATCAGCTTAAACGCTTCCGCCGCTTCCATGGTCGGCACAGAGACACGAACGATATCCGCACCGACTTTTTCCAGCGCCTTGATCTGCGCCACTGTCGCTGCAACGTCAGTGGTACGGGTATTGGTCATGGACTGAACTGCGATCGGGGCGCCATCGCCAATTGGCACGTCACCCACATAAATACGCGTAGACTGGCGACGTTTAATAGGAGATTCGGTATGCATTAGGTGTACTCTGGATTACTTTGGAAGGCTCAAACGCGCGACACGCCCTGATGGATAGCCACTCAGATCGACTTTTTCGCCGTTATATTCAATATTCACTGCTGCAGGCGCACCCAACACCAATTTGAATGGTGCCTGACCGGTAAGGTCAATAGTCTCGCCAGCAGATTTTATCCCTGTCAACAGACGTTTGCCACTGGCATCGCGGATATCCACCCAGCAGTCGCCGTCAAATGACAACACCATGTTTGGTGTGTCGGCTGCAGGTTTGTTTGCAGGCTCTTCGGTTTTGGCCACTTCCACCGGTGCTGTAATCGCTGGTGAGGTCTCTACCACTTCAGACACCGCGGGTTCGATCACCTCGTTTTCAACAACAAGGGCAGTGTCTGCATTGTCAGGTGCTTCTGGCTCCATGACTTCAGCGACAGTCATCTCTTCCATTGGCTCAGCAACAGCTTCATCGACCGGTGACAGCATTGCCGTTTCATCGACAACAACTTCAGTATCATTCCCCAGCGTCAGCAGGGAATCGTTTTGCTGGTTCTGCCACCACCAAAACGCAGTCAAACCAACCGCGGCAGCCAGGATCACCCACGTCAGGCTCATTACGCGGCTGTCATTTTTTTCAAGGCGGGTTTTACGCGAGAAACTCTGCATTTTCTGCGCATTTTCTTCGGCCTGTGGTGTCGGTTTGAAATTGCCGAGCAGCTCGTCGGCGTTTAGTCCAACCAGCTTGGCATAAGATCGGATATAGCCACGGGTAAACGTGGCTATTTGTTGGTCGTCACAGCAGTTGTCTTCTAACTCGCGAATGACGGAAGCACGAAGTCTCAGACGGTCCGCAACATCCTGTTCGCTAAGCCCCATCGCTTCACGGGCTTTCTTCAGAATTTTCCCAGGATGCGTAGACTCAACCTCTAACTGCTGCTCTTCGTTTTGTTCAGTATTCATTCGTTAAGTACTGTCTATATTCTTTTGATTGTGGAAATTTGTTGGCCAGTACGCTGGCATAACGCTCAGCTTCTTTTGGCCGCTCTGCTTTGTTTTCCAGTTCAATCAGCGTCAACAGCGTTGTCGGTTTGTAACCGTAGCGTTTGTGGAAATGGAACAGGCGCATACGTGCCTCGTTCAGTTGATTGTCATCCACTTCCATTTGGGCGAGTTTCACTGACGACAACGGCCTGTTTGGCTCGTGATCTATCGCCTTGGCAAACCACAATTTAGCGTTATCCCGATCACCCGCTTTTAATGCGCATATGGCGGCGTTCTCAAAACTTCCGGACAGCTTGTAATAGTAGGGTTGCTCAATCGCCTTCGCAAATGCTTGCTGCGCTTCGTCATAACGTTCCTGACGGCATAAAAATACACCGTAGTTATTTCGAACGTCTCCGTTTTTCGGTGAATGACGCAACGCCGTTTTATATTGCTGCTCCGCTTGGTCGTACTCGCCCACCTCCTGAAGGTAGTAGGCAAAACTGATCAGTGAGCGGTAATACGTCGGTGCAAATTGCACCGCTTGTTCGAGGTTTTGTCTCGACCGCTCCCACTGCCCGGCTTTCAAATATGCCAGACCAAGCGAGATTCTGGACTCTGCAGCGTCAATGCTATCAAACTTCGCGTTATTTTGCTTCTCTGTTACTGTGACACAACCAGCTAATAATCCCATCAATAACAGAGCGCTAAGCGTCCTTGCCATTATCCCATCCTATCAGTCTCAGCAATCAGACTGATTTAACGGGAATTTGCTCCTCGGAAGTCAGTCTGCCTTGCGTGCGTTTGGTTCGATCGATCACATCACCGACAAGCTGACCGCATGCCGCATCGATGTCATCCCCACGGGTCTTACGAATGATGACCGTGTAATCGTATTGCATCAGTGTTTTCTGGAAACGGTCGATGCGTGAGTTACTCGGTTTCTTATATGGTGACCCAGGATAAGGGTTAAAAGGAATCAGGTTTATCTTCGCTGGCGTATCTTTTAACAGCTCTGCGAGTTGGCGCGCATGCTCCATATCATCATTAACGTGATCGAGCAAAATGTACTCAACCGTTACGCGACCGCGGTTAGCATTTGATGATGCAATGTAACGACGCACAGATGCCAAAAACGTTTCGATATCATAGCGATCATTGATTGGCATGATTTCGCTACGAAGTTGGTCATTCGGCGCATGCAGGGAAATCGCCAGCGCGACGTCAATCTTACCCGTCATCTGATCCAAGCCAGATACCACGCCTGAAGTAGATACGGTCACACGGCGTTTTGACAGACCATAACCCAGATCGTCCAGCATCAGGTTCAATGCCGGGATCAGGTTTTTCATGTTCAGCAGAGGCTCGCCCATGCCCATCATTACCACGTTGGTGATTGGACGGCGGCCGGTTTCTTTCTCGATACCGATTTCTTTTGCTGCACGCCAAACCTGGCCGATGATCTCAGACACTTTCAGGTTACGGTTAAAGCCTTGCTGCGCGGTTGAACAGAAGGTACATGCCAGCGCACAACCCACCTGCGAAGACACACACAGGGTCGCACGGTCTTCTTCAGGAATGTAAACGGTTTCTACGTCCTGGTTGCCCACACGCATCGCCCATTTGATGGTGCCATCAGAAGAATACTGGGCTGCGCTGACTTCGGGCGCGCGGATTTCACATTTTGCTTTCAGTTTTTCACGAAGCTGTTTGTTGATGTTGTTCATCTGATCGAAATCATCAACACCGAAATGGTACATCCACTTCATGATCTGATCGGCTCGGAATGCCTTTTCGCCTAACTCTTCAGCGAAAAACGCACGCAGCGCCTGTCGATCGAAATCCAGCAGATTGATTTTTTCTGTTGTCATCAGATTGCCTCGTGAACAATAAATCAGGGGTCTACCTATCAAGCGTTGTGCTTGAGCGGTCAATGGCGGTTCGCCTTAAATCAAGGCGCGAAATTGTACAGCCTTTGTGATCGGGATTCCACCTGTTCCCTACAGGGTTTTATAGTCGCTGAAAAGCGTAGACACAAAAAAAGGAGAGCCAGCGCTCTCCTTTTTCGTTTTTACTGAATGAATTAGCTTTTACGTGGGCAGATTTCATCATTGGCGAAGAAATAAGCAATTTCACGTTCGGCAGATACCGGGCTGTCTGAGCCGTGAACCGAGTTAAAGCGCATGCTAACTGCGTAATCAGCGCGTAATGTGCCACAGGCTGCTTCTTCCGGGTTGGTTTTACCCATCAGCTCACGGTAACGGACAATCGCATTTTCGCCTTCAAGCACCTGCACGGTTACAGGGCCAGATGTCATGAATGCCACCAAATCCTCGTAAAACGGTTTACCCTCATGCTCGGCATAGAACCCTTGCGCCTGCTCTTTAGTCAGTTGAAGCATCTTTGCTGCCACAATGCGCAGACCTGCCGCCTCAATGCGCTGGTAAATTGCGCCAATCAAATTACGTTCTACGGCGTCGGGCTTAACAATCGAAAAAGTGCGCTCAATAGTCATTCTATCTTCCTTTTATTTATGCCAGATAACCTGCCTAACACATGTTATCTGTTTGTAATCTCAAAGGTAGCCTACCAGAGCGCAATGCCAGCCCCCACACTGACATTGCGAAACCGTTAACTGTGTTGTTAAATCACGTAGCTTTTGTAGCAATTAACGGTGTGATTCATCCAGCAGGATGCGGGCAAGGGTTTTTACGCCCATACCTGTTGCGCCCACCGACCATTTATCGCTGGCAGACTTACGGTAAGTACCGGAGCAATCCAGGTGGATCCAACCGTTTTGGTATTCCTCAACGAAGTAGGACAGGAACGCTGCTGCTGTGCTTGCTCCCGGCGAATACTGACCTGCGCCCACATTGGACAGATCGGCAAAGCTTGAAGGCAACATCTGGCGGTGGAATTCCGCCAGCGGCAGACGCCACATGCCTTCCTGCTCTGCATCTGCTGCAGAGAGACAACGATTTGCCAGCGCATCATCAAAGCTGAACAGGGCGTGGTAATCGTTACCCAGCGCCATTTTTGCTGCACCGGTCAGGGTGGCACAGTCGATAGTCAGCGCAGGGTTGAACTCGTTGGCATACAACAAGCCATCGGCCAGCACCAGACGCCCTTCCGCATCCGAGTTCAGCACTTCTACGGTCACGCCGTTTTTGTAAGTGATGATGTCGCCAAGCTTGTACGCATTGCTGGAGATCATGTTCTCTGCACAGCAAAGGATCAGTTTGACGCGCTTGTTCAAACCCTGAGCGACAGCAAGACCCAGGCCACCAGTCGCCATCGCTGCGCCGCCCATGTCAGACTTCATCGCATCCATAAAGTTGGAGGGCTTGATGCTGTAACCACCGGAGTCAAAGGTGATGCCCTTGCCAATCAGGCAGGCAAATACTTCGGCATTCTCATCGCCGGTTGGGTTGTAATCGAGTTGCAGCATGGCAGGTTTACGCGCGGAACCACGGCCTACGGTATGGATACCCACCCAGCCTTGCTCCAGCAGATCCGCACCGGAGACAATCTTGTAGCTCACATGCTCCGGGTTTGGCGCCTGGGATTTAATGAACTCGCCAGCCCGGACAGCCAGTTGCTGAGGGCCAACTTCTTCTGCGGTTTCATTAATGATCTGGCGTACCCAATCCGTCGCCACCATGCGGTTGCTCAGTGCTTTCTGCGCTGCATCATCAAGCTCGGGTGCCACAAACTCCACGCCCGGTTTAGGTCCACGCAAACCCTGATAAAATGCCCAGGCAGTTTCCAGATCCCAGTTAGCACCAGACAGAGATACTTTGCGGATCCCCTGGCTATCCAGCTTACGGGCCGCCTGTTGAACCGGAGTGATCTTGTCTTTGCCAGTTGCATGGATCACCGCACCTTGCTCACCGAAAGAAAGCAGTGCATTCGCGCCCCAAACATCCGCTGCCGCTTCGTGGGATAGCGTGATAAGCATTTTGTCAGTCATGCTGAACTCCTTTTTGTTTTTCACCCTGGCGTTCTTTGCAGAGTGTCATTGTTATTCTTGGCTGATTTTCGCCTCAAGCTTATACCTAAACAACCTGAAGATTCAGGATTCAGCGAGATTGACTGACGTTGTGATCGCGGCGTTCCTTTGTAGGTGTAGTCACCTCCATCAAAAAGGAACAACAAAGAGCACGGCGTCAGTCAACTCGCCCGAAGGGAGGCCATCAATGCGAGCATCTTCAGGTCGTTTAGGTATACATCTCAAATATGACGGTTTGCCTGATACAACGAAGCGGGCATCATGCCCGCTTTGATTGATTTCAATTTGCCTGCATTAATGCCCTAAAACAAGGGCTTTAATCCATTTCTTCCATCCAGCACAGGATGATCGCCTCCAGAATTTTCTCGTTGGAGTGATTTGGGTCATCAGAGAAATCTTCCAGTTCCATCACCCAGCGGTGCAGATCGGTAAAGCGCACCGTTTTAGGGTCAGTGTCCGGGAATTTTTCTACCAGCTCAATCGCGATATCACGCGAATCAATCCATTTCAGGCTCATAGTCTCTCCTACCAATTCTGTGCTTAGTGGTTTTCTGCCGCCAGGTTCAGGGTGTAGCGTGGGATTTCGACCACCAGATCTTCGTCCGCTACTTTAGCCTGACAACCCAAACGTGATTCAGGCTCCAAACCCCATGCTTTATCCAGCATGTCATCTTCCAGCTCGTCGCTTTCTTCCAGTGAATCGAAGCCTTCACGGATCACTACGTGGCATGTGGTGCATGCACACGATTTTTCACAAGCATGCTCAATCGCAATACCGTTACGCAGCGCAACGTCCAGTACTGTTTCACCGGTATTTGCTTCCAACACCGCGCCTTCAGGGCAGAGATCCTGGTGTGGCAGAACAACAATCTTTGGCATGTTTAAACCTCGTCAATGGAATGGCCAGCCAGCGCTTCACGGATGGATTTGTCCATACGGCGTGAAGCAAATTCCTGGCTCGCTTTATCTGTATCTTTAATGCTTTGCTCAATCGCAGCAGCATCGTCACCGTTGCGCAAGGCAATCAGTGCCTCAATGGCTTTCACCAGATCTTTCTGTTCTTGCTCGGACAGCAATGTGTCGGCGTCGGCCTGCATCGCCACCAGAAGGCCTTCAATCACACGATCCGCTTCCACGCGCTGCTCCGCCAGATAGCGGGCATCTTTATCTTCCTGCGCATGGCTGAATGATGATTTGATCATGTCGGCAATTTCGGTATCACTCAGACCGTAAGACGGTTTCACCTGAATCGACGCCTGCACCTCAGTGCTCTTTTCCATCGCAGTCACAGACAGCAGACCGTCCGCATCAACCTGGTAGGTCACGCGGATATGGGCAGCACCTGCCGTCATCGGCGGAATGCCTTTCAGGGTGAAGTTGGCCAGTGAGCGGCAATCGTCCACCATTTCACGCTCACCTTGGACCACGTGCACTTTCATGCCTGTCTGGCCATCTTTGAACGTGGTGAACTCCTGCGCACGGGCGACAGGGATCGTAGTGTTACGCGGAATAATTTTCTCCACCAGACCGCCCATGGTTTCAATACCGAGCGACAGTGGGATAACATCCAGCAGCAGCATTTCGCCATCCGGCTTGTTACCCACCAGAATGTCTGCCTGTGTCGCGGCGCCGATAGCAACCACTTTGTCCGGGTCAATGCTGGTCAGTGGCGTACGGCCAAAAAACTCGCCCACCTGCTCACGTACCAGAGGAACACGGGTCGAACCACCCACCATCACCACTTCCAGTACATCGTCAGCACCCACGCCCGCATCTTTCAGCGCTCGGCGGCATGACAACAGGGTTTTCTTCACCAATGAACCAATCAGATCGTCGAACTGGGCACGGGTGATCTCACCTTGCCAGCCCAGCACGCTGATGTCTGTGCTGTCAGCACCGCTCAGCGCCACCTTTGCTGCCGTTGCGGCATTTATCAGACGCGCACGGTCATCGCCGGAAAGTTTGGTAAAGCCCGCTTGTTCGCTGATCCAGTCAGCCACAAGATGGTCAAAGTCATCGCCGCCGAGCGCTGAATCGCCGCCGGTTGATAGCACTTCAAACACACCTTTTGACAGGCGTAGGATAGAAATATCAAACGTACCGCCACCCAGGTCGTAAACCGCAATCACGCCTTCCTGACCTGAATCCAGGCCATAGGCAATTGCCGCAGCGGTTGGCTCGTTCAGCAGACGAAGTACTTTGAGACCGGCCAGTTTGGCGGCGTCTTTGGTGCCTGCACGCTGCGCATCGTCAAAGTACGCAGGAACCGTGATCACCACACCTTCCAGCTCACCACCCAGTGCCGATTCTGCACGTGCATTGACGGCACGGAGGATGTCCGCTGACACTTCAATCGGGTTCTTTTTGCCGGCGCGGGTCTCAATCAGGGGCAGACCATTTTCAGAGGCTGAAAGCGTGTAAGACAGGTTTGGATAACGCGCCTGAACGTCCGCCAGAGAACGCCCCATCAGGCGTTTGACAGAGCTGATGGTGTTGGCACTGTCAGTTTCTGACATCGCCTTGGCCTGGAAACCCACTGTGGTTTCTTCGCCGTAATGAACCACTGACGGGATCAGCGCTTGACCGTCCAGATCGTTAAGCGTGGTTGCGGTGCCGCTGCGGACAGAAGCCACCAGCGTATTGGTTGTTCCAAGGTCAATACCCACCGCAAGCTTGTGCTCGTGCGGCGCAGCACTTTGACCCGGTTCTGCAATTTGTAACAGTGCCATGAGGATTCCTGTAGCCTGACCTGCTGCGTTGCGTTAGCCCAACAGCCGATCTTCGATTCGTTCGATTTCTTGCTTGAGTTTGACCAAGAACTTCAGCTTGCGCACGGTGGCTGCCGCATCGGGCCATTGTGCTTCATTCAGTTGAGTGGTCAATTCTGCCAGCAACACCTTGTGCAAGGTGGTAGCGCGTTGTTCAAAGTCGAACAACAAGTCTTCCGGCGTATCGCTGTCTGCAATCTCTTCCAGCTCTTCACGTAGCTCCATTTGCTGCATCAGAAATTCCGGATCTTGCAGGGTTTGCTGCTCGTCGCGCAGTTCAATACCGTTGAGGGAGAGAATATATTCCGCACGGCGAACAGGGTCGCTCAGCGTTTGATAGGCATCGTTGATTTGGGCGGCTTTCTGCACGGCCAACCGGCGATCCTGCTCAGAGGCTGTCGCGAATTTGTCCGGATGAAAACGTCTTTGAAGTTCGCGAAACTGCGAAGAAAGAGAGCTACCATCCAGTTCAAACTGACATGATAGCCCGAATAGTTCGAAATGATTCATTTCATCTCACGAGTTAAACGTTAAAGCTTTCGCCGCAACCACACTCACTGCTTACGTTAGGGTTGTTGAACTTGAAGCCTTCGTTCAGCCCTTCTTTTGCGAAGTCCAACTCAGTGCCTTCCAGGTACAGCATGCTTTTGCTGTCGACGATGATTTTTACACCGTCATGGTCGAACACCTGGTCTTCTTCCTGGAGCTCATCAACGAACTCCAGAACATACGCCATTCCTGAACAGCCCGACGTGCGAACACCCAGACGCAGGCCGATGCCTTTGCCGCGATTTTCAAGAAAGGTGCGAACGCGCGATGCCGCTGCGTCAGTCATAGTAATGGCCATAGATACAACAACCCTTTTATTACGTATTAAGCTTCGTGTTTTTTCTTGTAGTCGTTAACTGCTGCTTTGATAGCATCTTCCGCAAGGATTGAGCAGTGTACTTTTACTGGTGGCAGTTCCAGCTCTTCTGCGATTTCAGCATTCTTGATCGCAGCCGCTTCGTCCAGTGATTTGCCTTTTACCCACTCAGTAACCAGTGAGCTTGAAGCAATCGCCGAACCACAGCCGTAAGTTTTGAACTTCGCATCTTCAATGATGCCCTGCTCGTTTACCTTGATTTGCAGCTTCATCACGTCACCACACGCCGGTGCGCCAACCATGCCGCTACCTACGCTTGGATCGTTTTTGTCAAAGCCACCCACGTTACGTGGATTTTCATAGTGATCGATTACTTTTTCGCTGTAAGCCATGATTATGTCCTCAAATCCTGTAGCCGCTTAGTGGTGTGCCCACTCAACAGTGCTCAAATCAATACCTTCTTTGTACATGTCCCACAGAGGTGACATTTCACGCAGCTTGGTTACCGCTTTGCGAACCTGCTCAACTGCGTAGTCGACTTCTTCTTCCGTGGTGAAACGGCCGAATGAGAAACGGATTGAGCTGTGTGCCAGTTCGTCATCCAGTCCCAATGCGCGCAATACATAAGAAGGCTCAAGGCTTGCAGAAGTACATGCAGAGCCAGATGATACTGCCAGGTCTTTCAGCGCCATCAGCAGTGATTCACCTTCAACGAAGGCAAAGCTCACGTTCAGGTTGGACGCAACACGTTGCTCCAAATCACCGTTCACGTAAACCGCTTCCAGATCTTTCACACCGTCGAAGAATCGGTTACGCAGGGCAAGTGAATGCGCCATGTCTTTTTCCAACTCTTCCTTTGCGATGCGGAATGCTTCACCCATGCCCACGATTTGGTGGGTTGGCAGCGTACCGGAACGGAAACCACGCTCATGACCGCCGCCGTGCATTTGCGCTTCAAGACGGATACGTGGCTTACGGCGAACATACAGTGCACCGATACCTTTAGGGCCATACGCTTTGTGTGCGCTCATGGAGATCAGGTCAACCTTGATATCCTGAGTGTCCAGTGGCTGTTTGCCAACAGATTGCGCCGCATCAACGTGGAAAATGATTTTGCGCGAGCGGCAAAGTTCGCCAATCGCTTTGATGTCCTGAATCACGCCGATTTCATTGTTCACGTGCATGATAGAAACCAAAATGGTGTCTTCGCGCATCGCATCAGCCAGTTTATTCAGGTCGATAATACCGTTTGATTCTGGCTCAAGGTAAGTGACTTCGTAGCCTTCGCGCTCCAGTTGACGGCATGGGTCAAGAACCGCTTTGTGCTCGGTCTTACAGGTAATGATGTGCTTACCTTGCTTGCCGTAGAAGTGCGCAGCGCCTTTGATTGCCAGGTTATCTGATTCAGTCGCACCTGATGTGAACACGATCTCACGCGGATCAGCGTTCAGGTAGTTGGCGATGTGTTCACGGGCAGTATCAACCGCCTCTTCAGCTTGCCAGCCGAAACGGTGTGAACGGGATGCCGGGTTACCGAAACATCCATCGATGGTCAGGTACTGCATCATTTTCTCTGCAACACGCGGATCCACTGGGCATGTTGCTGAGTAGTCAAAATAAATCGGCAATTTCATTTGTTTCTCCAAGTACTCCGGCACGACTGATCACGAGCGAATGTTAACGCTCACATTGGTGGCTGGCCTTTCACTGCCACTGGAGTTTAAACCATGTCTTACAATAGTTGTGGACTCTAACGAAGAGTCCTGACGACCCGCGATCTGCTTAACTTCATTGTCTTGCATCAATTCGCCGAGCGTAATGTCATTTAAAAAGCTGCTGATACGCGAGCTAAGGTCACGCCAAAGCGTGTGTGTCAGGCAACGGGTTCCACCCTGGCAATCGCCTTTACCCTGACACTTGGTGGCATCGACTGATTCGTCCACCGCGGCAATCACCATGCCGACTGCAATCTCATTTGCATCCACACCCAGACGGTAACCACCACCCGGGCCACGAACGCTTGATACCAGCCCCGCTTTGCGGAGACGGGAAAAGAGTTGCTCCAGATACGACAGAGAAATTCCTTGGCGTTCTGAAATGTCCGCGAGAGGCACTGGCCCCTGTTCGGAGTGAAGTGCGACATCGAGCATCGCAGTAACGGCATATCTGCCTTTCGAAGTCAGTCTCATAACATCCTACCTGTGAGCGAGTAATGAAATGAGTCTGACATACCCGACTATTATGGTCAAGTATTTAACCTACTAAAACAGTCAGGCTTTTAGCCCTAGACGTAAAGTGGTTATTTTTGCGCCTCTTTCATCTTTTTTTCAACCGATGAAAGCACACCACGCAAGATATTCAGTTCCTGACTCTCAGGTCTTGCACGGTTGAACAAACGGCGAAGCTTGGTCATGACCATGCCCGGGTGGGACTTATTGATAAAACCGGTGTTGTCCAGCACTTGCTCAAGATGGTCATAGAAACGTTCCAGATCTTCAGCCAGCGGATACTCCTGCTCTTTCACTTCACCTTTGTAAGCCTGGCTGTCGAGCCACGCCATACGTGATTCATAGCAAAGGGTTTGTACCGCCATCGCCAGATTCAGAGAGCTGTATTCAGGGTTGGCCGGGATAGCCACGTGATAGTTACACGCCTGAAGTTCATCGTTAGTTAGACCGGTGCGTTCACGACCAAACACAAAAGCAACTGGATGCTGAGGCGCTTCTTCAATCGCCTTGATACCACATTCACGGGAATCCAGCATTGGCCAATCCAGCGTACGGCTGCGTGCACTGGTACCAATCACCAGACCACAATCTGCCACCGCTTCTTCTACCGTCTCCACGATACGTGCGTTGTTAGCAATATCGCTGGCACCGGCAGCCAGTGCGATCGCCTGACCATCTACTTTACACTCAGGCGCAACCAGCACCATGTGTTTAAGACCCATCACTTTCATGGCACGGGCGGCAGAGCCAATGTTGCCTGAATGCGTGGTGCCGACCAGCACAATTCGAATATTATCTAACATTTAACGTTCACTGAAATTCGTTGACGAAAAGCAATCAAACCGCGCCTTGGCGCCATTTGATAATAAAGCCGCGGGATTCTAACACAGCAGCTTTTGATTTTCCCTTTTTAGCGCCTGTGTAAAAAGCAGATGAGCAAAAAATAACCACTTCCCTTTTGCCGCAGCTCTGATATACTCGCCGCCGCTTTCCGTTCTTTAACATCCGTTGGGAAATTCGTATGCATCCAATGCTAAACATTGCTATTCGCGCTGCGCGAAAAGCTGGCGATTTTATCGCTAAATCTGCTGAAAACTCTGATAACGTTGAAACCACTCAAAAAGGTTCTAACGACTTTGTTACTAACATCGACAAAGCAGCAGAACAAATCATCATCGACGTGATCAAGAAGTCGTACCCAGAGCACAACATCGTGACTGAAGAAGCCGGTGTTATTACTGGTAAAGACACTGATTACCAATGGATCATCGACCCACTGGATGGCACTACCAACTTCGTAAAAGGTTTCCCACACTTCTCTGTGTCTATCGCGCTGCGCATCAAAGGCCGCACCGAGGTAGCTTGTGTGTACGATCCACTGCGTAACGAACTGTTCTCTGCTCAGCGCGGTGCTGGTGCACAGCTGAACAGCAAACGTATCCGTGTGGGCGTGGCGAAAGATCTGCAAGGTACTATCCTGGCAACTGGTTTCCCGTTCAAAGCGAAACAACACTCTGAAGGTTTCATCAAAGTCGTTGGCGCACTGTTCGTTGACTGTGCAGACTTCCGTCGCACTGGTTCTGCAGCACTGGATCTGTGTTACGCGGCAGCTGGCCGTGTAGACGGTTTCTTCGAGCTGGGCCTGAAACCTTGGGACATGGCGGCAGGTGAACTGATCGCACGTGAAGCTGGCGCATTGTGCACCGACTTCGCTGGCGGTACTGATTACATGCAGTCAGGCAACATCGTTGTTGCTAACCCTAAAGTACTGAAAGGTATCCTGGGTAAAATTCGCGACAACGCAAACGAAGCAATGAAGAAATAAGCCTCTTCGCTTTCGATAAAAACGGCGTCCTTCGGGGCGCCGTTTTTGTTTGGGGCGATTGAGACTGGAGACTGGAGACTGGAGACTGGAAGGTTATTGTCTCTCCGGTTGAGGCACGAGAAAATCTGCTCTATCTGCTCTATCTGCTCTATCTGCTCTATCTGCTCTATCTGCTCTATCTGCTCTATCTGCTCTATCTGCTTTTTCTACCCATCTGCTTTTTCTATTCCCTGCTCTTAATCTCGATCACCAAATAAAAAAACGGAGCCTTTCAGCTCCGTTTTCTATTTCACCGTTTCAGCTAGCCATTAAGGCATTGCATCGAACTCTTCACCTTCTTTGTCCACCGGTGGTGGTGGCAGCAGGTGCTCACGGGTCAGACCCAGAGACAGAGCAATCGCGGATGCAACGTAGATTGATGAATAAGTACCGACGGTGATACCAATCAGCAACGCTGCGGCAAAACCGTGGATCATCGCGCCACCTTGCAGGAACAGTGCGATTACCACAAACAGGGTGGTACCTGAGGTGATAATAGTACGGCTCAGTGTCTGCGAGATTGACTCGTTCATGATGTCCGCGCTGTCGCCCTTACGCATCTTGCGGAAGTTTTCACGCACACGGTCAAACACAACGATGGTATCGTTGAGCGAGTAACCGACAACGGTCAGCAGTGCTGCAACGATAGTCAGGTCAACTTCAATCTGGAACAGCGAGAAGATACCCAGCGTAATGATAACGTCGTGAGCCAGTGACATTACTGCACCGGTTGCCAGACGCCATTCAAATCGCAGTGACACATAAAGCAAGATACAGATCAGCGATACCAGAATCGCCAGGCCGCCCGCTTCGGTCAGCTCTTCACCCACGTTCGGGCCCACAAACTCGATACGGCGCATTTCCACTTCTTGGCCAGTACCGGCCTTGATAGCGTCCAGAATTTGCGTACCCAGCAATTCGCCCTTCAGATCGTCACGAGGACGCAGGCGCACCATCACATCGCGTGCAGTACCGAAGTTTTGTACGATCGCATCGCCAAAACCTTTTGCTGCCAGTGCTTCACGGATTTGAGGCAAATCCGCCGGTTTTTCGAACCCTACTTCAATCAGGGTACCGCCCGTGAAATCCAGACCCCAGTTCAGCCATTTGGTTGACAGGGTAAAGATCGAGGCGGCAATCATCAGCGCCGACAAAATATATGCAGGCTTGGTCAAGCGCATGAAATCGAAGTAAAAGTTCGGCTTTAAAAGTTGAAACATTTTAATGCCTCCTTAAATCGACAATTTATCAATGCGCTTACCGCCGTAAACCAGGTTAACCAGGCAACGGGTACCGATAATGGCAGTGAACATAGAGGTGAGAATACCGATAGACAGCGTAACCGCGAAGCCTTTCACCGGACCTGTACCCACAGCAAACAGGATGATAGCTGTGATAAGGGTGGTGATGTTGGCATCGGCGATGGTGCTGAATGCATTCGCATAACCCTGGTGAATCGCCTGTTGAGGGTTGCGTCCCTCATTGAGTTCATCCCGGATACGCTCGAAGATCAGTACGTTGGCGTCAATCGCCATACCTACGGTCAGTACGATACCTGCGATACCCGGCAGAGTCATGGTTGCGCCCGGAATCATCGACATTACACCGATGATCAGCACAACGTTTGCCAGCAAGGCAACGTTCGCAAACAGACCGAAACGACGGTAGTAAACCGCAGTAAACAGCATGACTGCCAGTAAGCCGTACAGACACGCCTTGATACCCATGTCGATGTTCTGCTGACCCATAGACGGGCCAATAGTACGCTCTTCGACAATAGAGATTGGCGCAATCAGGGCACCGGCACGCAGCAGCAGCGCAAGGTTGTGCGCTTCAGCCTGGGAGTCGATACCAGTGATACGGAAGTTACGGCCCAGCGCAGATTGAATTGTCGCTTGGTTGATCACTTCTTCGTGCTTGGACAGGATAACCTTGCCATTCGCATCACGTTTGCCGCTGTCTTTGTATTCAGCAAAAACCGTCGCCATCAACTTGCCAACGTTGTTCTTACTGAATGCCGCCATCTTGCTGCCACCTTCGCTGTCGAGCGAGATGTTAACCTGTGGACGGCTGTATTCGTCAAAGCTTGAGCTTGCATCTGTGATGCTGGAACCACCAAGGATCACGCGCTTTTTCAGCACGACAGGACGGCCATCACGGGTCATCTTCACTTCACTGCCTGGAGGCACACGGCCTGAAGCAGCTGCTGCAAGATCCGCACTGTCATCCACTTCGCGGAATTCCAAGGTTGCCGTAGCACCCAGGATTTCTTTCGCACGTGCAGTGTCCTGAACACCTGGAAGCTCAACCACGATGCGGCTCGCACCCTGACGTTGAACCAGTGGCTCAGCCACACCCAGTTCGTTCACACGGTTGCGCAGAATGGTGATGTTCTGATCAACAGCGTAGTTACGGATTTCCTGCAGACGTGCTTCGGTGAACTTCGCAGAAACAGCAAAACGGTCGCTATCGGTGGTAAACACCATATCTGGGTGCAGTTTCGCCAGTTCACGTTCCGCCTCTTCCATTTCGTTCGCGTTACGCAACATCACTTCGATGTTGTCGTCGCCGCCGACACGGATACCACGGTAACGGATTTTCGCTTCACGGAGTTCTGTACGGAAAGTGTCTTCCTGTTGACTCAGCAGTTTTTCCATTGCAGCGTCCATGTCCACTTCCATCAGGAAGTGCACACCACCACGCAGGTCCAGACCCAGTTTCATTGGGTTGGCGCCAATTGCTTCAAGCCATTCAGGGGTTGCAGGGGCAAGGTTCAGTGCGATAACCAATCCTGCTTCTTTGAAGTCAGCATTCAGCAGGTCACGGGCTTCAATCTGATCATCGGTGTTTTTAAAACGAACCAGTACTGTGCCGTTTTCGAGCGCGATGGATTGATAAGGAATCTTGTCTTTTTCGAGGGTTGATTTAACGGTGTCCAGAGTTGAGAGATCAACCGAGGCGCCACGCGCCCCGGTGATTTGAACCGCTGGATCTTCACCGTAAAGATTGGGAAGTGCATAAAGTGCGCCGATCAAAAGGACGGCGACAACCATAATGTACTTCCACAAAGGATAACGGTTTAGCACTGCTAGGATCCTTTATGGTGATGGGCTTACAGCGACTGAATCGTGCCTTTTGGCAGAACTGCAGTCACAAAATCCTTTTTAATTGTCACTTCGTTGTTCGCGCTCAGTGCGATAACGATGAAGTCGTTGTCTTCAGAGATTTTAGTGATTTTGCCCACCAGGCCGCCGCCGGTCAGAACTTCGTCGCCTTTACCCATAGAAGCCATCAGGTTTTTGTGTTCTTTAACACGTTTTGCCTGCGGACGGTAAATCATGAAGTAGAAAATAACGGCAAACAGGCCAAGCATGATAAATAGCTGCATACCGCCACCTTGTGGTGCGCCTTCTGCTGCTGCATGAGCTTGAGAAATAAACATTCAGTAACGTCCTCGTCTTAATATGAACATTGTCCAGACATTCGCCGCAGCAGGGTTATCCCGTTGCGGCGACACATCTTAGTCTTCTTTCAGCGGTGGCACTTCACGGCCACGGCGTGCATAGAAATCTTCAACAAAGGCTTCTAATCTACCTTCGTCAATAGCGTTACGCAAACCTTCCATCAGGCGCTGGTAGTAGCGCAGATTGTGGATAGTGTTAAGGCGCGCGCCAAGGATTTCATTACAGCGATCAAGGTGATGTAGATACGCCTTGCTGTAGTTGCGGCAAGTGTAACAGTCACACTCTGGATCCAGTGCAGTTGTATCGCTTTTATGCTTCGCATTGCGGATCTTGATCACACCGCCGGTCACAAACAGGTGGCCGTTGCGTGCATTTCGGGTCGGCATTACACAGTCAAACATGTCGATACCACGGCGAACACCCTCAACCAGGTCTTCCGGTTTACCTACGCCCATCAGGTAACGTGGCTTATCTTCCGGCAGTTTTGGACAGGTGTGTTCCAGTACGCGGTGCATGTCTTCTTTTGGCTCACCAACCGCAAGACCACCCACAGCGTAACCGTCGAAACCTATGTTGGTCAGGCCTTCAACAGACACATCGCGCAGGTCTTCGTAAACCGAACCCTGAACGATACCGAACAGTGCGTTCTTGTTGCCCAGTTTGTCGAAATGGTTACGGCTGCGTTGTGCCCAGCGCAGGCTCATTTCCATCGATTTTTTCGCTTCTTCGTGCGTCGCCGGGTATGGCGTACATTCGTCGAAAATCATCACGATGTCAGAACCCAGATCGTACTGGATTTCCATCGACTTTTCCGCGTCCATGAAAATCTTGTCACCGTTTACCGGGTTACGGAAATGCACACCCTCTTCGGTGATTTTGCGCATTGCACCCAGGCTGAATACCTGGAAACCGCCTGAGTCTGTCAGGATAGGACCCTGCCAGTTCATAAAATCGTGCAGGTCGCCGTGAGCGCGCATCACTTCCTGACCAGGGCGCAGCCACAGGTGGAAAGTGTTACCCAGCAGGATTTGTGCGCCGGTTTCCGCCACTTCTTCCGGCGTCATACCTTTTACGGTGCCGTAAGTACCCACTGGCATAAATGCCGGGGTTTCTACTGTGCCGCGTTCAAATACCAGACGACCACGGCGGGCGCGGCCTTCTTTCTTAATCAGTTCGTATTTCACGATACCTCCGAAATGCCAGAGAAACAGTCTGGCGCTAATGTGCCTGTCGCACAGAGACAAAACTGGCTGTCGTTCACTGACAGCCAGTCAAAATGGGGATTGTCACGCCTTGGGGCCGTGATTATCAGCGTCCGGGGCTGATTATACCTCAGTCTTGCGGGTAACAAACATCGCATCGCCGTAACTGAAGAAGCGATATTCATGGTTCACCGCTTCCTGATACGCCTTCATGACGTTGTCATAGCCAGCGAATGACGACACCAGCATGATGAGGGTCGATTCCGGCAGGTGGAAGTTGGTCACCAGGGCATCCACCAGCTGCCATTCGTAGCCTGGGTAGATGAAGATCTGGGTGTCATCGAAAAATGGCTTGAGCTCAGTGCCTTCCTGCTTGGCACGCTGTGCCGCGCTTTCCAGTGAACGCACAGAAGTGGTACCCACCGCAATCACACGGTTACCGCGCGCTTTGGTTGCCAGTACAGCATCCACCACTTCCTGAGGTACTTCTGCATATTCAGCATGCATCACGTGGTCAAGAATATTGTCGACACGAACCGGCTGGAAGGTTCCCGCACCGACGTGCAGGGTCACGAATGCGGTTTCCACACCTTTGGCTTTCAGTGCTGCCAGGATGTTTTCATCAAAGTGCAGACCTGCTGTTGGTGCAGCAACGGCACCCGGCTTTTGGTTGTAAACCGTTTGGTAGCGCTCTTTGTCTGAATCTTCATCCGGGCGGTCGATGTAAGGCGGCAGGGGCATGTGACCCACTTGGTTCAGGATATCCAGAACCGCCTTCTCACCGGTAAATTTGATTTCGAACAGGGCATCATGGCGTGCCACCATTTCCGCTTCATATTCGTCGTTTTCACCCAGGAAAAGCTGGTTGCCCGGCTTAGGTGGCTTGGATGCACGGACATGGGCAAGGATCGATTTGTCATCCAGCATACGCTCCACCAGCACTTCAATCTTGCCGCCAGAGGCTTTACGGCCATATACGCGAGCCGGAATAACACGGGTGTTGTTGAACACCATCAGGTCGCCCGGTTGCACCAGCTCAAGAATATCGGTGAATTGTTTGTGGCTCAGTTCGCCACTGTTGCCGTCAAGTTGCAGCAAGCGGCTCGCCGTGCGGTCCGGTTGCGGATAACGCGCAATCAGTGCGTCTGGAAGGTCAAAATGAAAATCGGATACTTGCATTGAAAAAGCCCCATTCTACAGCAGCCCGCTAGTATAGGCTGCCTTGCTGCAATATCAAGCCAGATGGGGTTTGCCCGCTGTAAATCCAGCAGGCAAATTGTCAGGAGTTATGACAGGCGACGGCGGAAAGTCAGCAGTCCCAATGGAATAAGGGACAGCCAGCCGAGTGAACCACCACCACCAGAGTCATTGGTGGTGTTATCCGATGGCGGTTCAAATATATCAAGGCTGAAACTAGGATTAGGCTGAGAGTACCCGCCGACTTCACCGTCTATCCAGTTCAGGTAGGTACTGATCTGGGTAAACGCATCTTCTGACTGGGTACTGCCACACCCAAGCGTACCGCTCGAAAAACTGACAATGCCGACAGCGCGGTAACCCAGATCAGAATTACTGGCAAGGTTAGGATCGCGCCACACCAGCGCGCCACCAGAATCGCCATCACAGACGCCGGTTGTGCGGGTTTGGTTAGCACACACCAGGGCATCACCCAGGGCCTGATCATACACGCCGTTCACAGACGTCCAGCTACACTGGTCATCCGGTACGCCATTAAGGAAAGTAAATAGCAAGTAGCGCGTGACGCCACCACCTCCGGTAGAGGTTGCCCCCCAACCAGCCACATAGAGGTTATTCCGCTGGCCAGTCTCAAACTGGTTATCCATATCAATCTGTTCTGACGGCGTCAGCAAACCAATAGGTTTAACGCCGGCAGGCAAGGAGTCAGCAAGGCGTATCAGCGCCAAATCACCCGTCAGTGTACTCGCGCTGTATCCCGGATAGACTGTCACATCCGACACATCAATGACATTAGAAGCAGTGATATTCGCCAAATCATCAATGCCAGCGTATACGGTTGTTGCTGATGCATTATGTCCAACAGCGCAGTGCGCTGCGGTAAGCACATATTGATCCGAAATGACAAATCCGCCGCACGCGTCATAAGTACCGTCACCATTGTCAAACTCGATAAACACTTGCCATGGTGCGTACTGAATATCTTCCGAGTAGCCGTTAACGATGCGTGGTGCGCGCACATTTTCTTCGGCAATCGATGTTCCTGCCTGTGCAAGCATCAGCACCGGTGCAATCCAAAACATTGACCTCATCACGTTTCCTCCTTGATGCATGATCACGTCACACACCCAAGGTAACGGCTGAGACTCACAACTCAAGCGCAGGCTGTCTTGATTGCACTGTGGTTCTCGCTTTTACATCGCAATTGCAAGAATTGAGAACCCGAAAGTATCTGTCCCCTGTTTACTGCCTTGTTGCTCTTCCTACTGGTATCGGCAAAAAGCGTCGCAAAAAAGCGAGCAGTAAGAACCCCAACGTCATGCTTCCAAACCCGCCACCGCCTCCGTCTGATTTGGAGAAGATTGTGACATTCGACGTTTCAGCCGCACAGTTGCCCGCCTGACAGGTGCTTATCCAACTTGAATAGTTCGATACCTGGGTATACACATCAGGAAACGATGATGATGCGCATTGGGCATCAATACCAAAGCTGACCAGCCCCACCAGCGTCGCCCCGCCATCTGCATCCCCTGCGCGGGATGGGTCAAACCAGACCAACGGGCCACCGGAGTCACCATTACATGCCCCCTTCCCGGGCGCTTCAGCACAAAAATACTTTTTCTGGTAATTGGACACGCCACTGACCGTCGTCCCCCAGTCTGACGCGCAAGTGGCATCACTGACCGTTGAAAGGGCAGCCTTTTGCAAAGTGTCGGTATAACCGGTGCGGTTAGCATTGGTAAATCCCCACCCGGTGAGCTGTAAGTCGTTGTTGGAAAGGTTGGCCGTAGCATCGACATCGGCCTGAACCGTCAAATCGGCCAACTGCACGGCAGACGCGTTGGCGTGGATATCGGTGGAGAGCTTGATCAGCGCAATATCATTGGAAAACGTGGTTTTGTCGTAGTTGCTGTTGGCATAGATGGCTGCAACACTAGACTGAAAATCGGCAAACCCGACGCCATTAATTTCCGCCGTGCCGGTATATACAGACACATCATTGGCAGACGCTAGATCAAAGGCGTCATTGTCACCGGCCGTATCCAGACAATGGGCTGCCGTCAAAATCCAGCGGTTAGCAATCACCACCCCACCGCAGTAAGCACTGCCAATGCGCACATACGCCTGCCAGGGGGCATCAGATATGAGTGCATCACTGCCACCGACAACCCTAGGCGCACGTTCTGCGGCCTGAGCAATTCCGGCCGCTCCCAAAACCAGAAGAGCTATCCCTTTCATGCTTTTCATACGCAATCCCCGGAAAATGTGAAGCGCTTGCCTGCCTTCTCTCAAGTTAGGAGTCTTTGCTCCTTTCAACCCGGCTGAACTTTGAAAGCGGTCACCTAAACTGCCCGCTTTTTTGGCTACATTCGATATATACACATTCAACCTGAGAGAACCGGAGGCACTATGTTTACCGTTCAGGATATGATGAGCTCAGACCCCATCACCCTTACCTCTAAGCATAAGATATCTGAGGCAAAGCGCCTGATGGATTCACACCGAATCCGTCACATTCCCATCGTCGGCGAAGATGACCACCTGCTTGGGCTAGTGACACAAAGGGATGTTCTGGCAGCACAAAGTTCCAGTCTGGAAAAAGCCGTCGGGGACAACGAGCCCATGGAGGCAGAACTGGCACGCTTTCTCGACCGTCCGCTCTACACCGTCTCACCCTGCGCAGGCTTGAAAGCGGCCGCTCTTTATATGCAGAAACATAAAATCGGCTGTTTGCCTGTGGTTGAGAAAGAAAAACTGGTGGGCATTATTACGGATACTGACTTCGTGGCTATCGCCATCAATTTGCTGGAGATTCAGGAAGAAGCTGAACCATTGGAAGAGGATGAATAACCGGCTGGCTAGAAAAAGGAAACACGATCAAACCGCCTGAATGATTGAAAGCGGGTGCAAATTAAGCTTAGGCTACGCCTTCCACATTACGGATTGAGGTTGAAGGCGAGTGAACTATCTGGCACACCTGCATATTGCCAAACGCTGCAACAGTCAGTTAATGGGTAACTTGTTGGCAGACTTTGTGCGGGGTAAACCTGATGGGCGGTTTAATCCCGATACCACCCAAGCTATCTACCTCCATCGATTCGTAGACAGTTACATCGACAACCTGCCTGCTATCCAATCCTGCCGCTCACTGTTTCCCAAATCTTTGTATCGTTTCAGTGCCATTGCACTGGATATCTTCTGGGATCATGCGCTGGTGCACCACTGGCAACATTTCAGCTCAGACGCCTTCTCCCGGTTTATTGAAAATGCTGAGGATGCATGTGTAGATGCCGCCAGGCAGGAAAACTATCCATTGCCCGAAAACTATCTTCGCCTTTCTTCAAGGATGTGGCGCGAAGGCTGGATTGAGTCTTATCAGGATATACACACCCTGCCCTTTGTACTGCAACGCATGTCAACGCGCAGCCCTCGTATGGCGCCGCTGGCAGAGACCGCAGACACCCTGCTTACGTACCGCCAACCGCTCCTCGATGCATTTGTGCCGATTTATGAAGATGTACTGCAAGCCGCCCTGCAGTTCCGGAAACAACAAGCATGAAAAAGGGCCACCGCAGTGACCCTTCATCGTTTTATCTAAACCATAGGCTTAGTTAACTGAACACACTTTCGTCCAACTGCCGTCACTGCCTGGCTCGGCTTTCGTCCACCAGTTTGCTTCGTACATCGCGCCGTTGTGAACCATGCGGTCACCGCCGGTTGCGTGATCAGGGTTACCTGCCCAGTCAACCTGAGGCCAGTTCGGGTACACGTTCACACCTGTGGTGTCACAGTCACTTGGATCCGGGTTTGGGCCTGGGTTTGGACCCGGGTTCGTAGTTTCGTCATCCAGGTCTGCCAAAGGCAACTCTGGGTATTCGAATGCGAACGCATACTCAGTGCCGTTGATGATCACTGTGTAATTGGCTGGGCCAGAGATTGGCAGATAATGCACCATGTCCAGCTCGTAAGTTTCACCCGCCGCTACGTCAGACCATTGTGGCAACTTGAACGAGACGCGGTGCATTTCACCGTCCATACCGCCCACGTTGTTATCACGGCTGTGCGCCGATTCCACCACCGAGAGTTTCGCGCCTGACCAATCCATTGCATTATCCGGCGTGGAAGTCGGGATGTCGAACTGGAACTCGGTACCGCCCGGCAGCGCCGCGCCTGTGTTGTTGGTAAAGGTGACTTTCGGGTTAATCGGGTAGTTCTGATCACCTTCTTTGTAACCGCCCACAGACACAGTGATGTTCACTGCCTGCGCCGGCATGTCACGTACTGCACGCTTGTTGCCGTAAGGTTCTGCATTCTTGAACTTGTCGTACATGGTCGCACTCAGGGTATCACCCATGTAGTACTCACCACGGCCGGTCAGACACGCTTGCTCTGAAGGGTCTTTCGCGCCGCGCTCACCGTTTGCACCCAGCTCGTAACAGCTGTAGTCGCCCGCCAGTTCCCAAATCAACACACCGCCGATGCCTTTATCGACGACATAGTCAGCCTTGTTGGCGATAGACGCTTTGTCTTCAGTCGACAGGAACACTTTCTGCTCGGCATTCCACAGCCAAGGCGCGCCAGCCACCTCGTCGTAATGACGGCTGTAAGTACCGCGAACCTGATGATCAGGGTTGTTTTCCGGGTCCATACTGTTGGTGAAGGTATAGCTGCCCTGACGGCCGATTTGCAGGTTCATCGCGTGCCACATCGGGTTCACACCCGCGCCAATCTCATTGCCGTTGGCATCCAGATCGTGCCACAGGTTGTTGATGCCCATTGCGCCATCACCGCACTTACCACCGGTACCGCCTGTGCCTTCCGGACACGCGCTTTGGTTCGGCAGTGGCGCTCGGCCCCACAGACCATTTTCACCACCGGTTACACCCTGCCAGCCGCGGCTGTAGTAAGGCACACCAATGTTGATGCGGCCAGATTGCAGCGCACCGCGCATATAGTTGAACGCCCAGTCGGTGTTCAGGTAGCCCACGCCCTTGTATTGTGCTTCATCGTAAACGCCCCAATGTGCCAGCTCGGCATCTTCGCCGGTGTCAAACAGTGCCGCGTTGTGACCAACATATTCGTTCCACGAGCCGTGCAGGTCGTAAGACATGATGTTGACGTAATCCAGGTACTTGAGCGCTTCGAAGTTTTCCATACCGCGCAGCAGGTACGCCGATGAAGGCGACGCGATGCTCAGCATATAGTGGGTGCCATCTGCTGCAGATGCCTGATCCAGTTTCTCACGCAATACGCGCATCAGCTCGTTGTAAGAGCGCATCAGGTATGGACGACGGGCTTCAGAGAACTCTGCATCCATCGGGTTACCTGCACCACCCATGCTGGTCGGGTATTCGTAGTCGATGTCGATACCGTCGAACTGGTATTTACGCATCATTTCAACGGCAGATTCCGCGAACTTCTCGATACCGGCATGATTGACGCTGCCATCAGCATTGGTAGTCATGGTGTAGAAACCACCGTCTGCCACGCGATCGCCGTTGACATCAAAGTGACCACCGGTTTCCGCCCAGCCGCCAACGGCGAACAGGGTTTTCACACCGTAGCGCTTCTTGTAAGTCGCCAGTGCACCAAAGTGGCCGGCAAAGCCAAGCTCAGGATCGATGTCCACACCCGGCCAGGTTTTACCCACAGCCACGTTGTTCGGATCGTTCACGTCACCGATGTTTACACGGCCGTCCTGACCGATACTGACGAAGGCATAGTTAATGTGGGTCAGCTTGTCCCAAGGAATGTCGTTAGCCAGGAATTTACCGGTTGCAGGGTTGTCGCCGGTACGCCATGAGGTGAAGTAACCAATCACGCGGCGCTGGTGATCGTCACCCAGCATCTCGCGGCCGTCCTTGTCATACACAGAACAGTACGGCACGTTCACGCCTTCCGTCTGGTACAGGCCTTCAGGGCGGCAGTTTTCAACGATGCCACCGGTGTCATCACCCTGCACCTTCACTACTTTTTTCAGTGAATCGCGGGTAGCGTTTTCATTGTCTGTTGCACGGGCATGGAAGGTCACATTACCAGCGGCGGTTGATGTCCACGCCAATGAGTAAGGTGCCGTTGCGCGGGTGCCGATCAGCACGCCGTTGGCAAAGAAGTCCACTTTCGCAATGGAACCGTCGGCATCAGCAGCGGTGGCATCAAGAGTGACACTCTCACCGACTTTGATGCTGGTGCTGGACACAGCAAGCTCAATAGTTGGCAGTTGGTTTTCTGGCTCAACCACTTCTGGCTTAACAGTCACAGAGGTAGTGGCTACAGCCGTTGCACCTTCGTTATCAAACGCGGTGGCGGTAATGGTTTGATTGCCTTCGGTTGCTGTCCAAACGGTCTGGAAAGGTGCACGGTTTACCGTCGCAATGGTGGTGCCGTTTACAGCAAACTCGACTTTCGCAATGGCGCCGTCGCTATCCGCAGCGTTGACGTTCAGTGAAACTGCATCACCGACGGTGAACTCACTGCCCGCAGTAGGTGCTGTAAATGCCACTGTCGGCGCTTCGTTTGGCAGTTCGGGATCGGTGCCACCATCGCCAGAGCAGACATCAACTTTGGTCCATTCCATGTAAGGCGCTGAATGCTGAACCGGATCGTTACCCTGCGTCCACCAGTTTGCCTTGTAAACCACGCCTGATTTTTGAACCTCTGCGCCGCCATTGTAAGCAACGGAGGCATTCCACTCTGCAATGCCAGAGCAATCCACAGCTGCTTGCGCCTGGAACGCCAGCAAGCATGACGCTGCTACGATCGATAGCGCAAAGCGCTTACCCGTCTTGTGACCCGGTGTCTGCATCTTCTTGTCCTAGATATATAAATTACGGAGAAGTTATTGAGCTAATTGCTCTTTTTCGTTTGCGCGCAATATATCCACAGATTTAATACGGACTAGGAAAACTTTAAAAATGTGGACTGAAGCACACATTTTTGATCTGTATGACAAAAAGTTCACAGAAAGACAGGTGATTTTTCCTGAAATATCAAGTAGAAGGCCGGAGTTTGGCTGGGTGTTATTTGCTCTTGGCGCGTAAAAATACGCCGAAAATAAAAAAAGCGGCCAAAGGCCGCCCAAATGCGTGGATAAAACGGGGGCTCGGGAAGCCCCTGAACAGCTAGGAGTCTTGCTTGTTTAGAACTGCTCTTCTTCGGTAGAACCAGTCAGTGCTGTGACTGATGAATTACCACCTTGAATCACGTTGGTCATCTTATCGAAGTAGCCGGTGCCCACTTCCTGCTGGTGAGCAACGAAGGTGTAACCACGCTCTGCAGCTTCAAATTCAGGACGCTGAACTTTTTCCACGTAGTGACGCATACCTTCACCCTGCGCGTAAGCATGTGCCAGATCGAACATGTTGTACCACATGTTGTGGATACCGGCGAGGGTGATGAACTGGTACTTATAGCCCATGTCTGACAGCTCTTGCTGGAACTTGGCAATGGTTTCTGCGTCCAGGTTTTTCTCCCAGTTGAACGATGGCGAGCAGTTGTACGCCAGCAGTTGATCCGGGAATTTCGCGTGGATAGCTTCAGCAAACTGACGCGCTTCTTCCAGATCAGGCTTCGCGGTTTCACACCACACCAAATCTGCATATGGGCAGTAAGCCAGACCACGTGCGATAGCTTGCTCAATACCCGCGCGGACTTTGTAGAAGCCTTCAGAAGTGCGCTCGCCCACGATGAAGTCTGCATCGTATGGGTCGCAATCTGAGGTGAGCAGGTCTGCTGCGTTCGCATCGGTACGTGCAATCACCAGTGTTGTGGTACCTGCAACGTCAGCGGCCAGGCGTGCAGCAACCAGTTTTTGAACCGCTTCCTGGGTTGGTACCAGTACTTTACCGCCCATGTGACCACATTTTTTCACTGAAGCCAGTTGGTCTTCAAAGTGAACGCCTGCGGCACCCGCTTCAATCATGCTACGCATCAGCTCGTAGGCATTCAGCACACCACCGAAGCCCGCTTCTGCATCCGCGACGATTGGCAGGAAGTAATCGGTACCTTCTTCCGGAGAACCGCCTTTCGACCACTGGATTTGGTCAGCACGGCGGAACGCGTTGTTGATACGCTTCACCACTGCCGGTACAGAATCCACTGGGTACAGTGACTGATCCGGATACATAGAAGATGCGGTGTTGTTGTCAGCCGCGACCTGCCAGCCTGACAGATAAATCGCTTCAATACCCGCTTTTGCTTGCTGAACAGCCTGACCACCAGTCAATGCGCCCAGACAGTTCACATAGCCCTTCTTCGCGCTGCCGTTGACCAGTTCCCACAGTTTGTCAGCACCGCGCTGGGCGATAGTGTGCTCTGTCAGGAAAGAGCCGCGCAGGTCGACCACGTCTTGTGCGGTGTAAGTGCGCTTCACGTTTTTCCAACGTGGATTCTCTGCCCAGTCTTTTTCCAGTGCTTCAATTTGCTGCTGTCTTGTCAGTGTCATTGTGCTTCCCTCTCTCAATGTTCAAGTATGTTGATTAGTCCAGCAATTCGTATCCGGATAACGTCAGGAAATCTGCCAGCTCGTCACTGGTGGTCAGTTGCTCCATCAAACTGGCCGCCTGCTGGTATTTACCTGCGTTGAATACGTCTTCCCCAAGTTCCTGTTTCAGCACCTCCATTTCCTCTGCGAGACATGCGCGGAAGAAATCGGCGGTCACGGTCTTGCCGTTGCTGAGTGATTTCTGGTGTTTGATCCACTGCCAGATAGAGGCGCGGGAGATTTCCGCCGTCGCCGCATCTTCCATCAGGCCATAGATAGGCACACAGCCGTTGCCCGAGATCCAGGCTTCAATGTATTGCACCGCCACACGGATGTTGTGACGCATACCTTCTTCCGTGCGGTCACCGTCGCAAGGCTCAGTCAGCTCCTTGGCAGTGATCGGCGCATCGTGCTCACGCATTACATCCAGCTGGTTTTTACGCTCACCCAATGCGGCATCGAAGACGGCTTTCGCGGTATCAGCCAAACCAGGGTGTGCAACCCAGGTGCCGTCGTGGCCGTTTTTGGCTTCCAGCGATTTATCCGCGTTGATTTTCTCCAGCACCCAGGCATTTTTCTCTGGGTCTTTCGACGGGATAAATGCTGCCATGCCCCCCATCGCCATCGCGCCGCGGCGGTGACAGGTTTTCACCAACAGGCGTGAGTAAGCGTTGAGGAAAGGTTTTTCCATGGTCACGACCTGGCGGTCTGGCAACACACGGTCCGGATGATTACGGAAGGTTTTGATGTAGCTGAAGATGTAATCCCAGCGGCCACAGTTAAGCGCCACAATGTGGTCTTTCAGCGCATGAAGGATTTCGTTCATCTCGAACACAGCAGGCAGCGTTTCAATCAGCACCGTCGCCTTGATAGTGCCGCGATCCAGCCCGAATTCGTCTTCGGCAAAACAGAACACATCATTCCACCACGCCGCTTCCTGGTGCGCCTGCAGCTTCGGCAGATAGAAATACGGGCCAGAGCCACTCGCCAGCAGCGCTTTGTAGTTGCGGTAGAAATAAAGCCCGAAATCAAAAAGAGCACCGGGAATAGGCTTGCCATCCAGCAGGACATGCTTTTCTTTCAGGTGCAGGCCACGGACACGGCAAATCAAAACCGCGGGGTCATCATTCAACGCGTATTTTTTTCCGTTGCCGGGGTTTTCGTAGGAAATCGTACGCGCAATGGCGTCGGTGAGATTGCGCTGGCCTTGCAGCACAGGTCCCCAAACCGGAGAGAATGAATCTTCGAAGTCTGCCATGAACACTTTCACGTTAGCGTTCAGGGCATTGATAACCATTTTTCGCTCAGGCGGGCCGGTGATTTCGAGACGGCGATCCTGAAGATCAGCGGGAATGCCACGGATTGTCCAATCCCCTTCACGGATATCAGCCGTTTCAGAGAGAAAGTCAGGCAAGGCACCGGCATCAAATTTGGCTTGTCTCGCTTCTCGAGCCGCCAACAGTTCAGGCACATGGTGTGCAAATCGCGTTGCCAATTGATGAATAAACGCCAGCGCATCATCAGTTAGCACATCAGATTCTTTCTCAGTGATCGGCGGAACGAACGATAACTCCTTAAAAGCGTGTTGTGCTTGTGATCCCATAAAAGGCCTCCATTTCCATTTGTAACTAAATCACAACGGTACTCAATAATCCCTTACTGCTTCGAATACATTCACATCGCCGAAACACCCCATTAAGCTGGCGTATTTCTTTTTGTGCGTCAACACCTAAGCCAAGGTTAGACTTAAGTATTAATTCTTATATTTGTATATATTTCAATAATTTAAAAAATATAGAGTTTTAACTCAAAACACTAAATTAAAACGAATCTTAGAGGGTTATACGGTTTGTGACCTTTTCATCCTTTGGAGTGATTTTTGTAACCACTTACGAAATTAAATTACACAAACAACTAACACACCGAATATTTGTACGGCATGTTTTAAACGTAGCACCTGTATGGAATTTGTGCAGAAAATCTTTTTATTACAAAAAGATAACATCATTTGATTTTGTGACAGAGAAACAGTTATGCAGATTAAGTGATTAATAATTGATAAAAAAAATGTCGGCATTCCGACAGAATTTAATTTCAGGAATGCATATTGGTTACAAAATTGTAAACAAAATTAAAATCTAAAAAGAGGGAAATAAGAGGATGATTCGACCAAAGTTATTGCGAATACCAAAAAGTACTAAAGCATATTGAAAAAACTGGGGAAATTTCATCATTTTCAGGCGTTGTCACGCCGAAACAGAATGAATAATCCCCAGCCCACCCACTGCGTTTTTAAGTTACAGCAGGGTTTCCACCAAATCGGCCAACTGCTCAAATGTCGCCTTACGGCTCGACGTCGGACGCCAGACCAGACCGATCTCCCGGTAGGCTTCGCGGCCAGGCGGCTCAACCACAACCAAGTCCAGGTTATCAATTAACCCATGGTTGATCGCCATTTGCGGCAGGAAGGTAGTGCCCAGTCCATTCGCGACCATCTGCACCAGAGTGTGCAAACTGGTTGCTGTGAAAGGGTTTATCTTTTCCGATGAAGTAAGTTGGCACGCAGACACGGCATGATCAGTCAGACAGTGTTCCCGCTCCAGCAAAAACACTGATTCATCAGGAAGGTCGGCATATCTCACAGGCACATTGACGTTTTTAGCCTGCGTGGTATTGAGCACCATTTTGAAAACGTCTTTACCCACAATACGGCTTTGCATGCCACCAATCTCAACCGGCAATGCCAAGATCAGCACATCCATCTCGCCGCTTTTCAGTGCGGTCAGCAGGTTGGCGGTGGTGTCTTCACGCAGCAATAGATGCAGTTCGGGATATTGCCGGTTGACCGCCTGCACCAAATCACACAACAGGAAGGGGGCAATGGTGGGGATACAGCCCAGCCGCAGGTTGCCCTGCATCGGCTTTTCACTGACTTGCGTCAGCTCCATCAGATCCTGACTACGTGCCAGAATCTCACGGCTGCGGGATACCACATCTTCGCCTATCGCGGAAAAAACCAAGGTTTTGTTATCGCGCTCAATAAGCTGAGATCCAATCAGTTCTTCAAGGTTCTGTATGCCGGAACTTAGTGTAGACTGGCTAACGAAACACTGTTTGGCAGCCTCGCCAAAATGGCGGGTTTCATACAGTGTGACCAAATAATGGAGTTGTTTGAGAGAAGGGAATTTTGTCATCGATTTTTCCGATTGTGTTAATCTGTTAAATCCGCTTTTTCCAATCTAGCAGTTCCATTATAGTTTGTCCCGTTCATAGATGAATCAGGGCGTTTAAGCCTGATAATTAAACATTTTTAGGAGCTGAGAAATGGTACTAGTAGGCCGTCAAGCACCAGACTTCACTGCAGCAGCAGTTCTGGGCAATGGTGAGATCGTAGAAAACTTCAACCTGAAAGAGTTCACTAAAGGTAAGAAAGCAGTTCTTTTCTTCTACCCACTGGACTTCACCTTCGTATGTCCTTCTGAGCTGATCGCATTCGACAAGCGTCACGCTGATTTCCAAGAGAAAGGTGTAGAAGTTATCGGTGTTTCAATCGACTCTCAGTTCTCTCACAACGCATGGCGTAACACTCCAGTGGACAACGGCGGTATCGGCCAAGTTAAATACCCACTGGTAGCGGACGTTAAGCACGAAATCTGCAAAGCATACGACGTTGAGCACCCAGAAGCAGGCGTTGCTTTCCGTGGTTCTTTCCTGATCGACGAAGACGGCATGGTTCGTCACCAAGTCGTTAACGACCTGCCACTGGGCCGTAACATCGACGAGATGCTGCGCATGGTTGACGCTCTGAACTTCCACCAAGAGCACGGCGAAGTATGTCCAGCTCAGTGGGAAAAAGGTAAAGCAGGTATGGACGCATCTCCTAAAGGCGTTGCAGCTTACCTGTCTGAGCACACTGAAGACCTGTAAGTTTTGGCAAGCTGCTCGCGCAGTTTCCCCCTAACGCGTAAGCGTAAAGCCAAAAGTCAGCTATAAAAATAAAATTGAGGCCCGGACCACCGGGCCCTTTTTGTATTTGAGCCTCAGAGATTTGGTGGTTCACCACCTCTTGATTAAGCCCGCACTTCAGAGTTTCAAAGGGACTTTATAGGTCCTGCTCTTCCCGCTCTTAACCAACTTTTACCAAACTTTTACACCCCCACCGCTTCAATTCCACCGCTAACTCGTTGATGATGAGTCTCCCATTTGCAAGGAGAGTTGTATGTCTGTGTTGGTCGAAGTGTGTATTGATAGTATTGAATCCCTTCCAATTGCCGAAAAAGCTGGTGCTGGGCGCATTGAGCTTTGCAGTTCACTGGCGACAGGCGGGTTAACCGCCAGCGCAGGCTACATGAAACAGGCGGCGCGCATATCAGGCATTCCGGTTTACGGCATTATCCGCCCACGCGAAGGAGATTTTCTCTACAACAGTGACGACGTTGAAATCATGCTGGCTGACATCCATACCGCCAAGCAGGCTGGCCTGAATGGTGTGGTGATCGGCGCATTGAAAGCAGACGGCAGAATTGATGAGACTGTCGTTGCCGACATGGTGAAGGCCGCTTCCGGCATGGGGATGACTTTCCACCGCGCCATCGACCATTGCTCAGCGCCGTTCGATGCGCTGGAGTTTTTGATGTCCCATGGCGTTGAGCGCGTTCTCACCTCTGGCCTTGCCAAACGCGCTGACGAAGGTATTGGTACCCTCAAAGAAATGGTCGCTTTTACCCAAGGCAGACTCAGTATTATGCCGGGCGCAGGTGTTTCACCGGATAACGCCAAGCGCATCATCGAACAAACCGGCGTTACCGAAATTCACCTTTCAGGCAAAACAGTGCGCAACTCCCTGATGAGCTACCGCAACGAGAAAGCCACCATGGGCAGCGGTGACTCTGATTTCGCGATCACTGTTACCAACCCTGAGACAATCGCCCAGACCATTGCCGCCATCCGCGCCTGACCACCAGCCAGCATCGCACTTTTCCAAAAGGGGGATTGCAAACATCCCCCTCACTTTCTACGGTGAAAATAAGACCAACGAAAGGAAGCGGTACGATGGCAGATTCCAACACGCCCAAAGACAAAAAATCCAAAAAACTCTCCAAATCAGCCTACGAAAACAAGCTTGCGGAACTGCAAACCGAGCTGGTCAAACTGCAGGAGTGGGTGAAGCTGAAAGGCTTGAAAGTGGTGGTGGTGTTTGAAGGGCGCGATGCCGCAGGGAAAGGCGGCGTCATCAAACGCATTACCGAAAAGCTCAACCCCCGTGTTTGCCGCATTGTCGCGCTGGATAAACCCACAGAACGTGAACGCACCCAATGGTATTTCCAGCGCTATGTTTCCCACCTTCCAGCCGCAGGCGAAATCGTCCTGTTTGACCGTAGCTGGTACAACCGCGCCGGTGTAGAACGGGTCATGGGCTTTTGCTCCGATGACCAGTACGAAGAGTTTATGCGTACCTGTCCCGAGTTCGAGCGCATGCTGCAACGCTCTGGCATCATCTTGCTTAAGTACTGGTTTTCAGTTTCCGACGAGGAACAGGAAAAACGCTTCAGCGAACGCATCACCACCCCCATGAAACGCTGGAAATTCAGCCCGATGGATTTGGAATCCCGCAGCCGCTGGGTGGAATACAGCGAAGCCAAAGACAAGATGTTTGCCTTTACCGACACCAAAGAATCCCCCTGGTGGGTAGTTGAAGCCGACAATAAAAAGCGGGCACGCCTGAACTGTATTTCACACCTGCTTACAAGTATTCCTTACGAAGCGATTGAATATGACCCTATCGAATTGCCGGAGATCAACAAAGAGGGGTATGTACGGGTACCATTGGAAAGCCAGAGCTTCGTACCGGATGTAACTGAAGATCTCAGCTGAAAACCACCTCTTGCAAAGGAAGCGTCCCTATGGAATGGCGCTTCCTTTTGTTTTGTATGGATTTTATTTCGTTTCGCCTTCCTTTCTTGACAGCGTCAATTACTTGAATTTCCTCGAAAAATCGCCGAAAAATTGTCACTGCAGTGCGCCTGCTGCCAATTTAGCGTTTTGATTTGAGGCACTGGTTCAAATAACCGCTTGTTTTGATCACTAACTTATTCATCCCTCTATATATTCCCGCCCCTTCCTATTAACCAGAGCAACAATCAGCATATGAGCAAGAAACTTTTGGCTTGCCTGATCCCTGCCCTTCTTACTGGCATGAGCACTCAGGCAGTCTTTGCAGAAACGCAAAGCACCCAAACCGTCTACTTTAACCAAAAATCGCTTCCGTCAGATACGCAGGGCACCCTCGCCGCCAGTGTCAGTATGGCGCAGAGTGTGATCGTACCGACTGTGCATGGTATTGACGGCGATCGCCAGCCGCACCTTGTTGCCTTGCGCAAAGCGTTGGTCATCTTCGAGCCTAAAGACAGTGAGGCGCTAGTAGGTAAAAACATCTCTGTCGTGGTAAAAAACCGCGAGGGTGAAGAAGTGCACCGGGCAACCATGCGCCAGCCTTCTGCACAGCCAAAACTCACAGGCCAAATTGACGTGGATCTAGACCTTGTTGTGCCAGACAGCTACGCCCACCGTATTGCTTCACAGCAGGCTATCGACGCCATCGCCTACGAATCAGGAAAGGCGGCTTTCAAAGCCCTGCTGATCGAACATGACACAGTAGAAATCGCAACCAGTAACGGTAACTTTGCCTACGACTTTATGTTGCCAGAAGGCGCAGAGCTTGATGGAAAGATCATTACTTTCTCTTCGCAGGCCGGATACAACTCGCGTATTCATTACACTCATGGCATCGACACACTTTCCTCAGGCAACCGTATTACCTACAACAATGTCGGTGGCGACTGGGTTGCCCAATCTGATCTTGATTACAGCAAACTGGCATACAGCGATAAAGCCTACACCGGCATTTTGCCTGCCGAAGCGGTTGAACCGGGCTTTAGCCTGACGTTCAATGACGGCAATCAGGAAGGCGTGGTTGAAGGAATAAAAGTTGGCGCAAACACGACGCTTATCATGAACACGGTAGATGTGGGCCTGCTGACCGAACCACGCGGTGAATTCCGCTTTATGACTGATGAAAACCTGCACCGCGATTACTTCCAGTCCCTGCAAATCAGCAAGCTTATCGTCAACCCTTACGCGCCGATCCACCTCGAAGAAATCATGTTGCCGGACGGCAGGTTACTGGTCGATGTCGACCCAAGTAAAGCCGACGCCTACGGCAGTGATTCCCACTACCGCATTGCCCGCGAGCTGATTTCCGCCGGTATCAACAGTGCCAACTACGGCGTACATAGCGCCGATGTGATGAACGGCTCGCAGTGGAACATCAGCGCACCTTACTTCGCCGCACAGGTGACGGTGAATAACTCACGGGGCAATTACAGCAACGGCATTATCAACCACGGGCTGCTCGGCTCTTATGCAGGTGTCGCTTCAGTCGTCAGCTCAACCGGCAATGAGTTCAGCCACGAAGTCGGCCATGAATTTGGCGCAGGCACACACGCAGAAGCCCACTATCTGGGTGGGTTTGCAGGCTCAGTGCACAACAGCTCTACCAACATCAATTCCACCTGGGGTTGGGATCTGTTTACCAACACTTTCCTGCCTAACCTGAGCAAAGCCAGAACCAACGGCTCAACGTGCTACGAAGGCCAATGCGCAGAGCCGTTTTCAGGACACAGTTTTGGCAAGGGCACCATGGCGGGCGGCTGGCCGCTTCATCCGAAAGGCAACGAGTACACGCTCCACACCCCTTATGAACTGAACGTGTTCCAGAACTTCCTTGAAGGCAAAGCTAATTTCGACCCAGCCTCTCCAACCGGTTTCAGCAAATGGAACCCGGAAAGTCAGCGTATGGAACCTTGGCAGCACAATGTGAAGGACGATTTGGCCTACAACATAGTGACTGTCAGCGACAACAATACCCTGAGCCAATTTGGCGCGGATAGCCGCAAGTTTCACGAACTGTTCCAAGACGCCGATGCAGTGCGCATCAACACCGGAAACGGCTATTGGGCGCGTGAATTCTACCTGCCTGCAGATAGCAGTTTCGAAGGCAAGGTCGTGGTATTCAGCTCCTCAGCAGGCTACAACTCCCACATTTACTTCGGCGATCAATCCCAACTTCTGGTCAACGGCACCAAGTACGCCTACCGTTTTGAAGCGGGTCAATGGATGGAAGTGGAAAAAGATATCATCGACAAAACCGTGCCACGTATTGCAACGAAACAGGGCATTGCTGTCACCACCTTGGTCGGTTATTACGATCCTACCAACTCACTGCCAAGCTACATCTACCCTGCGCTGCACGGCGCTTACGGTGCAGTGTATGCAGATAACTTTACGACATCGTCATGCCAGCTGAATGTCCTTACCCAACAAGGCGGCACCCAGACATTCAACCTGCACAACCGCCGCTTTAAGGAAGGCCTGATGAACCGCTTCCATGTCAATGTGGAAACGGCGCTCATCCCTTACCGCGCTGAACTTTTCTGTGATAACCAGCTGCTGGCGAGCACTGCCATTACCGCGCCAACCGTCGAACTGAAGGCAGGCGTTGTTACCACAGAGCTTGGCGAGGCGCCGACTCTCACAGGCGCAGAGCACATTACCCTGCAACAGGGCGATGCATTCAATCCATTGGATGGCATTCAGGCATTTGATGCAGAAGACGGTGACATTACCGCCAGCATTGTTGTTTCAGGCAGCGTGGACACCCAAACACCGGGCGACTATGTGCTGACTTACAGTGTGACAGACAGTGAGGGGCAGACAGTCTCCGTCACTCGCATCGTAACCGTGGAAGCAAGTGCGGTTTGTATTGCCAACTGGGAGAAAAAGGCAACATACGTGGGCGGTGATAAAGTTTCGCACCAAGGCACTGTTTGGCTGGCCGGTTGGTGGACCAAAGGCGAAGAGCCGGGTACCACGGGTGAATGGGGCGTATGGAAACAAACAGACGACACCAGCTGCGGTGCGCCTGATACCGAGGAGCCGGACATTACTCCTCCTGTTCCGGGTGAATACCCAGATTACGAGGCAGGTTTAGCCTATCAGGCCGGGGATATTGTCAGGGCGCACAACAAAAAGCTCTACCAGTGCAAACCGTGGCCAAATTCAGGCTGGTGCAGCAACCCAAGCTATGAGCCGAGTCGCTCACCATACTGGCAGGATGCCTGGCTGAAGCTTTAATCCATCAAAAAAGCGGTGGCCAATGACCACCGCTTTTCTTTTTTATTCTTATCCGCAATCAGAAAGCAGAATTACTCACCTTTGCGCAGCGGATTCACCTTCCCGCCGGTTACCGGATCAGATTTGCCTTCCGACTTCATGCGCTCGGCACGGCGGCGGCGGATTTCTTTTGGATCAGCCACCAACGGGCGGTAGATTTCGATTCGATCACCATCAAACACAGTAGCATCAAGTTTCACCAAGCGGCTGAACACACCAACTTTGTTGCTGCCAAGGTCGATTTCAGGGTAAGCATCCAAGATGCCAGACTGGCGGATTATGGCCTCAACCGTGGTATCCGGCTTTACCACCACCTTGAACACGCGCTGCTCTTGCGGCAAGGCATACACCACCTCAACGTGCAGCAGCTTTTCGTCACTCATAAATTTCTCTCGCCCTTTGGGTAAACGCCTTCACCATGTTCATGGCCAACTCGTTAAAAATTTTGCCGAATGCCATCTCCACCAAGCCATTAGTGAACTCAAAATCCAGATTCAGCTCGATTTTGCAGGCATCCACATCCAGCGAAGTAAAATGCCAGCCGCCCACCAGTTTGCGGAACGGGCCGTCGACCAATTCCATCTTAATGGCTTCCCCTTTCACTAGCTCGTTGCGGGTAGTGAAGGTTTTGCGGATCCCGGCTTTGGACACATCCACTGATGCCGTCATCGAACTGTCGCTCGCTTCCAGCACACGTGAACCGGCACATCCCGGTAAAAACGCCGGGTAGGCTTCCACATCATTAACAAGTTTAAACATCTGCTCTGCACTATACGGCACCAGCGCAGAACGGGTAATTCGCGGCATAGCGTCTCCTTTCAGGTATTGGCGACATCATATCACCGCCGCACAAAATAGCCCAAACACCTTCAATCTTCGGCCAATTTCCACCATTAGGGCATATCCCCGCCCACGGTTTTGTGTCGCGACCTCCCAAAGCCCCAATATTGCTGATACAAGCAGTTGCCGACAGCTCAAAAATCCGTTAAAAACAGTTTCGCCTGTGAATTCCACTACGTATAATGCCGCCACTATGGTAAAGAAAAACGCAAAGAATAAGGCGGGCAGCAACACGATTGCTATGAACCGCCAGGCTCGCCACGAATACTTCATCGAAGACGATATAGAGGTAGGGCTTGAGCTACAAGGATGGGAAGTGAAATCACTTCGTGCTGGCAAAGCCAACATCAGCGAGAGCTATGTGTTCTTCCGTGATGGAGAGGCTTACATGTCCGGCGCGACCATCACCCCATTGAATGTTGCCTCTACGCACGTAGTGGCCGATCCAACACGCGTACGGAAACTGCTGCTCAAGCGTCGTGAACTCGACACCTTGATTGGCAAAGTAAACCGCGAAGGTTACACCGTGATCGCGCTTTCCCTGTACTGGAAACAGTCATGGGCTAAACTTAAGATTGGTCTGGCAAAAGGTAAGAAACTTCATGACAAGCGCGATGCAACCAAGGATCGCGATTGGCAGCGCGACAAAGCGCGTATCATGAAACATGCCGCCAGATAATCGTTGACGCAGCAGAGCTTTATGCTAACATCGCGTCCATATTCCGGGGCTGATTCAGGATTCGACAGGATCAAGAAGGCTCGTGGAGCATGCCGAGGGGCGGTTTGCCTCGTTAAAAGCCGCAAAAAAATAGTCGCAAACGACGAAAACTACGCACTAGCAGCTTAATAACCTGCTTAGAGCCTGCCCTCCCTAGCCTCCGCCTGTAGGACGGGGAATCAGGGCAGTCAAACCCAAACAGGATCGCGTGGATGCTTTGACTCGAGAGCTGAAGCGCTAAAGATAATTCGGGTGTGTCTTTGTATGGCGTGTCTACCCGCAGTGCACTGACGAGATTAAAGATAGACTAAGCATGTAGCGCCATTAGTTAGACTGATTTTGGACGCGGGTTCAACTCCCGCCAGCTCCACCAAACGTTTGGGAAAGCGCCAACTCGAAAGGGTTGGCGCTTTTTTAATATCTGAGCCCCTGAGTCAGCGCCCATTTATGACAAACTGCTCACACTTATATTGATTAATATCCTTCTAAGGGGATATTGGTTTGCATATACCCAGTAAGGGATATGCGAATGGTGTTAGATGAAGATATCTGGACGGTTGAACTCGTACGATGCTTAACGGTACGCTCACTGACGCTCAATCACGAGCAACCCAACATAAATACCCACCACCATGCTCGCCACCGCAACAAAACCATTGAGCGACAACGAAGGCATCGCAACAAGAAGCTGAGTATCGTTTCCACCTTTAGCCATGACCGCGCCGATCCCCATCAAACAACCAGCAGCAAAGTGTTTGGCACCACGACCAAATCTCATTCCCCGTAAGAGAAACGATTTCGTTAGTTTTGCAGCAACAAACATACCTAGAATCAAAATAGCGACAAGAACAAACCTCGAGGATTCAGGCCACTTGGCATCGTCACTATGCCACATAGAGAGGCTCATCGAGCGCAGCAACCCACTTGGTGTCCAGTGAGGCTCGTAGAGGAAAACTAAGCCGCCAAGCAGCCCAATTCCAAGAATAGAAAGCCACAATTTACGACGCTCTGATCTGACAAAGAAAAGGCAACAAAGCACAATGAAAGAGAGTAGTGCCAATACCCCATAGCGCAGAGACCAGCCTAAATGGATTGGCTCGGGAGAAATCGCCTGCGGAATAAAAGGCTCCAGCGCTAGCCAAGCGACAACCCATCCAAAGATAGTCATGAGCATGGGCAGTTCACCGCGAGCAAAACGACTCACTGTCGACACACCGCATCCCCCGTTTGCCGCAGCTCCCAGACCAAACAGCAGACCGCCAATGAATGCGTAGATACTTGGATAAAAACCACTTCCCGGCTCTATACCAACCAAGTAGTGACTACTCGCCATTAACACCCAAGCAAACGCGCCACTGGAAACAATCGCCGTTAAGAAAAAGGGACTCCCCGCTTTCGCCTGCTTAACCCCTCTCACCATGCAAAGCCCGGTGGTTTGAGACAAGTAACCAATGAAAAAAACGCACACCATCGCCAGTGCTAACAACATCCTAGCTAATACTCCCTGTAATTAAGCGACCGTCACGATTACTGTAGGAAAAATAACATGTAAATTAATGCGAAAGATGAGCCATTTGGTATAAACCATGGCTTTTATTTCTCGATCTCGGCTTTAAGTAAATCTCTTCTTTCATTCATTGAGCCCCCCTTCCCCTACCGATACAATGTTTTTACTCATCAAGGAGTTTGTATGTCGGTCGACTTTTACAACCAGAACGCGCAGGCGTTTTTTGATTCCACCAAAGAGGTGGATGTTTCTTCCCTTTTGGCTCATTTCACGCCCCACCTGCCCAATGGTGCGAGTGTGCTTGATGCTGGCTGTGGCTCTGGTCGGGACAGCAAGAGACTGCTCGAAATGGGCTATGCGGTAACGTCTTTTGATGCCAGTACCGCTTTAGCTGCTATTGCTGAAGGCTATATTCAACAGTCGGTGTCTATCTGCACGTTTGCTGATTTTGAGAGCGACACGCAATTTGATGGCATTTGGGCATGCGCGTCTTTGCTACATGTGCCTGCCAGTGAACTCCCTTCAACCTTTGCGCACTTGGCATCACTACTTAAAACTGGCGGCACATTTTACTGTTCGTTCAAATACGGCTCGTCAGATACAGAACGAGATGGGCGATACTTCACCAATTGTGACGAAGCGCGACTGGAAAGTTTTATTCAAGAAGCCAGGTTGGCAGTGCATGAAACCTGGCAAACCACGGATTTAAGACCGGGTCGAGAAGAAGAACGCTGGTTAAACGCCATTTTGATTAAACAATAAAAATAAATACCATGCAGCCAACCAATAACAACGCGCAGCTCTACAGTGGTAACAAACTGACAAGCGGCGGCGCCAGCGACCCCTTGCTACCCAAATTAGTTCAGGCTATTAACCATGCCTCTGAAATTGAAATTTCCGTTTCCTTTATTCAGCCCTCCGGTTTAAACCTATTATTTGACCCAATCCTCGATGCGCTTAAAAGCGGCGCATCATTGAAACTTCTGACCTCTGATTATCTTTCTATCACTAGTCCAGTTGCGCTTCGCCAGTTAATGCTATTGGTTGAGCGCGGCGCGCAATGCCGGATGTTTGAGTGCAAAGGGGACAAAAGCTTTCACATGAAGTCCTACATTTTTGTGCGCACACAAAACGGAGAAACCGTAGAGGGCTGTGCATGGGTTGGGTCAAATAACATCAGTAAAACAGCACTTCTGGAAAGTCATGAATGGGCACTGCGCCACGACTATGAGCTACCACCCGACTCCAAAGCGGCTTTGGAGTTTCGTTATATTCGCCAGCAGTTTGACGCTATCTTCACTCACCCAAGTACGTGTGAACTCAGCCACCACTGGATAGATGAATACATTGTTCGTCACGAACAAGCTAAAGCGCATAGACCGCTGGTGCCAGTGAACGGGGATACTACGCCTGAAGAAATAGAGCCCCCAACACCAAATAGTATTCAAGAGCTTGCGCTTTCAGCCCTTCACCAAAGTCGACAACAAGGCTACCAACGGGGCTTGGTGGTGCTGGCGACTGGCATGGGTAAGACCTGGCTATCTGCATTCGATGCTAGACAAATAAATGCAAAAACAGTGTTGTTTGTTGCCCATCGCGAAGAAATCCTGATGCAGGCAGAAAAAACGTTCAGTTTACTCACACCTAATGCTCATACTGGCCTTTACAACGCAGCGAGCAAAGATGCCCAAGCGCCATATCTATTCGCCTCTATTAGCACACTCGGCAAAGAGGAACATTTGGTGCATTTTGCGCCAGACCACTTTGATTACATCGTGGTGGATGAATTCCATCATGCTAGCGCTCCAACATACAAAGCTCTACTCGCCCATTTCCAACCCAAGTTTTTACTGGGGCTAACAGCGACACCGGAGCGTTCAGATCAGGCTGACATTCTATCGCTATGTGACAACAATCTAGTCTTTGAAAGAAACCTCGTTCATGGCATCGACGAAAAAATACTGGTGCCTTTCCACTACTACGGCATTCACGACAGCTTTGTCGATTATAAGGAAATACCGTGGCGAAATGGTAAGTTCGACCCTGCTTCCCTCGACAATGCCTTCGCGACCAAACAACGTGCCAACCATATCTTTGAGCACTGGCAAGAGAAACGCCAGCAAAGGACACTGGCATTCTGCGTCTCCAAATCCCATGCAGATTATATGGCGGCACAATTTAACGCTCAGGGCATAGCTGCTGTCGCGGTATACAGTGACTCTGAAGTGCGGCGCAACGATGCGCTCGATATGTTGAACAGGGGGGATGTGGAAGTGGTGTTTTCGGTGGACTTGTTTAACGAGGGCACAGATTTACCCTCCATCGATACCGTGTTGATGATCCGCCCGACAGAGTCCAAGATCCTATTTTTACAGCAACTTGGTCGCGGGCTTCGCCAATCACCTCAAACCGGCAAGCAGCATTTGGTGGTGTTGGATTTTATCGGTAATCACGAGTCTTTCTTAAACCGCCCAGCAACCTTACTCAACGCGAGTGGAACCAAAGACATCGTTGAAAAACTCCAAGGCAAACCAACGCTTGCTGATGGTTGTTTTATCAATTTTGACCCGACATTGGTTAACTTTTGGGAAACGCTCGCCAAGAAAATTCGTGCGTCCGCCACCGATGATTACAATGAGCTTAAACTGCAGCTTGCTCATCGCCCCACCGCCACCGAGTTTTTCCATCACGGATTTGATCTCGCGAAAGTGCGCAAGCAAGACACCAGTTGGTTCAACTTGGTCGCCAAACAAGAACAAGACGAGCCTCTGACTTCATTACTGAAACATCACGGTGAGTTTTTGCTTAAAGGCATAGAAACCACAGCGATGTCAAAATGCTTTAAAGCTATTTTGCTGGAGGCGTTGCTGGAGCTGGATGGTTTTCGCACCTCGCCGACACTTGAAGCGTTAGCAGAACGAAGCTACAAGGCGCTCTCTCGCCGACCGGATTTACGGGACTCGGAGCTACCGGAAAAAGTAAAAGCCTATTCTGCTACGGATAAAGGCTGGTTAAGTTACTGGAAAGGGAACCCTATCAAAGCCTATGCGGAACCGAACAAATCTGGTGAGCAATGGTTTAAAGTCGAAAATAATTTCTTTGTACCAACCTTTTCAGTATCACCGACTGAAGTGCCACAGCTTCATGATTTGGTGCAAGAATTGGTAGATTTGCGCCTTGCGCAATATATTGCCCGAGTTGGTGGCAAGTCGCCAAAAACCAACATTCAGGCCAGTGCAGATATTTTGCCGTTAACACGCAACGATGAAGCGCCTCAGGGCACAGCACTACCTTTCTATCCTGACCTTAAAATCGCTTGCGGCCACTTTAAGTCTGGCTCTCATGAATCCGCAGAAACGACCTTTGTGCCTGACGGTTATGGAAAGCTCGACCCATCACGCCACTTCGTTGCCCCCGCTTCGGGCAACTCAATGAATGGCGGCAAGAATCCCATTTGGGATGGCGATATGTTGCTGCTGGAATGGGTAACACCTGACAGTGCAGGTTCTATTTCTAATCTCACCATGGCGATTGAAACCCAAGATGACACTGGAGATAACCAATACCTACTGAGAGTGGTGCGTAAAACGGGAGACGGGCAATACGAGCTGGAAGCTCAAAATCCGGATTACCAAAATATGGCCGCTACGGACAACATGCGCACGTTTGCGAGGTTGAAAGCGGTGATTCGATAGCGAACACTCAACAAAACAGCAGCCCCGTCGTTGGGGCTGTTATGCAAATCAGTACCCAAACGTATAAATGTTGGCAACTAGCCGCGACACGTGACTTATAGTCCGTAGACTCATAATCCTCACCATAACAGCATATCGTTCATACCTCTCAATGAGTTAGAAGCATGAACGAAGAACTTCTTATCGCTTTCGGCAAGCACGTCAGATCACTGCGCCAACAATTAGAAATCAGCCAAGAAGAACTCGCTGCAAATTGCGGGCTTGATAGAACCTACATAAGTGGTATCGAGCGTGGAAAGCGAAACGTTAGCCTTATCAATATTTTTCGTTTGGCGGAAGCTCTTGGCGCGACTCCCTCAGCCCTTCTAGATTTTTCAGTTGAGACAACCAATGAGTAACCGCGCTTTTTATTCGTCGACGCTAGAAGGTTTCCTTAACACGCCCGCAGAACACATAATCGGCGAGATCGCAAAACACCACACTCAGCGGCTTGAGCACTCGCAAACCTATGCATGGGAAGCGCAAATCAATGTGCTTCAATGCCTCAAAGGGCTCGAGGACAAAAGCGGGCAAATCTACTTTGAATTTCTGATTCCACGAATGGGCAAACGCGCTGATGTCGTTTTCCTGTATCACGGCATTGTGTTTGTTCTTGAGTTCAAAATCGGCTCGAGCCGTTTCCACTCATCTGATATTCGACAGGCTCATGGGTATGCACTTGATCTCAAAAACTTCCATAAAGGAAGCCATAACAAGCACATCGTCCCACTGTTAGTAGCTACAAACGCGGAGGGCTTCGACCAAGCATTATGTTATGAGGATGATCTGGTCGCTTCGCCTCTTTTGAGCAATGGAAACAATCTTTGCGAGTTGATTGAATCAGTTGCTCAACAAACGAATGCAACATTCCTAGAGGTCAACGAATGGGCAGCAAGTGGTTATCTGCCGACACCAACTATTATCGAGGCAGCCCAAGCACTTTACGCCGATCATGCCGTCCAAGATATCGCGAGAAATGAAGCAGATACCCAAAATCTTGGGGTGACAAGCAAGCAGTTACTTGAGCTTATTCATCAAGCGCGCGTCGAAAAAAAGAAGCTCATTTGCTTTGTCACTGGTGTGCCCGGGGCAGGGAAAACATTGGTTGGCCTAAACATAGCCAATACCCACTCCAATCCGAAAGATAATGAGTACTCAGTATTTTTAAGCGGTAATGGCCCTCTTGTGACGGTATTGCAAGAAGCATTGGCGATCGATAAATCTTCTCGCCAGAGCATCACTAAAGCAGCGGCTCGTCGTGAAACTTCTCAATTTATTCAGAACATTCATAGGTTCAGAGATGAAGCTTTAAATGGGTCAACGCCACCAGAGAAAGTGGCGATATTCGATGAAGCGCAACGCGCTTGGGATGCAACTCAAGCATCAGCGTTTATGCAACGGAAACGCAACCAACCCAACTTCAATAAGTCAGAGCCAGAGTTTCTTATTGAAGTGATGGATAGACACCGAGATTGGGCTGTCATCGTCGCTTTGATTGGCGGAGGGCAGGAAATTAACACTGGGGAAGCAGGCCTTGCAGGTTGGCTTGATGCACTAGAAAAACAATTCTCTCATTGGAACGTTTACTGTTCTGAGCAACTTCTTACTGGTGAATATGTCTCGGATGGCGTTGATAGAAAGAGGCTGAACAAAGTGAAACAATTAGCCAGCCTTCACCTTGCCACTTCGATGCGCTCTTTTCGAGCGGAAAAGCTATCAAGCTTTGTGCACAATGTGATTGCTGGCGAATCGCACAAAGCACAAGCCCTTGCTTCTCAACTCCACGCTCAATATCCATTGTTTGTGACCAGAGATCTCAGCGCTGCGAAATCATGGTTAAAAGCCAAGTCCAGAGCAAACGAAAGCATAGGGCTACTTGCCTCATCTAATGGTATTCGCCTGAAAGCAGAGGGGATTTTTGTAAAGAACAAGTTCGACCCTGCAGCTTGGTTCCTTAATGATCATGACGACATTCGCTCTTGTCACTTCTTGGAAGATGTCGCCACCGAGTTTGATGTTCAAGGGTTAGAGTTGGATTGGTGTCTGATTGGCTGGGATGCTGATTATCGCCGCCATGGCGAATCCTTCGAGCATTGGAAATTCAAAGGCACCAAATGGCAAAAACGTCGCTCAGAAGAAGATAAGCGCTATTTGGAAAATGCTTATCGTGTACTTTTAACACGCGCGCGACAAGGGATGATCGTTTTTATACCAAATGGTGATGATAGCGATTCGACTCGCCCTCGACGCTTTTACGATGGCACATACAGCTATCTAATAAATTGCGGCTTTAAAGCACTGTAAATATTCAAGGGGCTAAAGGCTATCGCTTTTAGCCCCTATCACTTTTCGCGGTCAAAATACCCCCTTTTGGGGATAAACCACCACTCCCCCAGCCCTCACAAATATCTTTTGGATGATTGTGTCTGGACATTGAACCCCGCAACTGGAAACATCCTCCACAAACCGCCACAATTTTCGATGCGCTGCCATTACTAAAACGACTTTTCTCTTGGGCTATGGAGAGCCAAATGCGAAAACTTATCTGGGGTTTATTGCTGTCGCTGCTTTGCGCCCCTGCGTTGGCGAACTGGAACGATCCGGCGTATGTGAAAAGGGCGTTTAGCCTGATTGCCTTGAACAATGAGTATGACAACCTCTCCCATCCGGTGCGCAAATGGCACAAACCTATCCGTGTGTATTTAGATCACCGAGTGGGTGATGCGCCGCTGCATACCATGCTGACGACCATTCAACTGGGCGATCTAGCGCGGGTAACAGGGCATGATATTGCGTTGGTTGATGCGCCAGGAAAGGCCAATATCCGGGTGGTGTTTACTACTGAGAAACGTTGGCAGGATGAAACCCGCGAGCTTTGGCCAACGCAGAAGGATTTTCCGTTCCGTGGTGCGATTTGTATGGCGCACATGACCACATCCTCTGTCGGGGAGATCAAAACGGCGTTGATTGTTATCCCGGTGGATTTGGCCCGTCACCGTGGTAAGTTGCTTGCCTGTTTGGTGGAAGAGTTAACCCAGACTATGGGGCTGCCGAACGACTCCGATAAGGTCTACCCTTCCATTTTCAATGATTCTTCCAAGAACAACCTGATGTCCCCGCTGGATATCACGCTCCTGCGCCTGCTCTACTCACCTGAGGTGCGAGCCGGTATGGGCAAAACGCAAGTGATGCCATTGCTCGACAAATGGTTTACTGACCATCCCGGCTGGCCACAGCAATCTATCGATCTCTACCTCAAAAGTGAGTTTGTCACCAAACTAGGCTTGTAGCGTCGCCAGCCACTGGGCAGGCGTTGTGCCAAAACAGCGGCTGAAAGCGCGGGTAAAGGCAACACTGCCGCTGTATCCCACTTCCAGTGCCACCGATTTTATCGGCTGTCCGGCAAGCAGCAGTTGCTGAGCTTTCAGCAGGCGCACTTCGGTCAGGTAGGTGAGCGGAGGCTGGCCGAGGGTTTGCTGGAAAACCGCCGCAAAACGGGCGCGGGACATACCGGCTTTCTGCGCCAATGTTTCAATCGTCCAAGGCTCATCCATCTGGTTGTGCATCACTTCCAATGAGGATGCCAGCCTCGGGTGTGAAAGTGCCGCCAGCACCCCGGCTTCGCAGACTTTTTCTGCCACCAAATGGCGGATTAGCAGGATCAACAGCAAGTCGAGCAGATGGGCGACGCTCGCCACATGGCCGTAGCGCTCTGAAAACGCCTCATCAAACAGCAAGGTCAGCACAGCCTCAAGATGAGTTAGCTGGCTGAGGGGTATAACCACCATCTCCGGCATTGCCCTGGATAAGGGTGAGTCCTGAAACGTCACCGTGGCGCACACCAAATCGCACCCTTGCAGTGATTGTGACTGGATTTTATGGCTGCGCCCCTTGGGGTAGAAAATCAGCGTCGGCTCAGTCAGCACATGCTTGCTGCCGCCTGTCTCATACACATTTAACTCACCGCTTTTCAGCAAATGAAGCTGACCGCCTTGCGAATCGCTCTCTGAGCTGCCACACAGGTTGCCACTGAAAAACAGGTTTGCCTTGGGAGAGGCATGTTGAATAAGGGCCGATAGCGCATCCATAAAAAAGACTCTTGGTATATCTATTAAGACTATTAGTGATAATTCGTCTCACATGTCGTGTCAATATGGCTCCAACAAAACAACAGACACAAATAAAAAGGAATATCACTATGTCTCGTATCGAAAAACTGGTTAACCCTCAAGGCGCCGCGGAAATCACCCTGTCTGCTATCAACAAAAATCTGGGCATGGTGCCAAACCTGTATGCGACTATCGCCCATTCGCCAACCGTATTGAATGCGATTCTGGCGTTGGGTGATGAGCTGGGTAAAGGCAAACTGACTGCGCGTCAGCGTGAGCTGGTTGCTCTGGCGGTTGGTCAGACAAACGCCTGCCAATACTGCCTGTCAGCACACACGCTGATCGCATCAAGCACCGGCCTGAGCAAGGATGAAATCCTCGCAGCGCGTAAGATCACGGCAGACAACCCGCTGGATCAGGCGATTGTGGAATTTGCGGCACTGGCAGTTAAGCAACGCGGCGTTATCTCTGATGAGCAACTGCAACAGCTGCAGACAAAAGGGCTGACTGACGAGCTGCTGTTTGAAGTGCTGGCGCAGGTAGCATTGAACACCTTCACCAACTACGCCAACCACATTGCAGGCACAGATGTCGACTTCCCTGCGGTATCGCTGACGGTGTAAGACTCCGTTTTAAATAACAAAGAGCCCCGGTTTTGACCGGGGCTCTTTCGTTGATAGGTGTGGGAACGCGCTTACACCCTGAACTTGCTGACGCTTTCCCTGACATGGTCAGCCGTTGCTGCAATGCTCGCGCTCTGCTCGCCGCTGACAACAGCCTGCGCCGCCACTTTGTCGGACACATCCTTGATGGCCTGCGTATTGCGGCTGATGTCTTCTGTTACCGCACGTTGCTCTTCAGCGGCACTGGCAATCTGGAACGCCATCTGGGAAATATCGCCAATCGCCTGGGTAATTTGATCCAGCTTGGCGCTTGCTTCTTCTGCCAGCGAAACGGTAAAAGTCGCCTGCTCTGTGCTCGCTTTCATGGTGCTAACGGCTTGCTGGGTATTGCCCTGCAGGTTTTCAATCATGGCGCGGATTTCTTCGGTCGAATCATGGGTGCGGCGGCTCAGCACACGCACTTCATCGGCCACCACGGCAAAACCACGCCCTTGCTCACCGGCACGCGCCGCTTCAATGGCCGCGTTCAGTGCCAACAGGTTGGTCTGCTCGGCAATGCCCTGAATGGTCGCGATGATCTGGTTGATGCTTTGTGCGTTGGCGTCGAGCTCCTCAATCACGCCGGCTGCGGCATCAATCTGGGTCGACAGGGTCTCGATGCCGGTGCGGTTTTTCCCGATAACCTCGAGCCCGTCATGACACGATGTTTCCGCTACCTGCGCCGCGTTTGCTGTCATTTCAGCGTGGCTTGCCACTTCACCGGCGGTGGCCGACATCTCATGAATTGCCGTCGCCACCTGATCGATATTGCTCTGTTGGCCGCGAAGTACATCCGTTGCCCCTTCCGACAGTACGCGGGATTGCGAAGCCGACTCGCTAAGTACCGAAGTCTGGGAAACAATGTCTTTGATGATAACCTGAAGCTGCGCCAGGAAGCGGTTAACACTGACCGCCAGCTGACCAATCTCATCGTCACGTTCGATGTGCAGACGATGGCTCAAATCACCCTCACCGTTTGCCAGCTCACTCACCGCCTGGTTCAGCTCGGCCAATGGGCGCAGTTGTTTGCTGATAAGCCAGGTGGCAACCGCGGCAATCAACACAAACAATACCAGCGACATCAACAGGGTTTCATAAACCGCATCCGTCACCACCGCAAAGGCTTCAGCACTGTCTTCCACGACCACCAGCTTCCATTCCGTGCCACTGACCGGCATCACCACCAGCAGTTTTTCCTGCCCGTTTCTTGCAGAGGTGAATGTTTGCAAGCCACCTTCACGCAATGAAGTGGCCAATTTGTCAGAGGAAAGCGCCTGATCGATGGCGGCTGCGGTTTTGCCCACTAGCCCATTGTCGCGGTAGGCCACGATAAGGTCATTACTGTCGAGCAGGAAAGTAACCCCACTGTTGCTGAGCTTGATATTCAGCACTTGGTTGACGATGTCTGTCACCGTCACATCCAGTGCTGCGACACCCTGACGCGCATTTCGGAACGGTTCCGCAATACTCACCACCATGCTGCCGTCAAAATCCTTATACGGATCGGTAATGATCTGCTCACCGGCTTTCATCGCATCCTGGTACCAAGGGCGGGTGCGGGGGTCGTAATCTGAAGGCCAGGACTCAGACTTATCCCCCCACGCAATGGTGCCATCGCTGAAACCGGCATACACCGACAGAAAATCACCGGCTTTTTTCGTCACCAGCATTTCACGGTCAGCATTCTCACCGGCAGCCAGTAAGGTCAGGTTGGCCGAAAGCATGTCGGCACGGATCCCCAACCAGCTGTTGATGTAATTGGAAAGCGAGTGACCGGCATCGCGCATTTCATGCTCGATGGCTTCAGCGGTAGTGCTGCGAAGGGTATTGATAGAAATCCAGGACTGCACTGCACTCACGGCAGCCACAATCAGGGCGATAGAGAGAAGAAGTCGGGTCTTGATGGTTCTTTTCATTCGATACTACTCGGAGGGACGCTACAAAAGCCAAAAGCGGCAAACGATCTCCCTATGTATCGGCAGACAAAGGAAAAAGCTTTGGTATTGTCACAAAAAGTGTCGATTCCATCACACTAATTCCTGCATCCGTACGCCCACCTCCCGCGGCCTGCACGCCGCAAGCGAAATTCCCGCTTTCCCCATGCAAATCAAAAGTGAGACTAGACTTAATTTTTAAGAGGGTTGTTACCTGACTGCGAAAATCCGGGGAGGCGGCTTTCCGCCAACGGTCTGTCTGCGGTTACGCGGCACTTTGATTGCGCGTTCCTTGCAAGGCCGGAGCACAAAAAGGCAAACCCGACTGGTGCGAATCTATCAAAGAGATAAGAACAGTATGACGTTATTCTTTCGCTCAAAACGCTCACCACTCAAAAATCACAAATCCAAAATACTCATCGTTGATGATAAAGAAGAAAACCTGTTTGCCCTGGAAGAGCTGTTAGCACCACTGGGGGCTGAGGTTGTTAAAGCGCTCTCCGGTACTGATGCCCTCGCTATCCTCGCCAGCACCCCGGACTTTGCCTTGATACTGATGGATGTGCAGATGCCGAAACTGGACGGCTTCAGCACCGCAGAGCTGATCCGTAAACACCCGAAAACCCGTCATATCTCGATTATATTTGTCACCGCCATCCACAAAGACGAAGCCTATGTGGAAAAAGGCTATGAACTCGGCGCCATTGATTACGTCTGCAAACCCATTAACCCCAAAATACTCACCACCAAGGTGAAATACTTCCTCTCGCTGGATAACCAGAACCACAAACTGAAATCCCTGGTTGAGCAAACCACACAATTCGAACGCGGTAAAAACCTGATCCTTGAGTACGCGCAGGAAGGGATCATCGCCTGCGACGAAAACGGCACCGTGGTGTATCTCAACCCGGCCTCTCTGGTCACGCTGGGCGAAACCGAATCCACCCTGCTTGGTAAAAACCTGCTCGATGTGCTCCACCCTGAGGGGGAAACCTATATTGACTGGGCGCAAAGCGCTTTGGCAGAGGCGATTGCCAACAATACCGTGCGCAAGCACCGCCAACTGGACATTGTGACCGCCAATCAGGATGTACGAACCATCAAATATTCCTTTGGCCCCTACAACACCGCAGAAGGTTCAGGCGGTGTCATGATCTTCCAGGACATCACTGAAGAGATTAAATACCAGAATACCCTGCTCCATGTTTCCACACACGACGCCCTGACCGGTCATCCCAACCGCGTGCTGTTTGCCGAGCTGCTCCGAAACGAAATTCACCGTAGCGATCGCCACGCAAAACGCTTCTCCGTGTGTTTTGTCAGTCTGGACAAGTTCAAAAAAATCAACGATGAGTTCGGGCATGTTGTCGCCGACAGGTTACTTATCAAGGTGGCGGAAAGGCTGGTGAACCATATCCGTAAAACCGATGTGATTGCCCGCATCGGTGGCGATGAGTTCGCGATTCTGTTCCAGGATGTCGAAGACGGTTTTGACATCAAAGAGACCGCCGAAAAACTGATGTCGACCATTAATGCCCCGTTTGACTGTGACGGCAGACAGCGCTACATCACCGCCAGCATTGGCGCGGTTACCTACCCCGATTGTGGCGGCGATGCCGAAAACATCATCCGCGCCGGACATATCGCCATAAGCCTTTCAAAACAATCCGGTGGCAACCAATGGGTGGAATTTGAAGAAGAATTTAAAAACTCAACCGCCGATTACTATTCCTTTGAAAGTGAGCTGCGCGAGTGCATTACCCGCCATGAAACTGTCTGCTACTACCACCCCATTATTGATGCAAAAACCGGCCGCCTCGGCGCCATGGAGGCGCTGGTCCGTTGGCCTCACCCGGAGAAAGGGCTCATCATGCCCGGCAAAATCATCCCGGTCGCTGAAGAATCCAACCTGATCATTGACCTCGGTGCGCAGGTCATCGACAACGCCTTTGCCCAGTTAAAATCCTGGACGGATGCAGGGCTTTGGCCGCCAACAGCAAGGGTCACTATCAACGTCAGTCCCAAGCAGTTCCAGCAAGGCATCATTATTACCCAAATCAAAGCCGCGCAGGAAAAACACCAGATTGGCCTGCACCTCATCGAGTTGGAGATCACCGAAAACTTGCTGATGAGTGATATTGAAAGTGCCATCCAAATCGTCAAAGACCTCAGGAAACTGGGGATTACCATTGCCGTCGATGACTTTGGTTCCGGCTACAGCTCCCTGATGTACCTGAAAGAATTGCCCGCCGACAAGATAAAGATCGACCAGAGTTTTATCCGTGGGCTGGGTTCTCAAGGGAAAGATGAAGTGGTGGTGAAATCCACCATCGACCTTTGCCACAAACTCGGTTTCAGCGTGGTTGCAGAAGGCGTTGAAAAACGCGAGCAGGAGGCGTTTCTCAGACAAGCGGGCGTCGACTTCACCCAGGGTTTCCGCTACGCCAAACCCATGTCAGAAGCAGACACGCTGGCCTGGCTGAAAAAGCGCAACAAGATTCTGGACGGCATTTATGGCAAAGCATAAGAAACTGCAAACCATCATCCTTTCCGGCTTCAGCCTGAATCTGGTCATATTGCTGATCACCTTCATGCTTGCCTGGTATTTCCTCAACAATGCCCAGCGCGCATCGAAAAGTATCTCGACCGATGATGTCCCTGCCGCATTCTATTACCTGCGAATGCTCGAATCAGCGAACCTGATGCAGTCTACTGTGCTGGAATACCTTGGCGGTGAAGCCGAAGAAATTGAGGTTTTTAAAGAAGCGTCCCTCGACTTCAACACCAAGCTCAACAATCTCATCAAGCTTGAATCAGAAACCGTTGAAAACGTACAGAAAATGGTGACGATCAAAAACCTGATTGATGAGTATAAAACCAGTATCGAAAACGGCGTCTTTGAACGTTTTAATCCCCAAAATGAAATCGATGCCTTTGAGGTTTACAACAACCTTGCAAGTGGGGCAGGCACCAACATCATTTTAATGCTGGAAAAGCTGACGGAGGATCGGGAGATAAACCACCGCGGGGGCAAAAGCGCTGACACCGAACTGGTGAGTGAATCCCTTATCATCCAGTTTTATCTAAAAATGATCGATGAAGCGGGCGATATGATGAATGCCCTGCTTGCCTACGTCGCCGGAGAAACCGGCCAGAAGCAGGATTTTTCCAGCAGTGCGGAGCTGTTTGTCGAATATATTGAGCGCCTTAACCAATTGGAACTCCAACCGCAGGAAATTGAGAAGCTCAAAGATATCCGTGTCCTGTTTTCAGAGATAAAAACCACCGCCAACGACATCTACCTGAACTACAACCCCACCACAAAAGCGCTCGCTACCAAACGGGTAGATGAGCTGGAACATGATGTCCACGACCGCCTTATCGGTATTTTGGCAAAATCTGCCCAGGAAGAGGAAAACGATGCCAATAAGGCGCTGAACTCCCTCAACCAAACCCTCAGCCTCACCATTTTCGCCCTGTTAACAGCCGCGATCATTTCGGCGCTGTTGGGGCTTGCGATTGTCTACGCACTCAACCGCTTGATCCTCAACGCCCTGTCGAGCGTGATGGATGTGTCTGAAGCCATCTCCGATGGGGATTTCAGTGAAGCGAAGCAAAACCTGCTGCAAAACGACCCGACCAATCAGGAAAGCAACACTGCCATTGAAGAGTTTGAGGAAGTACGGGCCAACCTGGTTAAAACACTCGGCGACCTGATAGAGGCGAACCAGCGCAGTCTGCGTCAGGACTGGCTGAAAAACGGGATCAGCGACCTTAACAGCAGTCTGCGCGGTGAGTTGCCATTAGAGGATATTGCCAAACGTTCCATTGACTTTATTGCCAAATATCTGGGTGCCAATGTCGCCTTCCTGTACCGCAGTGAATATGGGGAAGACAACCAAATCAAGGCACTGAAAATTACTGCCCACTACGGGGCGGCGCTACACACCAACGTAGAATTCCCCAGTGAATACATCCCCGGCGAGGGCTTGATAGGCCAGTGCTGCATCGATAAAACGGTCTCGGTACACGAGCTTAACCCAGAAGACACCTTCCCCATCGTCCAGTCCGGCATCGCCAAAGTCCGCCCCCGTTTTGTGATTGTGGCGCCATTGCTGTTCGAACAATCAGTCGAGGGGGTGATGGAGCTGGCAACCCATGAAAACCCCAGCAGTGACAAACTGGATTTCATTCAGCAGGTGATACCTAATCTTGGCATTGCCATGCGCGTAGCCGTTTCCCGCGACCGGATAGCGCAATTGCTGATACAAAGCCAGCGCCAGACCGAAGAGCTGGCAAAACAACAGAATATGCTTGGCTACACCAACGAGCAGCTTTCAGAAAAAGCGCGGGAGTTAACCGAACAGCAAGAGAAGCTGCAGGAGAAAAACCTGGCGCTGGAGGCAGTAAGGCGCGATCTGGAAAACCAAACCAGAGAGCTGGAAAAGTCGGTCAAATACAAATCCGAGTTCCTCGCCAACATGTCCCATGAACTGCGCAGCCCGCTTAACAGCATGCTCATTCTGGCCGATTTGCTCAAAACCAATGCCGAAGGCAATCTCTCTGAAAAACAACGCTCTTACGCCGAAGTTATCTTCCGCTCCGGCAGCAACCTGCTGGCGCTGATCAATGACATCCTAGATCTCTCCAAGGTCGAAGCGGGCAAAATGGCCATGGTGGTGGAAAGCTTCCCCATCGCCACCCTGCTGGGGGATATTTCTGACACCTTCGCCCACATGGCGGAAGAAAAAGGATTAACCTTCACCATTGACGATCACTCAGGCACGGACAACCTCACTTCCGACTTCAAGCGCCTGAAGCAAATACTGATCAACCTTATCGCCAACGCCATCAAGTTCACCGAAAAAGGTTCGGTGGAGCTGCAAATTAATGCCCTGAAGGTAGGCGATACCTCTTTTTACGGCAAACCGTTCCAGACCCCGACTTACTGCTACTGCATCAAAGATACCGGCATCGGCATTCCTGACGAAAAGCTGGACGATATCTTCAACCCTTTCTGTCAGGCGGATGGCAAAGCAAACCGCAACTTCGAAGGCACAGGTTTGGGGCTCTCTATTTCCAGTCAACTGGCGCAATTACTTGGTGGTCATCTGGAAGTAGAAAGTGTCGAAGGGCAAGGGACGTCGCTCTATCTCTATCTGCCGCAACAGTATGGAGAAAGCAGCGAGCCGCCGGTATTGAGAAACACGCTGGGCGAAGAAGAGCCCCGCCACACCGTGCTGACGCCCGACAGCGAAAGTAAGTTCAAGGATGTCGAAACCCTGATCCCGCCGGAGTTTCTGGCTGGCCTGCAAGAAGAAGAGAAGCCACCGTCCAGACAAGCGCCGGTCGATGAGCACTATCTGGCGACCTACGAACACAAATCTAGGATCCTCATCATTTCCGATGACCCGAAACTACACAATCAGTTGCGTAAAATCGGCGAAGAGGCCGGGTACGATGTGGTCGCCGCCTTTGACGGTGGTAAGGGGCTGGAACTTGCCGTCTCCCTGCTGCCAAGTGCCATTATCATTGCTGACAACCGCAATATTGTTGATGGCAAGTTGCTGGTTGAGAAATTCAAAGCCAATCTGGATGTGCGACACATCCCTATCCACCTCATTACCGGTGAACCCAATGAACAAGACGTACTGACGCTGGGTGTTGCCGACGCTCACGCTACACCGGTCAGCAGCAAGCGCATCAAGGCCATGCTCAATAACATCAGTCATTTTTTGCAGCGCGACGCCTGCCATGCCCTGCTGCTTTCGCCTCACCAGACCGTCTTACAGCAACTGAGCGATTTTCTCGCCTCTGACAGTCTGGTGCTGTTCGGTTGTCAGGATCTGGAAACCGCCGGTGAACACCTGCTCAATGACCCCATCGACATTGTGATTGTCTCGCTCGATGACGACCCGGATATCAGTCTGGTGACCGCCCTTTTGCAGCAACACTCACTGGCAGGTCAAATCCCAGCACCGGTGATCATCCACTCCAGTACGCCATTTTCGTCAGCACAAAAAGCGGTGCTCAGTGTATTGGAGCGGGAACACCCCATCGTGCAGGTGATCACGAACGATTCCCTGCTGATTGAAACCAGCCTGTTTCTGCATCAGGTCAGCCTCTCCCTGACCCCGGCGCAGCAAGCCCTGCTGCGCAAGCACTACCGCGCGGATAATCTATACAGCGGCAAGCGCCTGCTTGTTGTCGATGACCAACTCAGCAATATCTACGCCTTGACGGAGATCCTCGAAACCCATGGCATGCACTGCACCATTGCCAACAACGGGTTCGAAGCACTGGAACTGGTAGAGGATAAGGCGGAATTTGACCTGATCCTGATGGACATCATGATGCCGGAAATGGATGGCTATGAAACCATGACCCGTATTCGTGAAATCCCAGCCTATCAGCACACCCCAATCATCGCCCTGACCGCCAAAGCGATGAAAGAAGACCGCCAAATCTGCATTGAGGCTGGCGCCAACGACTACATGACCAAACCCCTCGACGCGGAGCGCCTGTTGGGCATGTTGAGGCTTTGGCTGGCAAGCCACAAAGCACTGCCTGAAGGTGTGAGTGCTGAACAGGAGAGTGATGAGGAATAAACCTGGGCTAATCAATGTTGTTTTTTAGCCAGTCCACAAACTGCTCGTTGCTCTCATTCTGTGTGCTGCTGATCAGGTAATACCCCGCGTCCGCTTTGATAGGTGAAAACGGGGACACCAGACGGCCGGTTTCCAGCTCGTTGTCGATAAGGGCAACCCGCGCCATGGCGATACCGACGCCTGCTTCGGCGGCTGACATCGCCATGTCGGTGCGGTTGAAAAAATGCCCCTTGTCCGTCGTAATCGGAAGCTGCATTGCCTTTGCCCAGTCACGCCACTCCAGGTTTTTCTCCGCTTTTTCCCACGGCATGGCGTCGTGCAACAACGTCACTTCCTGCCAGCGTTTCGCATTTCCCGCATCGTTTTGCAGCCAACTGTGGCGTTCCAGATAGCGCGGGCTCATCACTGGCAGCAGGTATTCATCGAGCAGCAATTCGCCATGGGGGTGGCGAAACGGATGGGGGCGGTAATCAATCGCCAAATCAAAGTCGCGGGTATCGCTGTTGACCAGCGCCCCTTCGGCAAAGATCTGCACCTGAATATCCGGGAAGCTTTGATGAAAGCTTTCCAGCTTGGGCACCAGCCACTTAAAGGCAAAGGATGGCGTCAGCTTTAAACGGATCTCCTGCCGCTTATGGCTGCTCTGTTGCAGACTGGCGATTTCTGCGTCAATTTCTGCTAAATGGAAGCTAATACTCTGATGTAAGGATTTCCCCTTATCTGTCAATCGGATACCGCGGGAGTGGCGTTCAAGCAGGGAAAATCCCAGCTGTTGCTCCAACTGCAACAACTGCTGGCTCACCGCACCTGTGGTTAGGCAAAGGCTTTTGGCTGCAGCCGTCAGGGTGCTGTGCTTTCCCACTTCGGCGAACGTAAATAGCGCACCTAAGTGCTGTCCTTTTAATACCTGCATTTTTGCTTATAGAATTTCTAAACACTGCGATTAATTTAAATCGATTGTTAGCGACATGTAAACACCACAAACTCACGCTGTTTTCTACGAGGAGAAAAAGCATGAAAGCATTGGTGTTGGGAAGCGGCGTAGTTGGTCTGATGAGCGCCTGGTATTTACAAAAAGCGGGCTATCAGGTCACTGTGGTTGATCGCCAGTCTCGCAGCGCAGAAGAAACCAGTTTTGCCAATGCCGGACAGATTTCCTATGGCTATTCCTCCCCGTGGGCTGCACCTGGCATTCCGCAAAAAGCCATCCGCTGGCTGCTGGAAGAGCACGCGCCGCTGAAAGTAAAACCCTCACTGGATCCTGCGCTGATGAAGTGGGCATCCCAGATGCTGGTCAACTGCCAGCTGGATCGTTACAAGGTGAACAAATCCCGCATGCTGGGCATTGCCAATCATAGCCGCCAGTGCCTGATTGAACTGCGTGACAAGCACAATATTGAATATCAGGGTCGCCAGAAAGGCACGCTGCAGGTGTTCCGCAACCAGAAACAACTGGATGCAGTAGAAAAAGACATTGCCCTGCTGGAACAAAGCGGCACCCGCTACCAACGTATGTCGGTGGAAGAGTGCATTAAGCAGGAGCCTGGCCTGACGGCGGTCAGCCACAAGCTGACAGGTGGCCTGTACCTGCCGGACGATGAAACGGGCGACTGCTACCTGTTCTGCCAGCAAATGACTGAGCTTGCCAAAGCCCACGGCGTCGAATTTATGTTTGATACCCAGGTGCAGGACGTCAAACGCGAAGGCACAAGGATCACCCGCGTGGTCACCGACAAAGGCGAGCTGGAAGCGGATGTGTATGTGGTTGCGATGGGCAGCTACTCCACCAAATTTATGGCTGGGCTTGGGCTGAGCATTCCTGTTTATCCGGTAAAGGGTTACTCGCTGACTGTACCTATCACTGACGAATCGCAGGCGCCGACATCAACCGTAATGGATGAAACCTACAAAGTAGCGCTGACCCGTTTTGACGACCGTATCCGTGTCGCGGGCACGGCTGAGCTTGCCGGTTTCGACCCGTCGATTCCGGAAAAGCGCAAAGCAACCATTTCCATGGTGGTGAAAGATCTGTTCCCGAACAGCGGCGACTTTGCCAAAGCTGAGTTCTGGACAGGCTTCCGCCCAATGACGCCGGACGGCACGCCATTGATTGGTAAAACGCCGTTCACCAACCTGTTCACCAACACAGGCCACGGCACACTGGGTTGGACCATGGCGTGTGGCTCAGGCCACCTGCTGGCGCAGATCATTACAGACCAGATCACCAGCAAGGTAGAAGGTCTGGATTACTTCCGCTACGCCAGTTAATCCCAAACACCCGGGAAGCAGCCATCACGCTGCTTCCCTGCTCTCTAATCCCCTGCCTCTTTTCTTTTGTCTCTTGTCTCTTATCTCTTATCTCCAATCTCCCGTCTCCAATCTCAAATCCCCCATGCGCTTTTCATCTTAATCCTCTCCCGTATCACCTTTGATCCGCTATCATGCTGTCCCCACTTCTACGCTCAATGCACAACAGGAAAAGAGGACAACATCATGTCGTTTGAATCCCTATTCGGTCTTAATGATCAGGTTGTTATCGTCACAGGTGCCGCCGCCGGAATAGGTCGCCGCATCGCAGAAGTGTTTGCCGATGCCGGCGCCAAAGTGGTGGTCAGTGATCTTGATTTGGACGCCGCTGACGATGTCGCATCACGCATCAATGCGACCGGCAGACACGCCATTGCAGCGCCTTGTAATGTCACCGTTGAAGAGCAACGCGAAGCGCTGGTTGAGCGGGCTATCACAACGTTCGGCAAGGTCACATTGCTGGTCAATAACGCAGGGGGTGGCGGGCCAAAGCCCTTTGATATGCCAATCAGTGATTTTGAATGGGCATACCAGTTAAACGTTTTTGCCCCTTTCCAGCTCATGCAGCTTTGCGCGCCTGAAATGGAAAAAGCAGGAGGGGGAGCGATCCTGAATATCAGCTCCATGGCGGGTGAAAACAAAAACGCCATGATGACGTCGTATGGCTCGTCAAAGGCCGCGGTTAACCACCTGACCCGAAACGCGGCGTTCGATTTGGGCCCCAAAGGGATCCGGGTCAATGCCATTGCTCCGGGTGCAATCCGTACCGCTGCGCTTGAGAAGGTGCTGACACCTGACATTGAGGCTGCCATGCTCAAGCACACGCCACTGGGACGCCTCGGCAAAACCGATGATATCGCCAACGCAGCGCTGTTTCTCTGCTCACCGGCAGCCGCTTGGATCAGCGGTCAGGTACTGACTGTCAGTGGCGGCGGTTCGCAGGAACTGAGCTAGCTTTTGTGCCGCTAGCTACCGGACGTGCGTGCCATTTTGGGTTGATGTTTTTTGATGAAGCTTTTGATCTTCGGCGCAATGCTTTCCCGGTAACGGCGACCGTTAAAAATGCCGTAGTGACCGACGCCCGCCTCTTCCAGGTGGGCTTTTTTCGACGCTTTCAATCCGGCACACAAATCAAGGGCTGCCCTGGTCTGTCCACGCCCGGTAATGTCATCCAGCTCCCCTTCAATGGTGAACACCGCTGTTTTGTTGATTGTGCCAAGGTCAACCGGTTCGCCCCGGTAGAGCATGGTTTTGTTGGGCAGTTTTTGTTCCAGGAAGACCTTGCGGATGGTGTCGAGGTAGTAATGGGCAGGTAAATCCATCACGGCGAGGTATTCGTTGTAGAACTTGCGGTGTGCCTCAGCATTCTCTCCATCTCCTTTGATCAAATCATCGAAGAATTTGAAGTGTTTTTGCACATGGGTATCAAGGTTCATCGACATAAACCCTGACAGCTGCACAAACCCCGGATACACCAACTGCCCCGCCCCTTCATACTGTTCCGGCACCGAGCAAATGACATTGGACTCAAACCACTCAAGATCTTTGCCACTGGCGTAGTCATTCACTTCTGTCGGGTTAATGCGGGTATCAATCGGCCCGCCCATTAACGTCATGGAAAGCGGCACAGCAGGGTTGTTCATGGCTGACATTCTGGCAGTTGCCACCAGCAGAGGGACACAGGGTTGGCACACGGCAATCGCATGGGTGTCCGGCCCCAGCAGTTCCAGAAACTCAATCAGGTAATCGACATAATCATCAAAATGGAATTCGCCTTCGCTTAACGGAACATCACGGGCATTGCGCCAGTCTGTCACATACACATCATGGTCGGGTAGAAACGCCTCAATACTGCCACGCAGCAGGGTAGCAAAATGGCCGGAAAGTGGGGCAACAAACAGCACTTTGGGTTGGTTTGGCTGCGCTTTGCTGCGGCGGAAGTGGAGCAGATTACAAAAAGGTTTATTGGCAATTACGTTGTACTGGATAGTGAGCGTTTCACCCCTGATGACCGTCGTATCAAGCCCCCAGGCCGGTTCATCGTAACAGCCCGTCAGCCGTTCCATTAGTTCCATGGAGGCATCCAGAGTGCGCGTCATTGGCAAGGTGCGCATGATGTTCCACGGCGCAGCATTGATATCCCGCACTAACCTTGCCCAGCTGTTTAATGGCTTTATCGCATCCATATACGTTGCGTTCAGTTCGTAAAGCATATACCGCCCCTTAATCAATGCCGAAGTGGTTACGCCGCCCAAACGGCAATTAACCATTATTTAACATACTAGCGCAGTTATGGATCTCCGCCTTTTATCGAGGATTTATTAAACGAAAGGAAATTCAGTGTGCTGGCAGCGTCGCCTTCCAAACGTCAGCCGTTGCTGGATCACTGCAAGATATATCACTGGCGAAACATTAGTCTCATCTCTAATCTTTAAGTGATTACCCGCTTTTGTATAAACACTTGTTTCGCCAAACGTTCGGAGATTATCCATGACGCGCTTTTACTGTGTTCTGCTGCTGGCATTGCTGACTGGGTGTGATGAGGCCAAAGTGGCTGAGAAATCAAAAGCACCGCAGCCCGCAATGCCCACCTCCCTGGTCATACAGGTGAGCAGCCACGAAGGCAGCGCAGCGCATGAGGCTGCCGTTCAGTTTGGTGAATTGGTGAAAAGCCTGTCACAGGGGTCGCTCGTGGTCTTGCCCCAGCACCCCATTGAGCATACAGATGAACGCCGGGTACTGGCCGGTCTTCAGGAAGGGCTGATTGATTTTGCCGTCATACCCAGCGCGAAAATGACGCATATCCGCCCCGAGTTGGAGCTGTTTAATGTGCCGTTTATTTTCTCCAACGTGGAGCAGGTACACAGGGTTTACCGCAGCCAGTTAGCGCGCCAGTTGTTGGAACTGCTGAAGCAGGACAAGTTAATCGGCCTCGGGTTTTGGGATGGCGGCTTCAAACAACTGGTCACCAACTTTCCGTTGGATTCAGTGGACGACTTTGCCGGTAAGCGTTTCCGGATCATGGAAAGTACCCTTCTCCAGCAACAGTTCGAGTACTGGGGCGCGGCGACCACACCCATCGCCCACAGCCTGGTTGCCGAGGCTTTCCAGAACGGGGATATTAACGGCAGTGAGGAGTCCCTTTCCCATATCGGGCACCAGACCTTAGAAGGTAAACGGGTGTACATGACCAATCACGGTCACCAGACCCTGCTTCTGATCATGTCTGAGAAGGCCTTTTACCGACTGACACCTCAGCAAAAAAATATCATCAGTGAAGCAGCGAAAGAGGCTTCCAGTCTGCAGTATATCGTCGCTGAGCGCATCAACGGTAAGGCGCTGAAAACACTCGAGGAGAAGGGCGTTGTTTACCAGCCCAGTCCGGCGTTGATGGCATCACTCAAGCAGGCATATGAGGACACACTGGAGAAAAACCGCCACGTCGTTGGCACCGCCAACCTTGAGCAACTACTCGAGCTCAAGCAGGACTGGGAAAACCCCTACCCTGACAAACTGATTGTGGCTCTGGATGCGGCCATGACCGGCGCATCAGCCAAATCAGGGCTGTCTATCCGCCGCGGCATTGAGTTGGCCTTGGAGGAAATCAACGCCAACGGCGGCTTGTTGGGTAAGGAAGTGGTGTTGCTGGCGCGGGACAACACGATGCTGCCTTCCCGCGGACTGGACAACATCAAACGCTTTTCCCAATACCCGAACCTGCTTGCGGTGTTCAGCGGGATCAGCAGTCCGGTAGTGCTCAGTGAAATCGATCTGCTGCACCAGGAGAAAATGCTGATGCTGGTACCGTGGGCGGCGGCGACCCCCATCACCAGTAATGGACAGGATCCCAGCTATGTATTCCGTGTCTCCGTGCGGGATGAGTATGCCGCACAGTTTATGCTGGATGGCGCGTTAAGCGAGACTGAGGATATCGGCCTGTTGATGGTGAATAACGGCTGGGGGCGCAGCAATTACACCGCCTTGCAGGAAAGCATGCAAAAACGCGGAGTCAGGCCGGTACACACCGAGTGGTTTGACTGGGGGGAGAAAAACAGCGCCCAAAAAATCAAAAACCTGATCGACCAGGGTGCCAAGGCGCTCATCTTTGTCGGCAGTTCAGTGGAAGGCCACGCATTTGTCGAATTGCTTGCCTCCTACCCCAACCCGCCGGTGGTGTTTTCACATTGGGGGGTAACAGGATCAGACTTTGGCCTAAAAGCAGCAAAGGCGCTGGAGAAAGTCGACTTCCGAGTGCTGCAGACATTCACTTTTGTCGATAACGACAATCCCCTTGCCGTCTCGCTGGCCAAGCGATACCACCAGCGCTACTACACCAAAAATGCGACCGACATTGTTTCGCCTTCCGGCACTGCGCATGCGTATGACCTGATGAAAATGCTGGCGATTGCAACACAGCGCGCTGGCAAGCCAGACATGTCTGCCATCCGCCACGAACTGAAGAAAATCGACGCTTACTCAGGGCTGATGAAGCAATACCAGCAGCCATTCCTCAATGATCCACAGGACGCGTTGAAAGCGGACGACTATCTGTTCGCCATCTACAAAGATGGCACGCTGTATCCAAAGAGGTCTGATGCCAAAGCTGAATAACGGCAGTATTGCCAACCGTTTTTCCAAACTTATCCTGTCAATGCTGACAGGCGTTTTGCTGTTTACCGTCTGCGTAACATCCGTCATGGAAGTCGCCAGTGTGGCGCGGCAACAGCATGAAAGTCTGAAGGATCAGGCGTTCAACACGCTCAACCTGATAGATCTGCAGCTAAATACCCAGCAAAGCGCCATCGTCCGCACCGCACAAAGCCAACTTTCCATTAACAGCCTGGTTGATTTGGGCGCAGGCAGCAGCTACTTCCAATATGCGCTGGAAGACCTGACCCTTTACACCGCCATCGAAGATCCGCATCTGTTTGATTATGCCGGACGGATAATTCTCAGTCATGACGACGACAAGGAATGGTTTAAACCGGACATGGTGGAAGAGGTGTTGGTCTCCGGCAAAGGGAAAACCCTGCTCCGTAAAAACCATCTCTACATTATCGAGCCCATTATTTACTACGGTGCGGTTCAAGGCGGCATTATTGCCCATGTTGATTTGGACAACCTGTTAGCCCCGTTATTGGGCTCCCTGGACAGCCTTTACACCCTGACCGTAGGGAACAACCTTACCTTTACCAATATTGTGGAAAAAAGGCCCGGTGTATCGGTATCTGTTTCCCAAATACCCGGCATGCGCAAAGGGGTACTGCCCATCACTCTGACGCTAACAACGCCCTACTTCAACTTGCTAAAAGACATTTCTTCCTGGCTGATAAATTTTAGCCTGCTGGCGCTGTTGACCCTGCTTCCGGTGATAATCATTGCCCGCCGGTTGGGTAAAAAAATGGCCCGTCCCATCGTCGAACTGGCAGATAAGGTCAAACAAGGCAACTACCCCATTGAAAGCCCCTATGAAAGCAGCGAGCTGACTTCGCTCGCACAGGCATTCAACCAGGCCACAGAGCACATTCGTAAAGCCAGCGAGTCTACCATCCAGGAAGAGCGCCGTTCCGGCTTAAGTCAGGTACACGCCATTGTTGATACGGTTATCGATGGCATTGTCACCATCGACACCCTTGGCTTTATCGCAACCTTCAACCCTGCCGCAGAAGGTTTGTTTGGCTATACCGCCTCCGAAGTGATCGGCGAGAAGGTCAACATTCTGATGCCGCACAACTACTCTTCCCAGCATGACCAGTTCATGACCAATTACCTCTCCGGCAAACCGGCAAAAGTCATCGGGATCGGCCGCGAAATTACCGCAAGGCGCAAGAACGGCACCGTATTCCCGGCAGAACTGGCTGTCAGCGAAATGCGCATCAATGGCAAGCGTATGTTTACCGGCGTTATCCGTGACATCACCGAGCGTAAGAAAGACGAGGCGGTCAAAAATGAATTTGTCGCCACCGTCAGCCATGAATTGCGTACACCTCTGACGTCAATCCGTGGTGCGCTGGGTTTGATTCTGGGGAAATTTGGCGACGAATTGAGTGAGAAGAACAAAAAGATGCTGACTTTGGCGTTACGCAACAGTGAACGCCTGACCTTGCTCATCAACGACATTCTGGATATTGAAAAACTCGAATCCGGCCAACTGACCCTGACGTTTACCCGCGTCAACCTCGACACCATTGTTCGCCGCAGCATCGAAGACAACGAAAGTTATGCCCACCAGCACAATGTGGATCTCGTGCTGAACTCCCAGGTACAAGAAGCCTTTGTCAATGCCGACTCCATCCGATTGCAGCAAGTCATGGCTAACCTGCTCTCCAATGCCATCAAGTATTCCAGACCCGGCGAGGCGGTGACGGTTTCGCTCAAACACCTTTCCAATGGTTACCGGGTTGAGGTGATAGATGTCGGTACCGGTATTCCCCCTGAATACCATGAAAAAATCTTCGAGCGCTTCTCCCAGGCTGACAGTTCAGATACCCGCCGCGTAGGGGGGACAGGACTCGGACTGGCAATATCCAAAGCCATTGTTGAGGGGCATCAGGGTACGTTAGAGTTTTTCTCTGAGCTGGGCAAAGGGTCAACGTTCTACTTCACCTTACCGACAGAATCAGCCAGTGACAGCTGGCAGGACGCCAGCCCTGTGTTTCAGGTATCTGGTTACCAGATCCTTTACTTTGGCAACAATGAAAAAATCCTGTCCCAGTTCCGTCAAAGCTTTTCTTCAACTTGCGATGTTTCACACGCTGACGACCTGTCCCAAGCACTGTTGGCGACCTCCAAACAGCCTTTTAATCTTTTAGTGCTGGAATGGCCGGTTAAAGCCGATGAGCATGAAGTGATAAAACTTTTTAATAAACAAGAGATTCCTATTGTTTTACTTTCTCACGGAGACAAGCCCTTTCCCCATCCTGAGCGGGTGATTGCAATATGCAATCAGTCGACATGCAACATGTCCCATCTAAAATCCGAACTCCGTCTTATACTTAAGAATACCTTCCCGCGAGAGGTGATGTGATGAGTACACCAATTACCGTTCTCTATGTTGAAGACGACGAAGATATCAGAGACGTCGCCGAGATGGCTCTGGAAGGCGATGACTTTGTTTTGCTCACCTGCGATTGCGGCAACCAGGCACTGGAAAAAGCGGCGCTCGCCAGCCCGGACCTCTTGCTGCTGGATGTGATGATGCCCGACATGGATGGCCCGACAACCCTGGCCAATCTCCGGAAAATCCCACACCTGGAAAGTACACCGGCCATCTTTATGACAGCCAAAGTGCATCCGTCTGAAGTCAAGGCCTATAAAGACTGCGGCGCCATCGGCGTTATCAGCAAGCCATTCGATCCCATGAGCCTGGCTGATGAGATTAAAAACTTGATGACTGGACGGGGTTTATGAAGCCATCGCAAATTCAACGCTTTCAACAACAACAGGATAAATTTACAGCAGGGGTGCCTGACCGGGTCGCCCGAATAAAGATGTTGTGGGCCCAAATGGCGACGGCGGTGCCTGCAGACCAAAGCAGCCGTGAAGATATGATTCTCGAAGCCCACAAGCTGGCGGGTACCGCCACCACGCTGGGCTTTATTGATTTGGGGGAATGGGGCCGCGATGTCGAAACCCTGCTCAAATCCCACCAGCAACGTGCCACGGTAGCCTATGAAGATCCGGAACTTCAGCGCCTGATGGACTGCCTAGACACGGTTACTGAAATAGAACCCAAGCGCGCGGATAAATTACTGAACAATGAAGCCACACTGTTACATGAACAGGAGCAGAACCACCAGCTGATCTATGTGGTTGCCGAAGACATGGATGCCACACAGGAAATGGTCGATCAACTGCGTTATATCGACTACAAAGTGAACTTTTACAAGGACACCGCCACACTTAAAAAAGCACTGGATAAAGAAGCGCCATCCGTGATCATTCTGGACATGAATAGCGACGCGTTGCTCGAAGACATCAAGAAAGTGTGGCGAAAACGCAGCGGTGTTCCTCTGGTCGTGCTCAGTAACAGCAACTCCTGGGAATGCCGCCTGCACGCATCCCGATCTGGTGCTTATGCCTTTTTCCAAAAACCCATCGAATACGATGAAATACTCTCAGTGCTCGACTCACTCTGGGAGTCGAGCCATGCCAAATACCGCATTCTGATCGTCGAAGACGACCGGGTGCTCGCTGAGCACTTCGCCGCCATTTTGCAAAATGCAGGCATGAGCACAGTCATTGTCGACCAACCCGAACAACTGCTGGAAGAACTGGGTGAGTTTTCGCCGGATCTGGTGCTGATGGATTTGTATATGCCAACCTGCTCCGGGGTGGAAGCCGCGAGTGTGATACGCCAACATGCCAAGCACAACAACGTACCCATTGTTTACCTTTCCGGCGAAACTGACCTGAAGCTACAGATGAAAGCCCTGCAGGTCGGTGCCGATGATTTTCTGACCAAACCTATCAGTGATCACCACCTGACACAGGCAGTGTCTATCCGCACCCGCCGTTTCCGGGCGCTCAGTGCCATGATGGACAGAGACAGCCTGACCGGACTGCTTAATCACTCCAACCTCAAAATTGAGCTGGAAAAAGAACTGTCCCGCGCCCAGCGCAATGGCTCCCAGGTCAGCTTTGTGATGATTGATATCGACCATTTCAAATCCATCAATGACAAATATGGTCACCCTGTTGGGGACAAAGTCATCAAAGGCGTCGCAAGGCTGCTTAATTACCGCTTCCGTAAATCGGATACCAGCGCCCGCTATGGTGGCGAGGAATTTGCGCTGATCCTCCCCGACACACCGGCAGACATTGCCCTGCGGCTGATTGACGAATTCCGGTTGATGTTCTCCCGCACCCCTTTCTCCAACGGTGATGAGAACTTTTACGCCACCTTGAGCGCCGGTATAGCGACCTTCCCTGAATTCACATCGGTGGACAGCATTATCGAAGCGGCAGATTCCGCCCTTTATCTCGCCAAAGAGCGCGGACGCAACCGGGTGCTGACCCATGTGGAAGTGATTCACGTGAACCCGACTGAGCCACCGTTGACGCTCAACAACAATGGTTGAACCGCCTCCCTCCATTGTGAGGGTTTTGCGAGAAAGTTGAGATCAGTCTGCTACTTTTACCCGCCATGCTTTGAGGTGAAATCCTCAAAGCATGGAGAACGTCATGAAAACATTACTGCTTAGCCTGGCAATGGGTGCCGCTTTTTCAGCACATGCGGCTACGGTTGATGTCACCATTACCAACGCGACCGATGGCATTTATTTCACCCCTTTACTGGTTGCCACCCATGCCAGTGACCACTACCTGTTCCGCACCGGCGAGGCGGCTTCGGCAGAAATTGAAGCCATGGCAGAAGGCGGCGATATTTCCGGACTTTCAGCACTGGCTAGTGGCATCGGAGCAGAAATCAGCGAAAACCCCGCAGGCGGTATTCTGAATCCTGGCGATTCAGCAACCACAACCCTTTCAGCAAAACATGGTGATGTCCTTTCGGTGACGGCCATGCTGCTTCCCTCCAATGACGCATTTATCGGCGTCGACAGCTGGAAGATTCCAAAGAAAAAGGGCACCTACCGTATTGAAGCCAACGGTTACGACGCCGGTACGGAAGCCAATGATGAGCTGGCAGGAAGTGTACCTACCCCGCCTTTTATCACCTTTGGTCAAGGGGGCACAGGGGTAGACACTGACGTTGCCAATGACAAAGTACACATCCACCCCGGCAATCTGGGCGACACCGACCCCAACGGCGGACTGAGTGATTTCGACAGCACCAAGCACCGCTGGCTCAACCCTGTCGCTATCATCACTGTCACCGTGTACTGAGGAGGCTCACCATGTATCGCTTTGCCCTGATTGGCGCAGCGGCACTGGCCTTGGCAGGCTGTCCGCTGCAAAAAGAGTATACGGTTACTGTTGAAAACCTCACCGATGCCCAACCCATGTCTCCGGTTGCACTGCTGACCCACAGCGACGCCGATTTGCTGTTTACTGTTGGCACCCCTGTCTCACAGGCCGTGGAGTTGCTGGCGGAAGGGGGCGACAACAGTGCGGTGCTGAAATACGGTAAGCAGCGCAATGTTGAAGAAGCGCTATCCGGCAAGGCGCTGTTGCCACCCGGCGCATCCGACGAGTTTTCCCTTTACGTGACCAATCCGCATACACGCTATCTCTCTATGACTTCAATGCTGGTCAACACCAATGATGCCCTCGTTGCTGAAACGGATATCAACATCAGTGCCCTGCGTCCGGGACAGAGCATCACCTTGCTGGTACCGGCATGGGATGCCGGTACGGAAGGAAACAGCGAATCCCAGGCCACTGTACCCGGGCCTGCGGCACAAGGGGAAGGCTATAACCCTGAACGCGATGATGTGAACCGTATCCGCATTCATCCCGGAGTGCTTTCTGCTGACGACGGACTGACAGGCTCAGCATTGCACTACCGCCACCGCTTCGATAATCCCGCCGCCAAAATCACCATCAAACGCAAGTGGTAACGCAGCTGGAAGGAGTCAATGTATGCGCCCATTCACACTGGGCGCATCATCCCGGGTTTTGGTGTCGGCCTGTGTTAAGCTGATAACAAACCATGCGAACAAGGAGTGGGTGTGCTGGCCTTTATCGAATCACAGGAATCACTGTTCCGCCTGAGTCTTTTTTTCGGCATTTTTGCGGTGATGGCGTTCGCCGAGTGGCGTTATCCGCGCCGCCCACTGACAGTGAGCAAATCCAAACGCTGGTTCAACAATATCGCCCTGACCCTGCTTAACACCGCCCTGTTACGCGCTGTTTTCCCATTGGCTGCCGCCGGTTTTGCCCTTTGGTGTCGTGATAATGGCATTGGCCTTTTTAACCAGATAGCAGCGCCGCAATGGCTGACCATCCTTGTCTGTATTGTCGCCTTGGATGGCATTATCTGGTTCCAGCACAGACTGTTTCACCGTATTCCAGTTCTCTGGCGTCTTCACGCAGTACACCATGCAGACCGCGATCTCGATGTCTCCTCCGGTGCCCGTTTCCATCCCATCGAAATCCTGTTGTCCATGGTGATAAAAGTGGCCGCTATCGCCCTGCTCGGCGCACCAGCAGTCGCCGTGATCCTGTTTGAAGTGATATTGAGCGGCATGGCACTGTTTAACCACAGCAATGTCGCGATTCCCCTGTCGGTCGACCGTTGGCTGCGCCTGTTGGTAGTCACGCCGGATATGCACCGTGTCCACCACTCGGTTCACCGCTACGAGAGCGACAGCAATTACGGGTTCAACCTTGCGATCTGGGACAGGCTGTTTAACACTTACCGCGCCCAGCCTGAGGGTGGGCATGATGGCATGACCATAGGAATAAAAAGTCACCGCGACGAGAAGCAGGTGATTTGGCTGACCGGGCTGCTCACGCTGCCTTTCCACCTGTTCAGCCGACAACCGAAAAAGAAAACAGAAAAACACATTTAATTCAGGACTGAATGCCCATGACAAAAGTGATCGTCACTTCGTTAAACCCAGCCAAAATTGCAGCCGTTGAAGCTGCGTTCAAAGAAGTTTTCCCCAATAACGACATGACGTTTGAAGGCATTTCTGTCTCGAGTGGTGTAGCCGACCAGCCAATGACCAGTGAGGAAACACTGGCCGGTGCGCGCAACCGGGTACACAACGCGAAAAAGGTGATAGACGGGAATTTCTACGTGGGTGTGGAAGCCGGGCTGGATGCGCCCTACACCTTTGCTTGGATGGTGGTGGAATCGGCGTGCCGTGTTGGTGAATCACGCTCGGCGTCTGTTCCCTTGCCGCCACAAGCTCTGAAAATGCTGGAACAGGGCAAAGAGCTGGGCGATGTGATGGACGAAATGTTCAACGAACAAAATGTGAAGCAGAAAGGCGGGGCAATCGGCATGCTGACGGGCAATTTGCTCACCCGAAGCTCGGTATACCATCAGGCGCTGATCTTAGCGCTGATCCCGTTTATGAATCCGGGGCTGTTTCCGACGGAATAAGAGACGAGAGACGAGAGACGAGAGACGAGAGACGAGAGACGAGAGACGAGAGACGAGAGACGAGAGACGAGAGACGAGAGACGAGCAGGATGAAGTCATTTCTCAGAGAGAATCAAACTTTGCTCAGTTCTTTTCGCTTTTTCTTTATCTGCTTTTTCTCACGTCTCAATTCTGTTATCTAGCGACGAGAATAACCCCGTCTCTCGAACCATTTTCACTTTTCCAAAAGCGCCAGCAGCCCGTTTTTCTGCTCATCATCCAGTTGCTTCACTTCGTTGGAGCCACGGGTGATGGTTGCGATCCCCACACCGAGCAACTGGCTGAGCTGACGCTGGCTCATCTCGCCCTTGAGCAGCTCATTGATGATGTTCACGCGCGCAATTAACGCGGTGCGCTCATCCTGCGTCAGCAACATCTTCAGCAATTCGGCTTCCTGCCCACTCTCAATGGCACGGTGGATCAAATCCAACACATCCTGCCAGTCAGAATATTCCGGCGTTGCATTCATAGTCACCTCAGGGATACGGTTCTGATTAACCGTGCCATTATACGCTAACTCCTAAGGAGTCTTAGCAATTCATACCTCAATAGCGGCGATTCGCTTCATTTTCAGACAAAAACTGCAAAGGCTGGCCCAGAAGCTTGCGGTAGTAAACATCGTACATCAGCACGTTTTGCACGTAGCGGCGGGTCTCGTTAAACGGGATAGCTTCAATGAAAGCAATCGCATCGAGTTTGCCGTCGGTTTTTTCCAGCCAGCGTGTTGCCCGGTGAGGCCCGGCGTTGTAGCCAGCAAACGCCAGAATGCGGTTGTCATCAAATTGGTCGAGCAGCATTTTCAGATAGCCGCTGCCAAGACGAATGTTGATCCCCGGATCGCTCAATGTACTGACGCCCAGGTAGCGGAAACCGAGCTTTTTCGATGTTTCTTTTGCTGTCGCAGGCATCAGCTGCATTAAGCCACGCGCCCCCACGGGCGACACCGCATGGGTGTAAAACGCGCTTTCCTGACGTGACAGAGCAAGTAGGGTTGTCAGCGGCAATTCGCGCTCTTTGCTGAAAAACTCAAACCACCAGCGGTGTGCTACCGGGAAGCGGTATTCCAGATGATCCCAAAGCTTGCCGGAAATGGTCGCCTGTACCGCCAGATGGTGCCAGTTACTCTCGGCCGCATACGCTGCCAGCATGGCTTTCTCCTGACTGTTTACACGCTCTAACAGGTGGTACCACTCGCGCTTAGCTGCGGTGAGCTTATCGAGTTCAAGCAGTTCGCTGATGCGCCTCAGTGAGGTTTTATAAGGTGCCAGCGCTTTAACATCCAGTGCAGAGGTCGAATAGTCGAAGGCAATCGGTTTATTAAGGTGAGAGGCTGCCGCCACGCTGTAGAAGTTGCGCTCCCCCACCATGGCTTCAAACAATTTGTTGGCGCGAGCCATATCACCGGTTTCCAGTGCAATACGCGCTTCCCAGTAACGCCACTTCAGGGTTTTGCGTTCGCTGGCTGACATACGGCTCAGCCAACCGGCCAGTGCAGGCCAGTCCGCCTGGGTCAGGCTGACCCGGAAACGGCGCTCCAGAAGTGATTGGTTTGCGGTGGTCTTGAGCCATTTATCCCGCCAAGCCGCCAGCTTGTCATCATCAGTAGACATCAGGCGACTAGTGAGGTAATCCGCCATTTTCTGACGTTCACTTTTGCTGTAGTGCTGGCCTTCTACCGTGCGTTTGAACTGGGCAACGGCCTCTTCAGCATCACTGCGGGCCAGACGCTCAAACGCCATTTGTGTCAGGCGTTGGTTGAACGGCGTCACTTTGCTTTTTTTAGAAAAATCCGCCACACCTTGCGGTTTTTTGTACAGCGCCAGCACGTCATCTGCCTGTGCTTTTGCGGTGGTGCCGCTAAGCTGCTTATCAAGGTAACGCACCAAGTTGCCATTGCGGTTTTCAAACGCCAGCAACATGCGATCCAGCACCAGTTTGTCGGTCAGCTTGCCTTTGTCGTCGAGGTAATCAAACAGCTTGTCACATGCCCTGTCGACTGATGATCCGGACAGGTAAAGGGATTTTGCACCGGAAAGCGCCAGCGCCTTGTCCCCGGCCTGACTGTGGGCATAGTAGTAATTACACTGGTAGCTTTCCCCACGCGGCACGCTCGGCTGGAACTTAAGCAGCGCTTTCCAATCCTTCTGGCTGGCAAGCACATTCATATAGCGAGCACGGACGGTGTCGGTAAAGGGCAGCGCATCGTAACGGGCAAGGAAATTCTCTACCTGTTTTGGACTGGCCTGATTGAGATCGCGGGTAAAGTCACGATATTCCAGATACGGATAAAGCGGGTAATCCTTGATTTGCGCCTTCAGGGAGCTAAAGGTCGCCAGATCGTTTCGTTCAATGGCCGCGATGGCTTTTTCGTACCGCGTACGCTGCTCATCGAGGCTCAGGGCTTGTGCCGGTGCAATACCGGCTATCAACAGCGCCAGCCCTATCGGCGCTGCCTTACGAATTCTATCCACTGACTTAATGTACACTTTTGTATTTATTGAGTATTTCATCGACAGCACATCTCATGCTTTTTGTGAGCAAGCCAGACCTTAAGCTTATACCTATTCGTCTATCCCGGCAGGCTTTCATTGTGTCGGTCATTCTGTATATCAAATCGCGCCGGACATTGCCGGGGAAAAAAGGTTACGAAAAATAACCGTGTGCGTTCACTCACTTATCCAAAATTCAAATTGGGAAGCGAGGCTCATTTCGGTTGTCTCAGCTTGTTTTGATAATTAGAAGGGGCAAATGGTTCCCTGCAACACCTGACTGTTACAATGATGAGGTTTAGCGGTTAGAATAATCCTTTTATGTGACAAGAGAACGCGAGCAGAAATGGCTGAGTACGTTTATACCATGTCGCGCGTTGGCAAAATCGTGCCACCGAAGCGTCAGATCCTGAAAGACATCTCTCTGTGCTTTTTCCCTGGCGCCAAAATCGGCGTATTGGGTCTGAACGGCGCAGGTAAATCAACCCTTCTTCGCATCATGGCGGGTATCGACACCGATATCGAAGGTGAAGCACGTGCACAACCGGGCATCAAAGTCGGTTACCTGCCTCAGGAACCTAAGCTTGATGAAGAAAAAACCGTACGCGAAACGGTAGAAGAAGCCGTAGCGGACGTTGTTGATGCCCTGTCCCGTCTGGACGCAGTTTACGCCGCTTACGCGGAACCTGATGCAGACTTCGACGCACTGGCAAAAGAGCAAGGCGAACTGGAAGCACTGATCCAGGCGAAAGACGGTCACAACCTGGACAACGCCCTTGAGCGTGCAGCCGATGCACTGCGTCTGCCAGAGTGGGATGCGAAAATCAAACACCTGTCAGGTGGTGAGCGCCGCCGTGTCGCGATTTGTCGTCTGCTGCTTGAGCGTCCTGACATGCTTCTGCTCGACGAACCAACCAACCACTTGGATGCAGAGTCTGTGGGCTGGCTGGAACGCTTCCTAGTGGATTACAGCGGCACTGTTGTGGCTATCACGCACGACCGTTACTTCCTGGATAACGCGGCTGGCTGGATTTTGGAACTTGACCGTGGTGAAGGTATTCCATGGGAAGGTAACTACACCTCTTGGCTGGAGCAAAAAGACGCGCGTCTGCAACAAGAAGCGTCTTCTGAGAAAGCCCGCCAGAAAACCATCGAGAAAGAGCTGGAGTGGGTTCGCCAGAATCCGAAGGGCCGTCAGGCGAAATCTAAAGCACGTATGGCGCGCTTTGAAGAGCTGAACACCACTGATTACCAACGCCGTAACGAAACCAACGAGCTGTTCATCCCACCTGGTCCACGCCTGGGTGACAAGGTTATTGAAGTGAATAACCTGACCAAATCGTTCGGTGACCGCGTGCTGATTGACGATTTGTCTTTCAGCGTACCAAAAGGTGCGATCGTGGGTATCATCGGTGCCAACGGTGCGGGTAAATCTACCCTGTTCAAGATGCTGAGCGGCGCAGAGCAGCCAGACAGCGGCACCATCGAAATGGGTGAAACCGTACAACTGGCATCGGTTGATCAGTTCCGTGACAGCATGAATGACAACAACACGGTTTATCAGGAAATCTCTGAAGGTGCAGAAATCATCCGCATCAACAACTTCGAGATCCCTGCACGTGCATACTGTTCACGCTTTAACTTCAAAGGCAGCGATCAGCAAAAACGCATCGGCGAACTGTCGGGCGGTGAGCGCAACCGTGTTCACCTGGCAAAACTGCTGAAGGCTGGCGGTAACGTACTGCTTCTCGATGAACCAACCAACGACCTGGACGTAGAAACCCTGCGTGCACTGGAAGAAGCGCTGCTTGAGTTCCCTGGCTGTGCCATGGTTATCTCGCACGACCGCTGGTTCCTTGACCGTATCGCGACCCACATTCTGGACTACCGTGATGAGGGTAAAGTGAACTTCTTCGAAGGTAACTACGCCGAATACAGCGATTGGCTGAAGCAAACGCTGGGCGCTGCGGCGGCACAGCCACACCGCATCAAATACAAGCGCGTGACCAAGTAATCACCGCTGATAAGAATCAGGGTCACTTCGGTGGCCCTTTTTTATGGCGCGCCATCGGGTACCGCATAACGTATTGTTAAAATCATAAATAAGACGCGCAGAACATCACGGAGACGGAACACCAAAGTAGAGATATAGCGTCGACTCTCCTACACTGGTTGTAAATAAATCAAAGGAATTGTCACATGCCAGAACGTCGCAAATTTTCGCGCGTGGTGTACCGCACCCCCGCCACGATCCAGCAAGGAGAGCAAAGCTGGCAGTCCAAGGTGCTCGACCTTTCCTTGAAAGGTGCACTGCTCGCAACCCCGCTTGACTGGGTAGAGGGAAACAACAAGGACTACGACATTTCATTCCGCCTGCATGATTCAGACATTGAACTGGCGATGGAACTCAAGCTGATTCAAGAGTGCGGTGAGTACCTGCGCTTCCAGCTCGACCATATTGATATCGACAGCGCCAGCCACTTGAAACGTCTGGTGGAACTGAACGTGGGTAACGACGATCTGCTCCATCGCGAACTTGCACAACTGACAGATTTGAAAGATACCGTATAATCGCGGCAGTTTGCCCAAGCGTAAAGTTGTCGGCACGCCGTATTCCGAGAGCGTGCATAGTTACGAAGTAGTAGAAACATGCCACAAAACATACGTATAGCCGTTTCCCATGCGAATGGATCTCGCCATTTTGTGCTCTCTCCGTCGCTGAAGAAAATCCTTCTCTCCCTGCTGGCGACGCTGATCATTGGTATTTTTGCCAGCATCGCGACCATCTATTACCTCAACCACCGCTCTACAGCAGCGGAAGACACGCTGAAATCGATGACAGAGAAAAGCTCTGCATTGGTCGGGCAGCTGGAAGATCTGAAACAAAAGCGCCAACAGCTTGAGCAACTCATTTCCAACAAGGAAGAAGAGTACGCCCAGATCATTGAGGATAAAGACAGCCAACTGAACTACCTGACCCAGCGCGTTTCGACCGTGGAGGAAGTGCTGGGACTGGAGAAAGATGCTGAGAATGCAGTGCCACTGTCAGAGCGCCTTGATGTTGCCGCGATTAACTCTGCGGTGCGCGCGACCATGCTGCAGCTGATCCCAAGCGGTAAGCCGATTGAAAGCTACCGCCGCTCATCAGGTTACGGCTCACGCACCCATCCGGTTACCGGCAACAAGAAGTTTCACCTTGGACTGGATTTGACCGCAGACATCGGTACGCCCGTCTATGCCCCGGCGGACGGTGTGGTGGAGTACAAGCGCCCAAGTAAGAAAAAGGGCTATGGCAATCTACTCAAGATTGACCATGCCTTTGGCTTTATGACCTTGTATGCACATCTCGACAAGTTTAACGTCAATACCGGCCAGTTCGTCAAAAAAGGCGACCTGATTGGCTGGTCTGGCAACACCGGCCTGTCTACCGGTCCACATCTGCACTATGAAGTGCGCTTCCTTGGCCGTGCATTGAACCCGAAACGCTTTATCGCCTGGACACCAGATAACTTTGAATCCCTGTTCAAAGAGGAAGACAAAGTGAAATGGGCAAGCCTGGTGAAAATTGTCGAAGGCATGGTGGCAACCCAGGTACAACTGGCTTCTGAAGTGGTTTCCCAGCCAGGTCATGTAACGGCAAAAGCAACCGCAGTGGTGGACGCTAAAGCCAGCGAAAAAGACGCATCAACCCAATAAGCCACTCAAAAAATACTCTGCAAAAATCAATAGCATGAAAAAAGGCGCCCGCGGCGCCTTTTTTCATATCCAGACTTTTTCCTATCCGGAATAAAGGTTTAGTCAAACTCATCCAGTACCGACAGGGCATCAGACAATTTGCTTACGCCATACACCTTCATGCCAGGGATCTCTTTTTTCGGCGCGTTGGCCATTGGCACCACCGCACGGGTAAAGCCATGCTTGGCTGCTTCCATCAGGCGCTCCTGTCCGCTCGGTACCGGGCGAATTTCACCGGCCAGACCCACCTCACCGAACACGACCAAATCCTTTGGCAGCGGGCGGTCACGGAAGCTGGAAATCAACGCCAGCAGTAACGCAAGGTCAGCACTGGTTTCCGTCACTTTCACACCCCCAACCACGTTGACGAACACGTCCTGATCGGACATCTGCAAGCCACCGTGTTTATGCAACACCGCCAACAGCAGTGCCAAACGATTTTGTTCGAGACCCACAGCCACACGGCGAGGGTTCGCAAGCTGGCTGTAATCTACCAGCGCCTGCAACTCCACCAGCAATGGTCGAGTCCCTTCCCAAAGCACCATTACGGAACTACCTGAAGTGGCTTCTTCACCGCGGGAAAGGAAAATTGCCGAAGGGTTACTGACTTCACGCAGCCCCTGCCCGGTCATGGCAAATACGCCCAGTTCGTTCACCGCACCAAAGCGGTTTTTGTGGCTGCGCAGAGTACGGAAACGGCTGTCACTGGAGCCATCGAGAAGGACTGAACAGTCGATACAGTGTTCCAACACTTTCGGGCCAGCAAGCGTACCGTCTTTGGTGACGTGGCCGACCATAAATATCGCCACATTGTGCTGCTTGGCATAACGGGTCAACGCCGCAGCGGATTCACGCACCTGCGCCACACTGCCCGGTGCAGAGACCACATCGGCGCAGTGCATCACCTGAATCGAGTCGATCACCATGATTTTCGGCTGTTCGGTACGGGCAATTGAACAGATGGTTTCAACATTGGTTTCCGACAGCATTTTCAGCTTATCTTTCGGCAGCCCCAGACGCTCAGCGCGCATGGCGACCTGTTGCAATGATTCCTCCCCCGTCACATACAAGGTGGGCATCTGGCCTGCCAGCCAGCACATGGTTTGCAGCAGCAGAGTACTTTTACCGGCACCCGGGTTACCGCCAATCAATATTGCTGCGCCGGGTACAATCCCGCCGCCCAGCACGCGATCCAGCTCTTTGAAACCACTGGTAAAGCGTGGCACTTCCTGCAAATCAATCGCCGCCAGGGTTTGCACCTTGGCTTCGGTAGCACCGGCATAACCGGCGTATTTTTCGGTGCGCGCGACGGTAGGTGATGCCGCCAATCTCACTTCGGTAATGGTGTTCCACGCCCCACAGGCCGAGCATTGCCCCTGCCAGCGCGGATAATCAGCTCCGCAGTCATTACAGACGTAGGCACGCTTTGTTTTCGCCATGGTTTCTCCTGAAGTGCGATGTCATACATTTTTACTCACCTTTTCGGAACTTAAGTGTAAAAAGGAGGTAAACTTCCGGCTTTCTCTGCCGTTAAATATTTCAAGATTCTACCAGACTTTACCGAGATGAAGGACCACGACAAGGCGCTGTATGATCAGCTACTGCCACTGCACGAAAAAGACGGCTTTGACGAGCTGCTTAACAAGCTGACACCGAATGAAACCAACCCTCAGCGTCTGCTTATTAAGATAGAAATCCGCCATCTGATGTCACCCTGTGGCAAACCGGTGGATTTGCGCGGTAAGGTTGCCGGCAACTGCCGCCCCTATTTTCTCCACGGTGCCAACCACTGGATGGATGATGTTGCCATTAACCTCTATCACCGCCGGGTAGATATCTACCAAGGCCAGATGACACTTGGTCTGTTTGAAGAGTTGCACCACACTCCCAACAGCTACCGGGTGCTGCAACGCGAAGGTGGTGAAGTGAAGACGACAGAATCCCTCGATACGCTGGACGCCGTTCCTCTACGCTTCGGTCACTACCTGTCGCGCAGCGAAAACCGCATTCAGATCTCCAGCCGTATCCAGGCATTTCTTTCTGATGGCACGGAAGTCAACGGCTCGACCGTCGATATCTCCCACTCCGGCATGCAGGTGAAGCTTCCTGCCTCGTTCCACTATGAAGTGGGCGCGTCACTGGTTGTTTACTTCCCGCAACTTGGCGATGAATGTCACCTGCCGGAGTTGTTCAGCGGGCTGGAGTACTGCATTGTCGGCAAGGAACTGAATGCTTCCGGGGATACTTTCCAGCGCCTTCGCCTGCGTTTGATGTCGAGTACGGATGCGATTGGCGAGGTGATTGAACAAAAGACGCAGAAAGGCGCTCAGGATATCCGACGGGAAAATGAGGACAAATTCCTCTCTTACCGCACCCGTGCCTACGAGCAGGTATTCTTGGAACAAACCCCTTCCCTGCCGCTGTTTTTTTGTGAAGGGGATTTGCGCTACAGCCTGCTGACTGAGCAAAACCGCGCCATCTGGGACTACTGGCATGACGAACGCAACCTGCCGGTGATCGATAAGCTTTTCAGCCCAAAACGGTTGCAACATTTGGCGATGGATGGCCTTTCCAGCAGCGAAACTCTTATCTACTGCTTCAGCCACCAGCATGGCGACAAAACCTTCTTCTTCTCGGCCTGCGCCACCGAGCTGGATCAGGATTTACGCCACCTTTTTTGGCATGTGGGTTCAAGCCGCGCCTCGTGGCGGGTATTGCGTGTCACCATGGCGCGTATCAATGACGAAGATAATCGCCGCCTGCAGGAAGCCGCCCCGGCCTATATCCAGCAGATTGATGAACTGACGCACATTGCTACCGTGCAGGATCTCACGCTGGAAACCGCAACCCCGGATTTCCGGCTGGCTATAAAGCCCAAGACACCGACCAAAACCCTGAACCGTTTTGTCCATACCCGCGACCCGATTGTGAAGGTTGAAGCGGTTTCCTCTGCCCTGCTGCCACAGCGTAAAGAACCCCGATATCAACACCGCACCCGTACCACCTTGGTTCACCACCAAAGCGGTGAGCTGCAGGGGAAAACCATCGACTTTTCTTCACACGGCCTGAACCTTGAGCTGAACAAGCCATTCACCGGCAGCAAGCTGGAGCAGGTATCGGTGACGTTTGATGACTTAAAGCGGGTCGATCCTAACGCACCTTTGGGCAATGTGCCTTACAAGGTCGTGCAGATCAGTGAAGACAGAACCAATGTAAAGCTGGCCCTGCTCAAAAACCGCAACAGCCAGCAGCGCAGTCACTATCTTCAGCGCCTGATTGAACACAACCAGCACAGGCTGATGGTCGACAGCGAAAGGCTGCCACCGCCGCCGCTACTCCGGGCCATGCACCAAATGTTGCTGACAAGGCTCGCCGCTACACCTTATTTCATTGTGCGCCGCGGTGAGACCCTGCAGGTTTCAGCCATAGGCGCCAACTACCCAAGTGATGAGCTGAGCCGCCTGCTACATAAGAGTGCGGCATCCGGCATGATGTCGCTGGCTCCGGTGCTTGGGGAGCACTTGTCGAAATACATCAATGGCGTCACTCGCCAGCGCAACCGTCTTACCCAGGTGAAACAGGAGTTTTATCTCGCAGCCACCTGCACGACCGAAGGCAATATTGTCGATATCAATGCGAGGCCGCTGGAAAGCTTTGACACGCCGGAAGAGCGAAAACTCTTCATTGCACAGGCCAGGGAGCGGGGTAAATTTTTTGCTGTGCGTAACTGGGTGCAACCATTGGAAGACGGTGAGAAGTGGCTGTCACCGAAAAAGCTCGAGTCTCTGATGCACCTCTCTTCCCAGCGGGCAAGGCAACTTGAGATGGAATTTGCCGACTTGTGTGCGTATGGCGAAATGACGGATATCACTGAGGAAGTCCTGCGCCGGCTTGAAATGGGATAATGCTTTCCTGAAAACAGAAACGGGGCGTCAGCCCCGTTTTTTATGCTCGTGCTTTTACCAACTCAGACGCTGGGGCAGTAAAGAGGCAGAGAGAACACAAAGTACACCACCCAGATCCGCATGACGGATCGCCACCTGCGCTGCCTGCTGCACTTTTGGTTTGGCATGGTAAGCAATCCCCAGCCCTGCCGCAGCCATCATAGTGAGATCATTCGCGCCATCCCCTACAGCCAAAGTGTTGGCCGGGGTAAGCTCATAACCTGCTGCCAGATCGCGCAGGATATCAGCCTTACGCTGTGCATCCACGACATTGCCCGCGACTTCACCGGTCAGCTTGCCGTTTTCAATCACCAACTGATTGGATTCCGCATACGCCAGGGACAAGTCGTTTTTCAGCTTGTCTGAAAACCAGGTAAATCCGCCGGACGCAATGGCGACTTTCCAGCCGCGTGCCTGCAGGCTGGCGGTCAGGCGCTTCATGCCGGGCATGTAAGGGATGTTGTCACTTACCTGCTCAAGCACAGAGACATCCGTGCCTTTCAGCGTTGCGACCCGTTGGCGCAGGCTTTGCTCGAAATCCAACTCTCCGCGCATAGCGCGCTCAGTCACTTCTGCCACCTGCTCGCCCACACCCGCCAGTTTGGCAATCTCGTCGATACACTCAATCTGAATCGCCGTGGAGTCCATATCAAACAGCGCCAGCCCCGGCTCATAGAGGTTGGGAATATTGTCCAGTGGTGCGCAATCCAGTGACATGGCATCCGCCAGAGCCACGATTTCCGGCGACAGCTCACCACGCATCAACAGCACTTCATATGGGCCAACGGTCCAGCCCGCTAAGGGTGCAACCGGCTCGCCGAGCAGAAAGGAAAAATCATCAAGGCAGGCAGGGCTGAGAAAAGGGCCAAATAAAATCCACCCAGCCTGACGGCAATCGGAGGGGCGGAAACCGCGCAAGGTTGGAAAGCGATTCAGCAACTTAACGTGCTTTTTGATGGGATAAACCGAATGTGCATCCATTGCATAAGTTCCTTTTTATAAACTGAGGCTACTATATCAAAGAGTGCGACAGATCACAGCCGTCACAGTTGCGCAATACACTGGCAGGTTGCTTGCAATTTTCCAGCCACAACAGCAAACTGAGCGGGCGCTGATTTGACGCGGGAAAGCATTCACTCCCGCCTAGAGCCTGGAAAGCCTATGCTGAAAATCAATAAAAAACGCCTGAAGAGGCTTTGGCAGTTCATCATTCTGGTGGCGTGTTTTTCAACCGTCATGATGCTGTTTATGTACAGTAACCAGTTGAACAACCGAAACTACAAAATGCTGTTCGACCAGACGGAGTCATTGTCGCGGGTGATCCTGCGCCAGGCTGCGGCAACGGCCTACCCGGCAGTTGCCAACGATGATATTGAGTCGGTACAGCAGCTGGTCGCTCACCTGCAGGACGAACCACTGATCCTTGATGCTGCCATCTACGACATCAAAGGAAACCTGATGGCCAGCTCGCTCGGCGCAATGCCGCTGGAACAGCTTACCGGGCTGAATACTCCATTGTCTGTCGCCAGTATTGGCCGCCAGCAACTGGTGGAGCCAATTGTCGGCAGTGACAACATGGTGGGCTTTGTACGCATCACGCTTGAGCATGGCGAGGTGATCAAAGATGCATCAAACCGCCTTGAGCAAAGCATCAATCTGGTGCGCGCGATGATCCTGGTGGCGATTGTCACAGGCGCCCTGCTGATCTTCACATTCGCTAACCGCAAAGATTTACTGCGTTCAACGTTTTTATTGAAGAGTAACGACTAGTAGAGCGAGAGCGGTACTGGGTACTGGGTACTGGGTACTGGAAGAGAATATCCCAGATAGCAAAAAGGATGGCCGAAGCCATCCTTTTTCGTCTTTGTCTGTCAGCAGAACTTACGCTTCTTCAGCGTCGCCCAGCAGTACAGATTCCAGAGCGATTTCAATCATCTCGTTGAACGTGGTTTGACGCTCTTCAGAGGTGGTTTGCTCACCGGTCTTAATGTGGTCAGATACGGTACAGATAGTCAGTGCTTTCGCGCCGAACTCTGCTGCAACACCGTAGATGCCTGCCGCTTCCATTTCCACACCCAGGATGCCGTACTTCGCCATAGTGTCGAAGAATGCTGGCTCTGGCGAGTAGAACAGGTCTGCAGAGAAGATGTTACCCACACGTACGTTGATGCCTTTTGCTTTCGCTGCATCGACTGCGTTACGGGTCATGTCGAAGTCTGCAATCGCAGCAAAGTCGTGACCGTTGAAGCGGGTACGGTTGATTTTCGCATCAGTAGACGCGCCAACACCGATGATAACTTCACGCAGTTTCACGTCTTCACGTACTGCACCACAGCTACCTACACGGATGATTTTCTTCACGCCGAAGTCTTTGATCAGCTCAGTGGTGTAGATAGAGCATGAAGGGATACCCATACCGTGGCCCATTACAGAGATCTTACGACCTTTGTAAGTACCGGTGTAACCGAACATGTTGCGAACATCACAAACTTGCTTAACGTCTTCCAGGAAGGTTTCTGCAATGTATTTTGCGCGCAGCGGGTCGCCCGGCATCAGAACTACATCTGCAAAATCACCCATTTCGGCATTGATATGTGGAGTTGCCATTTTCTCTTTCCTTTTGATCAAATTTCGGCGTCTAACCGAGGTTTCTCTGGCCACAGCGTGCGCTGTGGCCGGAATAGGGTTTGGAATTACAGGAAGTTTTTTCCGTATTCCATGTCTGAAGTACCGAAGTACGCTGACAGTGTCTGACCGATATCGGCGAAGGTTTCACGACGGCCCAGAGAGCCTGCCGGTACTTTCTTGCCATACACCAGTACAGGAATGTATTCGCGGGTGTGATCCGTACCTTCCCAGGTTGGGTCACAGCCGTGGTCTGCGGTCAGGATCAGGATGTCATCATCCTGCAGCATTGCCATGATCTCAGGCAGGCGGCCGTCAAAATATTCCAGCGCCGCAGCATAACCTGCCACGTTACGGCGGTGGCCGTAGTGGGAGTCAAAGTCCACGAAGTTGGTGAACACAATGCTGTTGTCGCCCGCTTTGGCAATCTGGTCTTTGGTCGCGTCAAACAGCGCTTCCAGGCCGGTTGCTTTCACTTTCTGGGTGATACCGCAGTTAGCGTAGATATCGGCAATCTTACCGATAGACACCACTTCGCCCTGCTTTTCGTCCACCAGCTTTTGCAGCACAGTGGCTGAAGGCGGCTCAACAGATAGGTCGCGGCGGTTACCGGTACGCTCGAACTGGCCTTTACCCGGGCCAATGAACGGACGCGCGATAACACGGCCAATGTTGTAGTCTTCCAGCTCTTCACGGGCGATCTGGCAAAGCTCTAACAGGCGATCCAGACCGAAGGTTTCTTCATGACACGCGATTTGGAACACAGAGTCTGCTGAGGTGTAGAAAATCGGCAGGCCGGTTTTCATGTGCTCTTCACCCAGATCGTCAAGGATTTGGGTGCCTGATGCGTGGCAGTTACCCAGGTAATCAGGCAGGCCAGCACGTGCCAGGATGCGGTCGGTCAGCGCTTTCGGGAAGCTGTTCTCTTTATCAGTGAAGTAGCCCCAGTCAAACAGAACCGGTACACCGGCAATTTCCCAATGACCTGACGGGGTATCTTTACCCGACGACAGCTCTTGCGCATGGCCGTAAGCACCGATGATCTCTGCGTTGGCATCCAGACCTTCCGGGAAGTAGCCAGACGCTTCTTCACACGCTTTACCCAGACCCAGTTTGTTCAGGTTAGGCAGTGACAGTGGGCCAGAGCGGTCTGCGTTGTTGGCGTTACCCGCCGCACACGCTTTCGCAATAGAACCCAGGGTGTTCGCACCCACATCACCGAACTTCTCAGCATCTGCTGATGCACCGATACCGAATGAATCCAGTACCAAAATAATCGCGCGTTTCATGATCGCCTCCTTTAGACGTCTTGTGGGCCGATCTGACAGTACACTTCAGGTGTAGCCGCAGGTGCGGTATCAGCAATTTGCATTGCCGCCTGAAGCTGCTCTGCAGCCTGTTGCCAAGCCGCTTCGTCCTTGGCGTGAATCACTGCCAGTGGCGTGGTGCTGTCAGCCTGCATACCCAGACGGATAACATCGCTGAAGCCCACAGAATAATCAATGGTATCGCTCGCAACACGGCGGCCGCCGCCCAGTCCTACCACTGCCATGCCGATCGCACGGGTGTCCATGGCAGAAACAAAGCCTGAGGTGCCCGCAAACACAGGTTTCACTACGTTTGCTGTTGCCAGGTACTTGCTGTAATTCTCTACAAAATCAAGCGGGCCACCTAGGCCTGCTACCATCTTGCCGAAGCACTCTGCCGCCTTGCCGTTATCCAGCACGGTTTGCAGTTTGTTCATCGCTTCGTCTTTGTCTTTTGCCAGACCGCTGATGGTGAGCATTTCCGCGCACAATGCCATGGTAACGGCATACAGGCGTGGGTTGCGGTATTCACCGGTCAAGAACTGAACCGCTTCTTTCACTTCCAGCGCGTTACCTGCGCTTGAAGCCAGTACCTGGTTCATGTCGGTCAGCAAAGAGCTGGTGCGGGTGCCTGCGCCATTGGCAACAGCCACGATAGATTTCGCCAGCTCTTCAGATTTCTCGTAGGTCGGCATGAAAGCGCCAGAGCCTACTTTCACGTCCATCACCAGCGATTCCAGACCGGCTGCCAATTTCTTCGACAGGATCGATGCGGTGATGAGTGAGATGTTGTCCACGGTTGCGGTCACATCACGGGTCGCGTAAACACGCTTATCCGCCGGTGCCAGATCGCCGGTCTGGCCGATAATTGCCACACCCGCTTCTTTGGTCACCTTGCCGAAAATCTCATTGGTCGGCGTGATGTTGTAGCCCGGAATCGCTTCCAGTTTGTCCAGCGTACCGCCGGTATGACCCAGGCCGCGGCCTGAAATCATTGGGACGTAACCACCGCATGCCGCCACCATAGGGCCAAGCATCAGGGAAGTCACGTCGCCCACACCGCCGGTACTGTGTTTATCGACGATAGGGCCATCAAAATTCATGTGTGACCAGTCAATCACCATGCCGGAATCACGCATTGCACAGGTCAGTGCGACACGTTCGTCCATGGTCATGTCATTGAAGTACACCGCCATGGCAAAAGCCGCGATCTGTCCTTCAGAAACAGTCTCTTTGGCAATGCCCTGGATAAAGAAATTAATTTCATCAGCACTCAGTGCGACGTTGTCGCGTTTCTTTCTGATGATTTCCTGGGGAAGGTACATGGTCGACCTCACATTCAAGGTTGGTATAAAACAGGGGGAGTGCAAGCACTCCCCATCCGGAAGTGCTTAGTAGCCACCTTCCGCCGCTTTGTCACCTTCAACCAGAGTGTGAAGCAGGTTAGCCAGCAGGCTTGATGCACCGAAACGGTAGTGCGCGTTGTCTGCCCACTCACCGCCCAGAATGCGGTCAGCCATTGCCAGATACTCAGCTGCATCTTCAGCAGTACGTACACCACCTGCAGGCTTGAAGCCCACTTTCTCTGCAACGCCCATGTCTTTGATAACAGTCAGCATGATTTCTGCTGATTCTGGGGTCGCGTTCACTGGCACTTTACCGGTAGAGGTCTTGATGAAATCAGCGCCTGCTTCGATAGAGATTTCAGAAGCGCGTTTGATCAGTGCTGCTTCTTTCAGCTCACCGGTTTCGATGATCACTTTCAGGGTCACATCGCCACACGCCGCTTTACATTGTTTAACCAGTTCAAAACCGGTTTGCTCGTCGCCAGCAATCAGGGTGCGGTATGGGAAAACCACGTCAACTTCATCTGCACCGTAAGCCACAGCTGCTTTGGTTTCAGCAACGGCGATTTCGATGTCATCGTTACCGTGTGGGAAGTTAGTCACGGTTGCGATTTTGATTTCAGGTGTACCCTGCTCGCGCAGTTGCTTCTTCGCTACAGGGATGAAGCGTGGGTAGATGCAGATAGCAGCAGTGTTGCCAACCGGCGTTTTCGCACTCTTACACAGTTCGATCACTTTCGCATCGGTGTCGTCATCGTTCAGGGTGGTCAAATCCATCAATTTCAGGGCACGAAGAGCTGCTGCTTTTAGATCGCTCATGACTTTCTCCAGTCTTAATATTTCAAAACCAAGTAACAAATCACAATGCCAGGTTTGGCGTTGTCATCTGATGAGCGGACTTGGCTCCTTGAAGTTTGGTGCTGAACGTTCAGAACCAATCAACCATCCTTGTTGCCGCACACTCTAATCAGAGTGTAATCCCACACGCACCTTGTATCGGGGTAACCCGTGCAGGATGTCGTTTCACTTCCGCTGTCGTGAAACCATAGTGAAATTAGTGAAAACCCACCATTGAAACTTTGACAGCGTTCACCAATTTTACCAATCTTCCCGTGTCAGCACTAGGTGTTACCTGTTTCTGTTGATAAACACTTTGTTGCTGTTGGTGACAGATATCCTAGCTCACTATACGAAGCAGGAAAGCCAGCCAGTGTCTTATTCATGGGGAAACCCGGCACCGGGTAAAGGGCACAAAAAAACCGCCTCGGTTGAGGCGGTTTTTTAACTGAGTGTCAGACCAGATTACATGGTTGACAGCGTCAGGAAGAAACCAGCGATGGTTGCGCTCATCAGGTTAGACAGAGTACCTGCACACACTGCTTTGATACCGAAACGAGCGATGTCGTGACGGCGGGTCGGTGCGATGCTACCCAGACCACCCAGTAGGATTGCGATAGAAGACAGGTTCGCAAAGCCACACAGTGCAAAAGAAATGATTGCTACTGTTTTCGCACTCATTGCTGCGCCAGTTGCCGCAACCAGTTGTGGATCAGCACCAACGTAAGGTACGAAGTTCAGGTAAGCAACGAATTCGTTCACAACCAGTTTCTGACCGATGAAAGAACCAGCCAGCTCTGCTTCTGCCCATGGAACACCAATCAGGAATGCCAGTGGGCGGAAAATCTGACCCAGAATCCATTGCAGCGTCAGGTGTTCCATACCGAACCATGCACCAACGCCACCCAGGATACCGTTGATCATCGCAATCAGACCGATGAACGCCAGCAGCATTGCACCGATGTTCAGTGCCAGTTGCATACCAGAAGATGCACCGCCCGCCGCTGCGTCGATAACGTTCGCAGGTTTGTCTTCTTGCTCGTCATCTGCACCGATTTGCTCGATTGGCTCGTCAGTTTCAGGCTTGATGATTTTCGCGAACAGCAGACCACCCGGTGCCGCCATGAATGATGCTGCAATCAGGTATTCCAGTGGAACGCCCATTGCTGCGTAACCTGCCAGTACACCACCGGCAACAGACGCCAGACCACCACACATTACTGCGAACAGTTCTGACTGGGTCATTTTAGGTACGAAAGGACGTACTACCAGCGGCGCTTCAGTCTGACCTACGAAGATGTTCGCAGTTGCAGACATTGATTCCGCGTGAGAAGTACCCAGTACTTTACGCAGTGCGCCACCCAGGATGCGGATAACAAACTGCATGATGCCCAGGTAGTACAGCACGCTGATCAGCGCTGAGAAGAACACAACGGTAGGCAGTACTTGGAAAGCAAAGATAAAACCGATGCCATCCACAGAGAAGTTAACCAGGCTACCAAACAGGAAGCTGATACCGTCTTTACCGTAGTTAATTACGTTTTGTACAGCATTTGACATGCCGTTCAGCAGGTCTCTACCCCACGGAACGAACAGAACAAAACCACCCAGCAGGAACTGGATTGCAAATGCACCACCAACGGTACGCAGGTTGATCGCTTTGCGGTTGTCAGACAGAAGGACTGCGATAGCGAGCAGTACTACTATCCCAACAATGCTCATAATCAGGCTCATAAAAGGGGTTCCTAAAAAAGTCTTGGCGTCTCGACAAATTGGAGTTTTAGTCCGGTCGCGATTATACGCATGTGAAGCATGGCAAAGGAATGCATGAGTCACGCTTTAAGTGTAAATTTCGCTGCAATTCACTCAAAAAGGTGACGGAGATCGAATTTTGTGACCTAGATCTTACGCAAACGATTAGGCAAACGATGAAATTTGCTTCTGCAATGCAAAACAATTCGCAGCATTTTGTGATGTGCTGTGAATAATTTCCTCTACAGTCACACCTTTTAACTCGGACAGTGCCTTTGCAATCAGCGGTAATTTCTCCGGTGAATTGGGTTGTCCCTGAAAACCACTGACCGGCATGTCCGGCGCATCGGTCTCCAGCACCATAGCAGCCAGCGGCAACGCCGACACCGCATTGCGTGTTTTATTGGCGCGTGGATAAGTAATCGTACCTCCTATACCGAGCATAAAACCGCGCTTGATATAGTTAAGCCCCATTTGCTCGCTGCCGCTGAAAGCATGCAAAACACCGCGCACAGCTGGAAAGTCGTTCAACACCTGCAAAAGTTCGTTATGCGCTTTGCGGCAATGCAAAATGACCGGCAGTTTGTACTTCACCGCCAAAGCAAGTTGCTCACGCAGTAAATGAAGCTGTCTTTCCTGTTGGGGATTTTCAATGGCAAAGTCCAAACCGCATTCGCCGATAGCCACACACCCTTTGGGAGACGTCGCTAACCATGCGTCTAACTTAGCGATGTCTTCGTTTTGGTGTTCAGAGAGCCACACCGGATGCAATCCCGCGGCAAAGTAAATCGAAGAGAAGCGCTGGCTGAGGTCATCTACCCTTTGCCAGTTTTGCCGGGAAACGGCGGGGACAATAAGATGGTGGACGCCTGCATCGTGACTGGGGGAAAGCCAATCCTCAGGGCTTTGGTCAAAAGGTGGGAAATCAAAATGGCAATGGGTATCAATCATGGTCGACCAGAAATGTTGAGTCTCTCTTTTCAAGCTACCGCAACATTGGCGTGCCGTACAGCAGGTATAAAAAAACCGGCGAAGCCGCCGGTTTTTAACGTTGTGCAGATTAGCTGGTCAGGTCGTCGAAGAACTTCTTCACGCCGTCAAAGAAACCTTCCGATTTCGGTTTGTGTTTCTTCGCGGCTGTTCCACCCAAGGTTTCTTCAAACTCACGCAGCAATTCTTTTTGCTTGCTGCTGAGGTTAACCGGGGTTTCAACCACCAATTTACAGATCAAATCACCAAGGCCACCGCCACGGACTGACTGCACACCCTTGCCACGCATGCGGAACATGCGGCCGGTTTGGGTCTCAGGTGGCACTTTCAGGCTTACGCGGCCGTCCAGTGTTGGGACTTCCACTTCCCCACCTAATGCCGCCATGGTAAAGCTCACCGGTACTTCGCAGTAAAGGTTGTTACCATCACGGGTAAAGATATGGTGGTCGCGAACATGTACCTGAACGTAAAGATCGCCCGCTGGCGCACCATACTCTCCTGCTTCCCCTTCGCCGGTCAGGCGAATACGGTCACCGGTATCGACACCGGCCGGGATCTTAACGCTGAGGGTTTTGGTTTTCTGAACGCGGCCCTGGCCATGACACTTGTCACATGGGTCTTTGATGATTTTGCCGCGACCGTGACAGGTTGGACAGGTTTGCTGTACAGCAAAAAAGCCCTGGCGCATTTGTACCTGGCCCTGACCGTGACAGGTTCCACAAGTTTGTGGTGAAGAGCCCGGTTTGGCACCGCTGCCGCTACAGCTGTCACAGCTTACATAAGTCGGTACTTCAATCTCTTTGGTCACACCACGGACTGCATCCTCAAGGGTCAGTTCCATGTTGTAGCGAAGGTCTGCACCACGCTGCGCGCGCGCCTGACCACCACGACGGCCACCGCCGAAGATGTCACCAAACACGTCACCAAAGATATCGCTGAAGTCTGCGCCGCCGCCGAAGCCACCGCCGCCACCCATACCGCCTTGCTCAAAGGCTGCATGACCGTATTGATCGTACGCCGCACGCTTCTGGTCGTCGGTCAGTACTTCATACGCCAGCTTCACTTCTTTAAATTTATCCGCAGCGGTATCGTCACCCGGGTTTTTGTCCGGGTGATATTTCATCGCAAGGCGCTTGTACGCCTTTTTGATGTCGCGCTCGCTGGCATCACGGCTTACGCCCAGCACTTCATAAAAATCACGTTTTGACATGTTTTACTTGTCACCTGCTTTTCTACTAAACGAATCGATTTTTTTCGCCCAGTATCATACAACTACGGGCGAAGGAGAAAACCCTCCCACGCCCGTGCGAAATAATATCGGTTATTCCTTTGGGACTGATGTTGAATTTGTTATTCCAACATCAGCCTCGCGGGTTGGTCCCGGTCTTATTTTTTGTCGTCTTTTACTTCTTCAAACTCAGCGTCAACAACGTCGTCGTCTTGCTTAGCTTGTTGTGCACCGGCGTCTTGAGCTTGCGCGGCTTGCGCTTGCTGCTGTGCCACTTCCATCAGTTTCTGAGAAGCTGCGATAAGTGCTTGAACTTTCTCGTCGATCGCTGCTTTGTCTTCACCTTTACGCGCTGTTTCCAGCTCAGTGATTGCGGCTTCGATCTTCTCTTTCTCGTCTGCTGGCAGTGCGTCGCCTGCTTCTTCAACTTGCTTGCGAGTACCGTGGATCATTTGGTCAGCTTGGTTGCGCGCAGTCGCCAGTTCTTCGAACTTTTTGTCGGCTTCTTTGTTCGCTTCCGCTTCCTGAACCATTTTCTCGATTTCGTCGTCGCTCAGACCACCAGATGCCTGGATAGTGATCTTCTGCTCTTTACCTGTTTGCTTGTCTTTCGCAGACACATTCAGGATACCGTCAGCATCCAGGTCGAAGATAACTTCGATTTGTGGCATACCACGTGGCGCTGCGTTGATGCCTTCCAGGTTGAATTGACCCAGAGACTTGTTGTACATCGCTTGCTTACGCTCACCCTGCAGTACGTGGATAGTTACTGCACTTTGGTTGTCTTCAGCAGTAGAGAACACTTGGTTCGCCTTAGTAGGGATAGTGGTGTTCTTCTCGATCAGTTTGGTCATCACACCGCCCATGGTTTCAATACCCAGAGACAGAGGAGTTACGTCCAGCAGCAGAACGTCTTTCACGTCACCTGCCAGAACACCGCCCTGAACCGCTGCACCTACTGCAACTGCTTCATCAGGGTTCACGTCTTTACGTGCTTCTTTACCGAAGAACTCAGCAACTTTCTTCTGAACCATAGGCATACGAGTCTGACCACCAACCAGGATTACGTCGTTGATGTCGTTTACAGACAGGTCTGCGTCAGCCAGTGCCACTTTCAGTGGTTCCAGAGAACGTTGAACCAGATCTTCAACCAGTGACTCCAGTTTCGCACGGGTCACTTTGATATTCATGTGCTTAGGACCCGTCGCATCTGCAGTGATGTATGGCAGGTTCACGTCAGTTTGCTGTGCAGAAGACAGTTCGATCTTCGCTTTCTCAGCCGCTTCTTTCAGACGTTGCATTGCCAGTGGATCTTTACGCAGGTCGATGCCTTGGTCTTTTTTGAACTCGTCAACCAGGTAGTTGATCATGCGGTTGTCGAAGTCTTCACCACCCAAGTGAGTGTCACCGTTGGTTGCCAGAACTTCGAAAGTCTTCTCGCCGTCAACTTCGTCAATCTCGATGATAGAGATATCGAAAGTACCACCACCCAAGTCGTATACCGCGATAGTGCGGTCACCGCCTTGCTTGTCCAGGCCGTAAGCCAGTGCAGCAGCAGTTGGTTCGTTGATAATACGTTTAACTTCCAGACCCGCGATACGGCCAGCGTCTTTCGTTGCCTGACGTTGTGCGTCGTTGAAGTACGCAGGTACTGTGATAACTGCACCAGTTACTTCCTCACCCAGGAAGTCTTCCGCAGTTTTCTTCATTTTTTTCAGGACTTCAGCAGATACCTGAGGAGCTGCCATTTTCTGGCCTTTTGCTTCTACCCATGCATCACCGTTGTCAGCCTTAACGATTTTGTAAGGCATGATTTCTATATCACGCTGAACTTCTTCGTCTTCGAAGCGACGACCGATCAGTCGTTTGATTGCAAACAGCGTGTTTTCTGGGTTGGTTACTGCCTGACGTTTTGCAGGCTGACCTACCAGGATCTCACCGTCTTGGGTGTACGCGATGATTGATGGCGTTGTGCGATCGCCCTCTGCGTTCTCGATTACGCGTGGCTTGTCACCGTCCAGTACTGCTACACATGAGTTGGTAGTACCCAAGTCGATACCAATGATCTTACCCATTTGGTTTTCTCCGAAAATTCGTCTTACGTCTATGTTGCGTTAACCCATATATGGGGGTCACGGATTAGGGTTCAACCCTGTACAAGAAAAAATTTTTAAATTTTCTTTTCGATGCCCCATAGATAAGGGCGGCGGATAAGCTTTCAAGGGCTGAAACGAAAAAAAACCCGCACAATGCGGGTTTTTTCTGCAAACAGGCCAATTACGCTTTTTCGTCCACGTTACCGGCTGCCGCTTTAGATACCATTACCATCGCAGGGCGAACCACGCGACCGTTCAGCTCGTAACCTTTTTGCATCACGAACATCACAGTGTTTGGTGCATGGTCTGCGCTTTCCTGGATAGACATCGCTTGATGGAACTCAGGGTTGAACGTCTCACCGTGCGGGTTCAATTCTTTCAGACCGAACTTCTCAACCGCTGACTTCATGGTCTTCAGCGTCAGCTCAACACCTTCGATCATTGGCTTGAGGGCTTCGTTTTCTTTGTCGGCCATCTCAACTGCGCGTTCCATGTTGTCCATCACTGGCAACAGTTCATTGGCAAAACGCTCCAGGGCGAATTTACGCGCCTTGTCGATTTCCTGCTCGGTACGACGACGCATGTTTTCCACGTCTGCACGTGCACGCAAAACGCTGTCTTGTTGTTCTTTCACTTTTGCTTCGCTTGCTTCAAGCGCCGCTTCAAGTTCAGTGATCCGGCTGATCATTGCATCGGTTTCTGCATCAAGGGCATTTTCTTCTGCTTGTGCGTCAACCGCTTCGTTTAGCAGCTCTTCTTCCTGGATCTTGTTTTCTTCTTTGCTCATGCTCTCTCCGACACACTACTCTGTGTTGAACCCCAAACGCGTTTGTGTGAGGCTTCATTTTCGACGGTTTTGCCTATTATGGGGATGAATGTTCGCGTTTCAAGATGTCGCTGGCTGTAAAGCACGACAAGTGAGGATGATTCACATATACTCAAGCCACTAATTTACGCAGGATCAATAAGATGACAAAGCGCTTTAATACTATTGCTTTGGTCGGAAAGCCGCGCAACCCAGACGCGGTCGCAACGCACGAGAGTCTGTATAACTGGCTGACCAGCAAAGGATATCGTGCGCTGGTCGATAACAGGCTACATAACTTTATCAATGTTCCTGCAGAAGATTTCCACGATTTACTTTCCCTCGGCGCCAAAGCAGATCTTGCCATTGTCATCGGTGGTGACGGCAACATGCTGGGCGCAGCCCGTGTTCTGTCACGCTTCGATATTTCCGTTATCGGTGTTAACCGCGGCAACCTTGGTTTTCTGACCGACCTTGATCCGGACGACTATGAAGACGCACTGCAGTCCGTGCTGGATGGCGAATACATTGAAGACCACCGTTTCTTGCTGGAGGCGGAAGTGCACCGCCACGGGCAAATCAAAAGCCACAATGCCGCGCTGAATGAAGCGGTATTACACCCCGGGCAGGTGGCGCACATGATTGAGTTTGAAGTTTATATTGATGACAACTTCGCTTTTTCCCAGCGCTCTGACGGCATCATTATCTCAACGCCCACTGGCTCCACAGCATACAGCCTGTCCGGTGGTGGCCCGATCCTGTCACCCAGCCTGGAAGCGATTTCACTGGTGCCAATGTTCCCACACACCCTTTCGAGCCGCCCATTGGTTGTGGACGCCAAACGCCATATCAAGCTTGTGGTATCACCGGACAACGGTAGCACGCTGGAAGTGAGTTGCGACAGTCAGGTATCCCTGCCGGTCAATCCGGGCGATGAAGTCCATATCTACCGCAGCCCAACACAACTTCAGCTGATTCACCCTAAAAAATACAGCTATTACAAAACCCTGCGCACAAAGCTCGGCTGGTCAAGCAAGCTGTTCTAAAACCACTCGGTTCCCTTTTCGAAGAGCAGGCGTCGCCTGCTCTTTTCGTTATGCCTGTCACAAAATTTTACGCCATGTCGCATCGAATAACTTTACTGTATACAAACACAGTATATACTGTACATAACAACAGGTGATGATAAACACAGGTACTTTCTCATGCTGGCGCATATCACAATCCAAAACTTTGCCATTGTTAAAGCGTTAGAACTCGACTTCCAAAAAGGAATGACCACTATTACCGGCGAAACCGGTGCCGGTAAATCCATTGCGATTGATGCTCTGGGGCTATGCCTTGGTGACAGGGCAGATGCATCCATGGTACGCCCGGGCGAAGAAAAAGCCGAAATCGTAGTGCAGTTCCAGCTTCAGAATAACCCTGCCGCACGCCGCTGGCTGGAAGACAATGAACTGGTCGACGGCGATGAGTGCATTCTGCGTCGAGTCATCACCAAAGAAGGCCGCTCCCGCGCGTTTATCAACGGTAGTCCTGTGCCAGCTTCCCAGCAAAAATCACTGGGGCAGCATCTGATCAACATTCACGGTCAGCATGCCCACCAGCTTCTGATGAAAAACGACTACCAGCTCACGCTGCTTGATCAGTACGCCGGTCACCAAAACCTGCTGGGCACTATGCGCGAGCGTTATCAGGACTGGCGCGCCGCGCGTAATGAACTCAAGCAACTGGAAAAGAACAAGGAAGCGCTCGAAGCGCAGCGTCAGCTGCTTGAGTATCAGGTCAATGAACTGAATGAACTGGCGATTGGTGAAACCGAATACCCGGAGCTGGAAGAAGAACACAAGCGCCTTTCGAACTGCGGCGATATCGCCCTTTGCAGCCAGAGTGTCTTGCAGGCATTGAGTGAGGATGACGAAAACAATGCGATGCAGTTGCTGCAGTATGCCCAGCAAAAGCTTGCAGAACTGACAGCCATGGACAGCCGGTTTAATGATTTAGCCCAGATGCTGGATGAAGCCTGTATTCAGGTGCAGGAAACCAGCCATGAAATCTCAAGCTATATGGACAGACTGGATATGGATCCGGCGCGTTTGCAATACCTTGATGAACGCATGGCGACCATCATGCGCCTGTCACGCAAACACCAGGTCACACCGGATGAACTGTTCAACACCCATCAGGCGCTGATGCACGATTTGGAAAACCTCAACGACAGTGACAACCAGATTGAGCAGCTTGCAGCCAATGTAGATGTGAAACACCAGGCTTGCCTTGCCGCAGCAGAGAAGCTGAGCAAGAGCCGCAAACGCTACGCCAAAGAGCTGGATAAGCTGATTTCGTCCAGCATGCATGAGCTAAGCATGCAGCATGGCAAGTTCCATATTGCCCTGGATAGTCAGCCAGAGAGCCACCTGTCACCGCTTGGAGTCGACAATATCGAGTTTCTGGTTTCCACCAACCCAGGACAACCAATGCAGGCGCTTGGCCGCGTGGCTTCCGGTGGTGAACTGTCGCGTATCTCTCTGGCAATCCAGGTGATCACCGCTCAGAAAGTCGATACACCCAGCCTGATTTTCGATGAAGTGGATGTGGGTATCAGTGGCCCGACAGCGGCTATCGTTGGCAAGCTTCTGCGTAAACTGGGAGAGTCTACCCAGGTCATGTGTGTCACACACTTGCCGCAGGTCGCCGGATGCGGCCATCATCAGATGTTTGTCGCCAAGTCCAGCGACAAAGGCACCACAACAACCAGCATGGTGGCATTGGACTCACAGGCAAGGGTACAGGAACTGGCCCGTCTTCTTGGCGGCAGTGAAATTACCGCCCATACATTGGCAAACGCCAAAGAGTTGCTGATTGCTGCTTAATTGAACACCCTTTCGAATACTGGCTCATACGGGCCAGTTTCACTCCCGAAACTTTTTTCCAATAGCACGGTCAAACAGGCAAGTTCGAGCAAGAGTTTTTTACATCTCTCAGTTGCTTGTTTATCATCGTCACCTATTTTGGAATTGAAGTAAGAAGTCATGCGTTGGAAACACATCGTTGCGACATCACTTGTACTGGCCACACTCTCCGGTTGTAGCTGGGTAAACCAACTGGTGTATCGCATAGATATCAATCAGGGAAATTACATCGACCAGACCGCGGTCGAAGAGCTCAAATTTGGCATGACCAAAGAGCAGGTGAAATTCTTACTTGGCCCACCAATGTTGGTGGAGTCCGGCTATCCGAATACCTGGTACTTTGTTCAATGGTTGAAACCTGGACACGGGGAACCTGAGCAAAAAGAGCTGATCCTTTCATTTGATGACAACGGTCAGCTTGTCGGTATGAAAGGCGATTTCCAGCCTGGTACCAGCTTCTTCGAAGTGATCCGCTAATCACAAGCCAATGAGCAAAAAACCCGCTGAATGCGGGTTTTTTCATGCCTAGGCTTTTTCATGACTTGCGGATGCGTATTTACTTGAGCATCTTTTCCAGTTGCTCTTTGTTGGTATGACGAATGTCTTTGCCTTTTACGAAGTAGATGATGTATTCGCAAATGTTCTGGCAGCGATCCCCCACCCGCTCAATCGCGCGGGCTGACCACATCACTTTCAACACGTTCGGGATTGAACGCGGATCTTCCATCATGTAGGTCATCAGCTGGCGTAAAATAGCTTCGTACTCGCGGTCAAGGTGATCGTCAGAGTGGTACACCTTCATCGCAGCATCCACATCCATACGGGCAAACGCATCCAGCACGTCATGCAGCATACGTGCAGCTTTATGGCCCAGGTTTTCCAGTGATACCAAAAACGGCTGTTGGTGATTGGAAAAGTTGTCCAGCGCCATTTTGGCAATACTGTCCGCAACATCACCAATGCGCTCAAGATCGGTAATGGTTTTGATAATGGCAATCACCAGACGCAGGTCGCCTGCAGTCGGCTGGCGCTTGGCAATAATGCGGGTACAGGCTTCGTCAATTGCCACTTCCATCGAATTGACCTTGTGATCTTCCCGGATCACCTGTTTGGCCAAATCCACATCCTGGTAATGCATCGCACGCAGTGCGTCAGTAAGCTGGCGTTCCACCAGCCCGCCCATCGCCAGCACATGGGTACGGATAGCTTCCAGCTCAGCATTGAACTGACCGGAAATGTGGCGGCTGATATTTTGATTATCCATCTGCGTGCGTTTCCTTAGGGTCTGTTACCCTTTGGGGGTTAAATTTTGTTCTAGCAAAAATCATCACTAAAGATCAACAGACCTTAACCATAACGGCCAGTGATGTAATCTTCGGTTTGCTTGTTTTTCGGTGTGGTAAAGAGTGTATCTGTATCGGCATATTCTACCAACTTGCCAAGGTTGATGAAGGCCGTTTGGTCAGACACACGTGCCGCCTGTTGCATGTTGTGGGTAACGATGACGACGGTATATTTGCGCTTGAGGTCGTTAATCAGCTCTTCGATGGTAAGGGTGGAGATAGGATCCAGCGCCGAGGTAGGCTCATCAAGCAACAATACCTCAGGCTCAATTGCAATCGCACGGGCAATCACCAGACGTTGCTGCTGACCGCCGGAAAGGCCAAAGGCGTTATCATGCAGACGGTCTTTCACTTCATCCCAAAGCGCCGCCGCGCGCAGTGAGCGCTCTACTGCATCATCCAGGGTACGCACATTTTTCACGCCCTGCAGACGCAGGCCATAAATCACATTTTCATAAATGGATTTCGGAAATGGATTCGGACGCTGGAAAACCATGCCAACGCTGCGGCGAAGTGCCGGTACATCCACGGCTTCATCGTAAACATTGGTGCCGTGCAATGAGATTTCCCCTTCCACGCGACAGCCATCAACCAAATCGTTCATGCGGTTGATGCAGCGCAGCAAGGTGGATTTACCGCAGCCCGACGGGCCGATAAAGGCGGTCACCTTCCCCTTTGGAATACGCATATTGATATCGAACAATGCCTGGGTATTGCCATAGAACAAATTGAGATGACGGATAGCCAGCGCGGTTTTCTCGTCCGGCAAAGCGGAGAGATCAACCGGGTTCAGCAATCCGATATTGGCATTGATGGATATCATTTCGTTGCGGTTTCCTCGTTATATGTCCTGTTCCAGCGAACGGTATTTTTCACGCAGGTGGTTTCGGATGGTAATGGCAGCCAAGTTAAGGCCAACAATCACAGTCACCAATAGTAAGGAGGTGGCGTATACCAATGGCCTTGCAGCTTCAATATTGGGGCTTTGGAAGCCGACATCATACACATGGTAACCCAGATGCATAAACTTCCTCTCCAGGTGGAGAAATGGGAAATTACCGTCAAGCGGCAGTGTCGGTGCCACTTTCACCACACCCACCAGCATCAGCGGCGCCACTTCCCCAGCCGCGCGCGCTATCGCCAGGATCAATCCTGTCATAATAGCAGGGCTCGCCATCGGCAGCACGATACGCCACAAGGTTTCAGCCTGCGTCGCCCCCAGCGCCATCGAACCATGACGTACTGAGATCGGAATGCGTGACAAGCCTTCTTCCGTTGAAACGATGACAACAGGCAGCGTCAAAATGGCGAGTGTCAGTGAAGACCACAAAATCCCCGGTGTACCGAACGTCGGGTTGGGCAAGGCATCAGAATAAAACAGGTTATCGATATTGCCCCCGACGAAATAGACAAAAAAGCCGAGGCCGAACACGCCATAAACAATCGACGGCACACCTGCCAGATTGACCACCGCAATCCTGACAACACGGGTAAATGCGTTTTTCCCCGCGTATTCATGAAGGTAAACAGCAGCCAGCACACCAAGTGGCGTGACCATGACCGACATCAGCAGCACCATCAATACGGTGCCGAAGATGGCCGGAAACACGCCCCCTTCAGAGTTCGCTTCACGTGGATTGTCAGTCACGAAAGCGACGACTTGATGTCCCCAGTGTACCAACTTGTCATGCCAGCTCATGGCATTGGGGTACCAGATCGACAATACATTGTTGAGCGGAATGCGAACCGATTGACCAAAGCGATCCTTCACCACCAAACTGTCGAGAGCCAGATCGCTTCGGCGCTTCATCAGCACCTCTTCTATCGACTGATAGCGCAGCTCCAGCACATCAATTTCATCCTGCAGCCACTCAGGGACGACCTTTCCTTTTTGCTCAAAACGTTTGCGATCCTGCTTGAGTGCATTGAGACGGTAATTGACGCTCTCAATTTCCGTGCGCTCAATGTTGGCAATCTCTGAGCGAAGGATATCTGCCTGAGCGATTTTCTGCTGATAGAACGCCGACGTAATGCCTTCTTCCACCAGCTTACCGGCATGCAAATAGCCTACAGGGATACCGAAAAATGCGCCGTTCTCTGCACGCTCAATCACGGCAATATCAGGCAGCGCTTTTTGCGACACAATGTTTTGTGCCAGCACCGAGATAAAATCATGCGCTTCACGCTCGCGGTTGGCGATTTTAATCATCAGCCGGTCGTGGGTCGGTTGCGTAGGGTCTTGCAAGGTAACGCCCGCTTCCTGAAGCTGACGTGTTGAGACAGATTCTATACCGTAGATTTCTCCGTACGCGGTTTCTGTGCCGCTAGGCGTTTTGATCTCGAACTGGTAGACAGGCGAAGGCCAGAAATAGGTCAGTCCGTTCCAGCCGATAAGCAGCATGACGCCCAGCACTGCGACCAGACACAGACTGACCATACCTGCTGTCATCCAAACCCAAGGCGAACTGCTGTTCAAACGCTTAAACATTCGCGCCTCTCAGGAGGAGAAGAAAATCGGCTGAAACCTTACAACGCACGGTATTTATCCCGTAACCGCTGACGGACAAATTCCGCCACGGTGTTAAACAAAAAGGTAAATGAAAACAAAATAAATGCCGTCAAGAACAGGACACGGTAATGCGAACTGCCCACTTCTGACTCCGGCATTTCAACCGCGATATTGGCCGACAGGGTACGAAGCCCTTCAAACGGGTTCCACTCCATCAATGGTGTATTCCCGGTTGCCATCAATACAATCATGGTTTCCCCCACTGCGCGGCCTAATCCCATCATCACAGCAGAGAAAATGCCCGGGCTTGCCGTCAGCAGCACCACACGGGTCAGAGTTTGCCAGTGGGTTGCCCCCAATGCCAGAGAACCATTGGTGAGGTGGCTAGGCACCGAGAATATTGCATCCTCAGCAATGGTGAAGATGGTTGGGATCACCGCAAAACCCATTGCGAGTCCAACAACAATCGCGTTGCGCTGATCGAAGTTCACCCCGAGTACATCGGTCACAAATACCCGGCTGTCTCCCCTCATAAACACGCGCTCAACCCAGGGGCCCAGCGCAAATGAGACATAGCCAAGCAGCAAAATCAGAGGGATCACCACATACAGGTGTCCACCCGGTGGCAATTTTTTACGCAACGCTCTGGGCAAGAAAACCCACACAACCGCAGTCAGCATGAAAGACAACGGCATTGAAACAAAGATCAGGAACATCGCCGGCAGATGGGTTTCAACGATGGGTGCGAGCCAGAGCCCGGCCAGAAAACCCAGAATAACGGTCGGCAGCGCTTCCATAATTTCGATGGTCGGCTTCACCACACGGCGCATACCGGCGGGCATAAAATACGCTGTGTAAATAGCACCACCGACTGCCAGCGGAATAGCAAAGATCAGCGCATAAGCCGCCACTTTGATGGTGCCAAACACCACAGGCATCGCGCTCAGCTTACCTTCAAACGAGTCAGACCCAGACGTAGATTGCCAAACATAATCCGGTTCGCTGTAGCCTTCGTACCAGATTTTGCTCCACAGTGAGCGGACACTCACATCTGGGTGGGGATTATCGACATCCAGCAGGGTTAGGGTATTGCCCTGCTCCACCAGCAGGCGGTTGGCACGGGGCGAAAAGGCCAGCATATCGACGTCTTTAGACAAATCGGGAAAGTCAAACCGCTCGCGGCTTTCGCTCGGGGCATGCCAGAGTGACAGCACGCCTAGCGTAGAAAGGTTAGCAAATACATTACGGTGCGGTTCAACGACCGCCTGGCCCGGCATAGTGTCGAACTCACGTACCATGGTCAGTGTCCGGGAGCCGGATTTCACCACATCAAACCATTGGCCGATATGCCCGTTTTCCAGACGCACCATCAGTGAGTGACCACCCGCCAACAGTGTCATCGCAACCGGCTTGAAACCTGTCACCACATCCACATTGACAGACTCGCGCAAAAAAACGCCTTTTGATGACAAGCTGTAAACCTTGATCACATCACCCGACATCACGTAGAGCTTACGTCCATCCGGTGTCATCAACACCTGGGTGCCTTCAGTTACCGGCAGTGCATTATGCCAGCGGGATATGCCTTGTGCGTCGGTTGAAACCACCTGCAGTTTATCGCCCACAATGCCAGCCACTGTCATACCGCTGGTTTGCTCGGCAAAAGTGAGTGCTGTCACCGGCAGTGGCTGCCCGCCCAGCTCAATGGTATCGAGGGGTTCAACGGTGGGCGTAATGCTGGTTTCACCATTCTTATAGCTGTTGATAAAACGGAGCCGCTGGAAACTCACCCGGCCATCGTTCAGGCCGTACGCTGATATACCGGCGTACCCATGCTGGGCAGCAAAACTGGACGGGTTCTCAGCCAGAGACTGGCGCAATACTGTCTTCCCATCATTGAGGGAGAAAACGGCCAGGGTGCCGCCGCTTGAATAGCGAAAGCCGAGCTGGTTGTTGTCATCCAGCCCCAGTTGGGCAGCAGGTTGCGGAAAATTCATTGTCAGCTGTTTTGCCACCGCCACATCAGGGCTTTTAAACAGCGGCAAAACGACATAAGCGAGGTAGAAAAATATCAGCAGCAATGCAAATAACACCACAAGACCACCGCCAGTTACGGATAAGCGTGCGAGTCTGTCTTGTAAGCGCCGACGGGTATCTCCCCGCATCAACGCGTTGGTGGCGTCTGCCATTGTTACCTCATTTTCTGGTCAAGCGGCTCATAATATGTCTTTTTGATGACAGTTATGTGACAGTAAGACAGAGTTACACCTTAACTGACTGAAATGAAAGTGTAATAAAAAATCGCTAGCCTCCGCTAACATTGACGTGAAACACAGATCAGAAATGTGCCACGAAAGCGCCGGTGGACAGACTTTCATACAGCTCAGATAATGTCCATTCCCTCCCCGCTTTAGACGTTAAGGAATGACCATGAAGCAGCTAGTTATCACACTTATCGGCGCCGACCGTTCTGGTCTTGTAGAAACTGTTTCCGACACCGTATTCAAACATCACGGCAGCTGGCAAGCGAGTAGTCTGAGCAAGCTCGCAGGCAAATTTGCCGGCATCGTGCAAATTGATATCAAAGAAGACGATGTCCCAGCGCTGACCAAAGCACTCAAGAGTATTCCTGATCTGGACGTTGTGGTCACCGAAGCAAGCAATGCACTCGATGACGACACCACCACCCATACATTGTCTGTTACCGGAAATGATCGCCCTGGCATTATTCAGGAAGTTACCCGGGAAATCGCCAAGTTTGGAATTAATATCAATAATCTGGAAACCAACGCAGAGAGTGCCCCAAATTCAGGCGGCGTGATTTTCACTGCAGCGTTTGATCTTGATATTGCCAACACCATCGCCCTCGACGATATCGGTGCCGCCCTTGAGCGCCTGTCGGACGACCTGATTGTTGAATTCGACGAGAGCGATATTCTCTGATGTAAAGGAAACTCATGAGCACGGATAATTACTACATAGAAAAAGAACTTAGTTGGCTATCGTTTAACGAAAGGGTGTTGCAGGAAGCCGCCGACAAAAACGTTCCCATCATTGAGCGGGTTCGCTTTCTCGGCATTTTCTCCAGCAATCTGGATGAGTTTTATCAGGTACGCTTTGCCGATGTTAAGCGACGGATCCTGATCAGTGAGGAACAAGGTGGCGGCAATGAAGCCAAAGAGTTACTGATCAAAATCCAGCAAAAAGTGCTCAAGCTGAATCAGGATTTTGACCACCTTTACAACGATATTCTGCTGGAAATGGCACGCCGCCATATCTTTTTGGTCAACGAGCGTCAGTTGACCGAATACCAGCAAAACTGGCTTAAAAAACACTTCGTCAGTAACTTACTTCCCCACATTACCCCGATCATCCTCACCGATGATATGGATGTGCTCTCTTTTCTCAAAGACGCCTATTCCTATTTGGCTGTCGAGCTGAAAAAAGAAGGGGAAGCCACCCGCTATGCGCTGATAGAGATCCCGACGGACGAAATCGAACGCTTTATCAAGGTACCGGAGCCAAAAGGCAAGCGCCGTCGGAAAACCATTATTCTGCTCGATAACATCATTCGTCTTTGCCTTGATGAGATATTCCGGGGCTTTTTCGATTACGACAGTATCGAAGCCTACGCGATGAAAATGACCCGGGATGCGGAATATGACCTGACTAACGAGGTAGATCACAGCCTGCTCGAAAATATGTCTGACAGTCTGGATCAGCGCCTGACGGCACTGCCGGTGCGCTTTGTGTACCAGCGGGATATGCCACAGGACATGGTGAAAAAGCTGATCCAGATGCTGAAGATCTCTGATCTGGACAGTGTTCTACCCGGCGCGCGTTACCACAACTTCAAAGACTTTATCGGCTTTCCGAATGTCAGCATGAAGTATCTGGAAAACCCGCCGCTGCCGCCGCTGGACTCCGCGGACTTTACCGTCTTCGACAACGCATTTGATGCGATCCGCAACCGGGATGTCCTGCTCTATTACCCCTACCACACCTTCCGCCACATGACCGAACTGGTGCGTCAGGCGTCTTTCGACCCGAAAGTACGCAGCATCCGCATCAATATTTACCGCGTGGCGAAAAACAGCCGCATCATCAACTCCATGATGGATGCCGCCAACAACGGTAAACGGGTTACTGTGGTGGTTGAACTGCAGGCACGTTTTGATGAGGAAGCCAACATCGAGTGGGCGCGCGTGCTGACCGATGCTGGCGTGAAAGTGGTATTCGGTACGCCGGGGCTGAAAATCCACTCCAAGCTCTGCCTTATCTCCCGCCGGGAAGACGATGGTGTGCGCGAATACGCCCATATTGGCACCGGTAACTTTCACGAGAAAACCGCCCGCATCTACACCGACTTCTCCCTGTTTACTGCTGACAAATCACTGACAGCAGAGGTTCGTAAAGTCTTTAACTTTATCGAAAACCCCTACAAACCGGTGAAATTCACCCACTTGATTGTTTCGCCGCGCAACTCGCGCAGCCGCCTGTATCGCCTGATAGAACGCGAAATTGAACACGCCAAAGCCAAGCGCAAGGCGGGGATCACCATCAAGGTCAACAACCTGGTCGACAAAGGGCTGGTCAACCTGCTGTACAAAGCCAGCAACGAAGGGGTGAAAATCCGGATGATTGTGCGTGGTATGTGCGCCCTGGTTCCCGGCATTAAAGGCGTCAGCCAAAATATCAAGGCCATCAGTATCGTTGACCGTTTTCTGGAACACCCCCGCGTGTTTACCTTTGAAAACGGTGGGGATCGCGATGTGTACATCTCTTCAGCAGACTGGATGACGCGCAACATCGATAACCGTATTGAGGTCGGCACACCGATCAAAGATGAACGCCTCAAACAGCGCATCATGGATATTCTTGAACTACAGTTTGCAGATCGCGCCAAGGCACGTGTGTTGGACAAAGACATGACCAACGAATACGTAAAACGCGGGAATCGCAAAAAAGTACGTTCGCAGATTGCTATCTACGAGTACCTTAAACAAGCAGAACGCGCCGAAAAACGTATAGCGAGCAAACAAAAGAATGAGTGATACAACGGTGGATAAACCTAGGGAAATCGCCGCGATTGACCTGGGTTCCAACAGCTTTCACATGGTCGTTGCCCGCGTCGTCGGGCAAGGGCTGCAAATTGTCAGCCGACACAAACAACGTGTGCGTCTGGCCTCCGGTCTCGACAGTTTCAACAACCTCGATAACGCCGCCATTGAACGCGGGGTGGAGTGCCTGCGGATGTTCGCTGAGCGTCTACAAGGGTTCGATGAAGAAAACGTGCGGGTTGCAGCGACGTTTACCCTGCGCGAAGCCAAGAACCGCCACATCTTCCTCCAACGCGCCAGAAATGCCTTTCCCTACCCCATTGAAATCATTCCCGGGATAGAGGAAGCGCGCCTGATATATCTGGGCGTCAGCCATACCCAACCGGGAGAAGGGCGGAAACTGGTGGTCGACATTGGTGGCGGCAGTACCGAGCTGGTGATAGGGCGGGATTTCACCCCTTCATTGGTTAACAGCAAGCACATGGGGTGTGTCAGCTACAACGCCCGCTTTTTCAAAGACGGTGACATTTCAACCAAGCGCTTTGCACAGGCGCAACTGGCGGCTGAACTGAAGCTGGAAACCATTGCCCGCCAATATAAAGAAATGGGTTGGGAAGAGGCTGTGGGCTCATCGGGCACGATTAAAGCCATACGCGAAGTGTTGAAAGCCTCGGGGCATGAAGACGGTATTATTACCCGCAAGCGGCTGGATGGCCTGATTGATCAGGTGCTGAAAGCCAAGAACTGTCAGGACTTGAGCTTACCTGGTCTTTCTGACGACAGGCGTCCGGTTTTCGCGGCAGGGCTTGCGATCCTCTCCGGCACTTTCCACGCTCTGGGAATAGAAAAAATGGTTTTTTCTGACGGAGCATTGCGTGAAGGGTTGCTGTATGAAATGGAGGACAGGTTCCAGCATAGTGATATCCGGAGCCGCACTGCCGCTGATTTGGCCGAGCGCTATCATATTGACCAGCGCCACGCCGATTGTGTCCAGCAGTCAGCAGAGCATATTTATTTGCAGGCAGAGCCCGAACTGGGCTTGAAGAAGGCAGAACTCGCGATCTTGCTTAGCTGGGCGGCATTGCTGCATGAAGTTGGGCTGAGTATTGCCCACTCCGGCTTTCACAAGCATTCAGCCTATATTATGCAAAACACCAATTTACCCGGCTTCAACCAGGAGCAGCAGACGGTATTGGCAACCCTGACCCGCTTCCACCGAAAATCACTCAAGCTGGAGGAAATGCCGGAGTTTACTCTTTACAAAACCAAGCATATCTTCCCGCTGATCCGTGCATTGCGTCTGGCATGTGTGCTGAATGTGCAGCGCACGGGCGAGCTGGCGCCTGAAGTGAAGCTTGATGCCAAAGACGATTGTTGGTCACTGACGTTTCCGGAAGGCTGGCTTGCCAACAACCGATTGCTGGCTGCCGATTTGGATGTGGAGCAAACCTACTGGGAATCGGCAGGCTGGAAACTCATTATTAACGCCTGACGCCCAAAGACACCTCAGGGTCATAGATACAAAAACGCCGGTGCAAATTCACCGGCGCTTTACTATCCGAGCAACTCAGGGCATCAACCCTAGCGCATCTAGCTGCGCTTCAATCACACTTTCCGGCAAAGGTACAAACCCTTCTGCCGCCACCAGCGCCTGTCCCTGTCGGGAAAGGATCAGCTTGATAAATTCCGCTTCCATCGGTGCCAGTGGTTTATCCGGTACTTTGTTGACATAGATATACAGGTAGCGGGAGAGCGGATAGAGGCCTGAAATAACGTTGTCGACCGTGGCATATACCCGTTGGCCATCCACATCCAACGGCAGCATTTTCGCCCCGGAGGTACGATAACCTACCCCGGAATAACCAATCGCGTTGAGCGATGAACTGACTGACTGCACCACAGAGGCAGAGCCCGGCTGCTCATTTACATCCGCGCGGAAATCACCATCACACAGGGCTTTGTCTTTGAAAAAGCCGTAAGTACCGGAAACTGAGTTTCGCCCAAACAGCTGGATATTGCGTTTTTCCCAACTGCCAGTCAGCCCCAACTGTCCCCATTTATTAAAGCGTTCCATTGAACCACAACGCAAGGTTTCAGAAAACAGGGCATCCACCTGCTTCATGTCCAGACCCTGAATCGGGTTGTCCTGATGGACAAAGATCGCCATGGCATCAATGGCGACTCTGATCGCCGTCGGCGGATAACCGTATTTGCGTTCAAACAGTTCGATTTCACGGGCGCGCATCTGTCGGCTCATGGCACCAAACTGGGTGGTCGCCTCAATCAGGGCAGGCACCGCAGTCGATGAACCTGACGTCTGGATTTGCACGTTCACACTCGGGTAGTACTTTTTGAACAGCACGGCCCATTGCGTGACCAGGTTGGCAAGCGTGTCTGAGCCAACCGAAGAGAGATTGCCAGAGATGTTGTCGACCCTGTGATAGAGCGGCAGGTGGTCATCAGCCACCGCAGGTGTCAGGGTCAGCAACAACGCCAAGGTGGCAACCATCCTTTTTAACATGCAAGGCGCTCCGGCAGGGTGAAAGAGAAGGTACTACCCTTGCCCACCTGACTTTGAATTTCAAGCTCAGACTCGTGGTGGTTCAGCGCATGCTTCACAATGGCCAGCCCAAGGCCACTACCACCAGTCTCACGGGAACGTGCTTTGTCAACGCGGTAGAAGCGTTCGGTCAGCCTGTCGATATGCTGTGGCGCAATACCTTCACCACTGTCTATCACTTCCAGTCGCGGCCCTTTCACCGAGCGGAACCAGCGAACACGGATTTTTGCACTCGGTGGCGTATGCTTCACCGCGTTATAAACCAGATTAGAAATCGCGCTGCGCAGTTGATCGTCATCGCCCAGCACTTTCAGTGAATGGTCAATTTCAAACTCAAATTCATGGGCTTGATCGCCACTTAGGGTTTGCGCTTCTTTTTCCAGCACATCCAGCATGGCCGGCACATCGACTTTCTGATCCAGGGCGATCTTCACGCTCGCTTCAATCTTGGACAGGGTCAGAAGCTGCTCGACCAGACTTTCCATCCGCGTCAGCTGCTCGGTCATTACACCGTGGGCTTTGCCCCACATTGGCCCCACCAGCATATCCGGGTCTTCCGCCATTTCAAGATAGCCACGAAGAACCGTCATCGGGGTACGCAGTTCATGGGAAACGTTGGCAAAAAAGTTACGGCGCATACCCTCCAGCTGTTTGAGCTGGGTAATATCACGTACCACCATCAAGTATTCACCTTCGGCATACGGCATGGTACGGAATTCCAGTGTTTTAGAGGCGTGAAGCGTCGAGCGCATTTCAAAGGCTTCCCCTAACTCTGCACGGGAAAGGTATTCGATAAACTCAGGTGTGCGGATAAGGTTGGCAATGTACTGACCAGCATCATCCGGCATACGGAAGCCCAGCAGATCCTGCGCCAGCTTGTTACACCAGACAATGGAGCCGTCATGCTCAAATACCACCACCGCATCGGGCAGGGATTCGGCACCGTTTTTAAAGCGTCGGATCAGGTTAGTCAGCTCTTTGCGGCGGCGACGGTTTCGTTTCTGCAGACGATAGATGCCATTGAACAGCGGAGTCCAACTGCCCGAGCCAGTCGGTGGTGTCAGGCTACGTTCTTTCCACAGCCAGTCAGACAGTTTGAGTTGGTGGTAGAAGTTCCACAGCAACACCAACACGGTCGCAAGCAGCAGCAGCCAAGGCAGACCGCCAAAGAACCAGCCAATCAAAAACCAGGGTAAATAAAAAAAAGCCAGCTCCAGTGCCAGCTTTTTCCACGTCAGTCTTTCGACCATCTATCTCTCCAGTATGCCGTCCCAAGGCCTTTGGGCGACACAAAGATCATGTTTGTGGATTAAGTGCGCGTTGAGAAACGGTAACCCGCGCCACGCACGGTTTGCACCAGTTTATCATGACCGTCTTCTTCCAGCGCTTTTCTCAGGCGACGAATATGAACATCAACCGTGCGGTCTTCAACATAGACGTTGGTGCCCCAAACATTGTTCAGAAGCTGCTCGCGGCTGTAAACACGCTCTTGGTGAGTCATGAAAAAGTGCAGCATCTTGAATTCAGTCGGCCCCATTTCCAACGGTTTTTCGTTGGACGTCACGCGGTGCGAAACAGGATCCAGCTTCAGGCCCTGTACATCAATCACATCATCCAGCGAGGTAGGTGACACGCGGCGCATAACGGCTTTCAGACGCGCCATCAGCTCTTTCGGCGAGAATGGCTTAGTGATGTAGTCATCGGCACCGACTTCCAAGCCACGCACTTTATCTTCTTCTTCGCCGCGCGCAGTCAGCATAACCACCGGGATTTGGCGGGTCAGCTCATCGCGTTTGAGGTGTTTGATCAGGTTGATCCCTGAGCCACCCGGCAACATCCAGTCCATCAGGATCAGTTCAGGGTAAGGCTCGCAGATTTTTTCCAGAGCACTGTCATAATCTTCTGCTTCTACGGCCTGATAACCTTTTTGTTCCAGCACAAAGCACAGCATTTCACGAATTGGTGCTTCGTCTTCAACAACAAGTATCCGTCTTACCATTTTTCCATACCCAGTTAGAGTGTGTGTAATCGTTATACCCAAACAATCTGAGTTTCTTAGGTGGTTTGGGTATATGTCTTGGCCGTCATTATGTGATTCTATTATGACAGTTTTGTGACCTTTGGCGAGGTTTGCAACCAGCAGTAGCCGACAACTGCCTTTTATTCCAGACAGTTGTCGCCCGTATTGAAGGCGCTATCCAACGAAAGCCAGCGCCTGTTACCGCATTGACACTTTTTTAAGCAACGCGGTATTTTTCTTCCAGTTCGCTGATTCCCAGTCCGGTTTTCTTTGAAACATGAAGCTGGGTCGGGATCCGCTCTTTCATCGCTTCAATATGGCTGATCACGCCGATCATCTTGCCCGATGCATTGAGGTTATCCAGCGCATCCAGTGCCACATCCAGCGTCTCGCTGTCCAGGGTGCCAAAGCCCTCATCGAGGAAGAGCGAATCGATGCTGGTCTTGTGGCTGACCAAGTCCGACAACGCCAGTGCCAGCGCCAGACTGACAAGGAAACTTTCCCCGCCTGACAAGGTTTTGGTATCCCGTTCAATGTCGCCCTGCCAGGTATCCAGCACACTCAGTTCCAGCCCTTCCCCCTGTTTGCGGTTTAGCTGGTAACGCCCGTGGATCCGGTCGAGCTGTTTGTTGGCCAGATAGACCAGATTGTCCAGCGTCAGCCCCTGAGCAAACTTGCGGAATTTATCGCCCTTTTGCGAGCCTATCAGGGCATGGAGATACTGAATATCATTGTATTCCGCGCGCAACCTTTCAATCTCCGCAAACAGCGCTTGCTGGTTTTCCCTGCGCTGTTTGTCTGACGCCAACGCGTTGCTCAACTCACCGCTTCGGCGCACAAGATTGTTCAGCGTTTCTGATTGCAGCTGCAACGCCGATTCCACCTGCTCGACCGGCAATGTCTGCCACGCTTTCGCTCGCTCATGGGCAAGCACATCACTGACGTGTTGTTGCGCCTTTTTCAGCAGTACTTTGGCACCTTCCAGCGCATGCTCCAGCGAGCGTTTACTTGCCAGCAGTTGCTGTTTTTCTTCTTCTGGCAACAAGGCAGATTGGAACGCTTCCAGCGAATCAAATGGCGAAGCAGCGAGGCTTTCATCCCACTGGGACAGATTGGACTGCAATTCTGCATTGGCGCTTTCCAGCGACTGGGTCTGGCTCACGACGTCAGCCTGTGATGCACGCAAATCCCCTTGATATTGCTGTGCCAGGGTTTGTGCCGCTTTCTGAGCCTCTTCAGCTTGCTCGGTCTGAACGGCAGCACGGCGTTTTTCATCATCCACCCGCTTGTCACCAAAGAGCGCGACACGTTTTGATTTCGCCTCTTCAAGCTTGGCCGACAAGGCATCGATGTCTGATTGCTGTGCACGTTGCTGCTCAGACAGCGCGTTGATCTCTTTCAGGCAGTTTGCAAGTTCGACCTCAAGCAAGGCGACCTCTTTTGCCAGCGCTTCTTTTTGCTGCTGGTTCTGCTCCCATAGGTCAGCATCCTGCTTTCTCGCTTCCAGCCAGCTTTGCAGCGCGCAGGTTTCAGGGGCTTCATAGCCTTTGTCTGCAATCTGCTGGTTTAACACACTTTCCAATGTTTCGAGATAGTCGACCTTCTGGCGCTTATCGACAGCCAGCTTCTGGGCTTCCTGCTTTTTACTCTCAATGGTCACAGAGAGAATCGATATGTTTTTCTCGACAGCATCCAGAGCACGAGTCGTTTCATCCCATTGCAGCTTCGCCTGTTGAAGCGCCTTCTCCTGTGCTTTTAACGCATTCAGGTTTTGGGTTAACACATCCCTTGCTTGAGTTTGCTGGTCACTGAACGCAGCAAAAGACTCGCGCTGATCAATCGTCAGGGTTAAGTTGAGTGGCAATGCGGCCTGGCTCCATTGTTCAGCCAGTGCCTGTTGTTGCCGCTGAGTGCTTTCCAGTCGTTTCTGGAGCTCTTCAATATGGCGCTGGCAACTTTCAAATTTCTCTTTTGAATCTCTGCCTTTCTCAAATATCTCTTTTTGTGCGGATTCTGCATCCGTCAACTGGCGCAGGGTTTCGGAAACATCAAGCACAGCCCCCAACAACGCAGGATGTTCAGTCGATCCGCAGAGCGGGCACGCTTCATGTGGCTGCAATGCCGCACGGTACTGTGCTAGATGCTCTTCCTGACTGACAAGTTTCGACAGCGCCTCAATCAGCTGCTTTTTATCTTTATATTGCTGGCGAAGCGAGGTCACTTCCTGCTCCAGCACTTTGGCTTGCTGAGTCTGATCAGCTAACGTCTGGCGCTTTTCCGCATTTTCTTTGTCCAGCGCCAGCCATTGTTGTTGCCATTGGCCTAGCTGGAAATAAGTAGAAAGCTGCGCACTTAACTGCTCGCGTTGTTTATCCAGCGCGTCGATATCACCGTTTGTTGTGGCCTGGCTCAGCGCTTCTTGCTGCGCTTCCCATGCCTGCTTCGCCTTGTCACTTGCGCTCAGTGCGACCTGTTTCTCTTTCTCTGCACTGTCCGCTTTCGACGTCTCTGCCTGCAATTGGGCTTCAAGTTCGGTTTCGTATTGCGTCAGTTTGGCAATCGCGCTTTGCTCCTGCGCGATCTGCTGCCCCATTTGTGCCCACTGGCCAAGGTGTTGTTTAAGCAGCCCTGCAGATTGATGGCTCGTCAGATACGCGGTGACTTCTTCCAGCGCATGTTTTTTCGCCTCAAGGTTTTGTGTGGTTATTTCCTGTGACGAGACCAACGACTGATGCTTGGTTTTCAGCCCAGACTGTTGCAGTAACAATTCCTGCAGGCGTTGCGACTGGTGTTTGATATCGGTATCGAGCGGCGACACTTTCTCGCTGATCAGTGTTTCCAGCTCACGCTGCTGCGTTTTGACCAGCGCCAGCGCTTCTGACGCTTTCACCAGGGCTTCGTCAGCCTGAGCGCTTTTTTCTGTGTTGGTCTTAAGCGCTTCCTGTTTTGTTGTCAGCATCGCGCCTACGGCTGCAACGCTTTTCAGTGACGACTGCCAGCGCTCGTAAGGCATGCGTAACTTTTCGGCCGGTTCGCTGTGAGTGAGCTTATCCAGTTGCGGTTTTGCCGCCTCCCAATTCGCTTCTGCAGCCTGCAGCTGCGCTTGCGCCTGATATTGCTCCAAGTGGCTTTTTTCATGCTCTTTCCACCAGGAGAAGTGCGCCGTCAGCTCTGTATGCTTTTCGCGCTCGGTCTTGAGTGAGGTGTCAATCCCGGAAAGTTCATTTTCCAGCGCTTCCAACTCCTCGCTACCCAGCAGCTGCACGCCTTTGGCTTCAGCTTCTTTCTGGCTTAGCGCCAGTTTGGCGGCCGCAAAATGCTCATGCACTTTTTCAGAGATCCGGCCGTAAATTTCAGTGCCCGTCAGCTCTTCCAAAAGCTCTGCACGTTCATTTTCCTTGGCATTCAGGAAAGCGGCAAACTCGCCCTGGGAGAGCATCATGGATTTGGTAAAGCGGGCAAAGTCGAGACCGGTAATGCGCTCGACCAATTCATTTTTCTGTTTTACCTGCGTAGCCAGCACCTTGTCGGACTCAGCATCCACCAGCTCCACATCTGCCTGCTGCAGGTTACCGTCCGCTTTGCCGCGCGAACGGCGCATGCTCCAAAAGGCGCGGTACGGGTGGCCTTTGACCTCAAACTCCACTTCGGCGGCACACTCTGCCGTGCCGCGGGTCATGATTTCATTGCTCGAGGTGGAGATGAGTCCCAGGCGCGGAGTCTGGTGGTAAAGCGCCAGACAAATCGCATCAAGCAGGGTGGTTTTACCTGCACCGGTCGCGCCCGTGATGGCAAACAGGCCATTGTCGGAAAACGGTGTCTGGGTGAAATCTATTTTCCACTCACCTTTCAGTGAGTTCAGGTTTTTAAAGCGAAGGCTCAGGATTTTCATGCGTCAGCCTCCCCATGCTCAACCTCAGCAACAATTTTGGCGAACTGGGTTTCGATCCGCGCTTTACGCGCCACCTCGTCCTCCCCTTCAAACACTTCAAGAGCAAGACGCTTTTGGAATACATCATTCGGTGTCAGTTCAGACAGGGTTTCTTTTGCTTCCTGCGCCAGCGCCTGGGCTTTTGGCCCACGGCTACGCTGAAGCTGTAACACTTCCACATTGAGCCCTTCGGTCATCAGTTGGATACGTTGCTGCAAGTCAGACAGATAGTCCTGCACGGAGACTTCGATGTGGAGCCAGACAGGTTTTGGATCATCATGATCTTTATACTCCGAAAGCTGTACGTCTATCTCGTCCAGCGACCCTTTCAGAACACCCATAGGCTGAAAGCGCGGAATACTGATGGGTTCGATGCGCACGCGCTGGTCGGCATCAAACTCGACCAACACAACCTGCTTGTTGAACTTCAGTTCATCAAAGCTCAAAGGTATCGGTGAGCCGCTGTAGCGGATATGTTCTGACTTGGCGACAACCTGTGGGCGGTGAATGTGCCCGAGGGCAATGTAGTCCGCCGGTGGGAAGCCATCAGCAGCAAAGCCATCCAGCGTGCCGATGTAGATATCACGTACTGATTTGGACGGGCTGACACCCAGCGCCGTCAAATGCCCGGTAGCGATGATCGGCACTTTCCAGCCATTGTCTTCACGCAGCTTCATCGCGGCCTGATACAACTCGTGGTAGTGGGATTTGATGGCATCACCGAGCGCCTGTCGTTTTTCAACGCCCGATTCACCGGCCTGGCTGGTTAATACATCACGGGGGCGCACGAAGGGCACTGCACAGACAATCGCCCCAACCTCGCCGCGCTGATCTTTCAGTGTCAGCAGTTGCTCTTCTAAATTGTCACTGGTGTTTGCCACCACATGGGTATGCAGGCAAGCGAGCAAGGATTTGGATTCTTTGAGCGTAGAAACAGAATCATGGTTGCCGCCCAACACAACAAGCGAGCAGTTGCGCTGGCTGATGGAGACCACAAACTGGTTATACATTTCGCGCGCATAGCTCGGTGGCGATCCGGTATCGAAAACATCTCCGGCAACAATAACGGCATCAATCTGGTTTTTATCTATTTCTTGAAGAAGCCATTGCAGAAAGGCCTGATGTTCTTGCTTGCGGCTTTTGGTGAAAAAGTTTTGCCCTAAATGCCAGTCTGACGTGTGGAGTATTTTCATTGAAAGGTGTGCGCCCGTTCTTGTGCTTGAGGCCAAATTGTACCCCATATAAAGGGACATTCGCCCCTGAATGCAATACCATGTGGCCTTTCTCACTACCGGATGGATAAAGCCTCGCCATGATTTGGTTTAAGAACATTTTTGCTTACCGCCTGACCCGCGATATTGAGCTCGACCCTGAGCATGTTGAAAAACAACTGTCTGAGTTTCGCTTCACCCCATGTGGCAGTCAGGACATGCAGAAGTTTGGCTGGACCACTGCGCTCGGCAAGCACGGCGACATGATGACCCACGTCAGCGATGGCAACCTGCTGATCTGCGCCCGCAAAGAAGAAAAAATGCTGCCTGCATCTGTGATCAAAGATTCGCTGGCGGCCAAAGTGGACGCAATGGAGCAAGAGCAAGGCCGTCCGCTGAAGAAAAAAGAAAAAGACAGCATCAAAGATGACATCGTGATGGATCTGCTGCCTCGCGCATTCAGCCGCATGAGCCAGACTTACGCACTTATCATGCCTAAATCCGGTTTGGTACTGGTGGATGCCGGTAGCGCAAAGAAAGCCGAAGACATTCTGGCGCTGCTGCGCAAATCCCTTGGCAGCTTGCCAGTGGTTCCGGTTGAAACCAACAAGCCGGTAGAGTTGGCAATGACTGAATGGGTTCGTTCAGGTAATGCGCCAAAAGGGTTCGAAATCGGTGAAGAAGCAGAGCTGAAAGCCATTCTTGAGCAAGGCGGCGTGATCCGCTGCAAGCAGCAGGATCTTTCCAGCGATGAGATTCTGGCACACATTGAAGCTGAAAAGCTGGTGACCAAACTGGCTATCAACTGGCAAGACCGCATCGAATTTATGCTGTGTGACGATATGTCAGTCAAACGCATCAAGTTCTCCGAAGAGCTGCGTGACCAGAACGCGGATATCGACCGTGAAGACATTGCACAGCGTCTGGATGCCGACCTGTCATTGTTGTGCGGCGAACTGGGTGCCTTCCTGCCAAACCTTTATGAAGAGCTTGGTGGCATGGACAAGGGCGAGTAACCGCCCATCGCCAACATCAAAGACAAAAACAGGGCTTAACGCCTAATGCCAGTCAGTTAAGCTGACTGGCTTTCTTTTTATTGGGGTATTTCTTTGCCTTAGGCTTCACGGCTCTCGGGTATATTCGCTCTTCTCGCTTAATGGGCAACACATGATGTATCGCCTCCTC